>JBEEPX010000001.1:0-2644 GCA_041190885.1 Actinomycetota bacterium
CGCGCGCCGCTTGCGTAAAGCAGTTCTACGACCGCCAAATCACGGATGCCGTTTGGGTTGTCATCGGTGGCCAGTCGAGTCAGATACTCGAAAATTTGAGCCAAACTTTCACGGGTGACAACCTTTGGAAGCGTTCGAGTCGACTTTGGCGATTTGAGTCGCAAACCGAAATCGGCTTCGATCATGCCCTGCTTGAAAAGCCAGGCAGTAAAAGACCTCACGGCAGCACTTTTACGAGCCAACGAGCTCTTGGCCAACCCCTTTTGGTTTGCCACCCAAAGCCAATCGCGAATCAACTCGAGGTTCAGGTCGGCAAGGTCGGTCAGCTGCTTGGAGGCTAAAAAGGTTTGCAAATTCTCTAAATCCGACAGGTAGCCCTTGACTGTGTTTGCCGAATATCCGCGCCCAGATTCGAGATGAACGCCGTATTCGGCGAGCGCGTTCTCGAATTTAGTCGTCATATTTCAAACTGTACTTCGTCTGCGCCTCCAGCCACCGTTGGCTCTCTCAATCAAACCCTCTAGGTCAAGATTGCCAAGCGCCATGGTCAACTCGTGCACGCTCAGACCCGAATCCGCAACGATCTCGCGTTCACTTGGGTTATCAAAGCCAATAGCGTCGAGCGCTCGAACTTCTAGTTGCCCCAGTCCGGCCCGCTTGATTTGATCCACCTCGTCAAAACTGAGCCCTACCAACTCGATGAGCTCTTTACCGTTCGTTATCAACTCCGCCTTCATAGAGCGAATCAACTGATTGCAGCCCGCGGAGGTAGGTGACTGAATAGAGCCGGGCACTGCTCCCACCGGCCTATCTAACTCGCGGGCATGCGTAACGGTGTTGATCGCACCAGATCTCCAGTTAGCCTCGACGACTACTGTCGCCACACCCAATGCGGCGATCAAACGGTTTCGTTGAAGAAAGCGCCATTTACTCGGGGCTACCCCTGGTTCCATCTCGCTCACCAACAGGCCCTCTGATTCGATCCTTTGTAGGAGCGAGGAGTTACCCACGGGATAAAGACGGTCAAGCCCTCCGGCAAGCACGGCGACTGTCGGAGTCTTTAGAGCCAGCGCAGCTCGATGGGCCATGGCGTCGATTCCGTATGCGCCTCCGGAAATTACCGAAAGGCTCTCGCTTGCCAAAGCACCCACTAGTTCGTTTGTTGCCCGCTCTCCGTAACTGGTGGCATTTCGAGAGCCCACAATCGATACTCCCGAAGTTTCAAGGTGGCGCACCGAACCCCGTAGCCAAAGCGCGAGTGGCTGATTGAACTTTAGGTCTGCAAGCTGCTCGGGCCAAAGTGGGCTTGAGGGAGTCAAAAGACTTCCGGCTAATTGCCTGTGCGCATCACCGGCTGCCACCACCGGTGCAAGTGCCTTTCGACTTTGCCAACGAGCACGAGCCTGCAACAGGCCTGATTCGAAATCTCCAAAACTTTCGATCCAGGCTGCATCCCTGCCGGCGTCGATCAACCGTCTTCTTACCTCGACTGGCGAAACCTCGCCAAGTTCGCAACTCAGCGCATCGACGGGACCTAAGCCTTGCGTGAGCAGCCCAGCGAAACCGTCGCCCGGCTCACACCAAACCGACCAAGCCATCGCTGCAAATAGTTCTTTGGCGTCTTCACCTCCAACACCCAAGTCGCTTACTACCTCGCGAATTTGCTTTTCGCTAACTTTCAAGTCGGTCATGTAACCTCCATCGGGTTGTCTTTTCCGCGCAGATACAAAGCTCGGCCAATGTGCTCCTTGTTCGGCTTTGCATCGCCGGCTAGATCGGCTAGCGTCCAGGCGAGGCGCAGACAGCGGTCGTATCCCCTCATGCTCAGCTCGCCCAATTCGAGTTTTCGGTCGAGATTAACGCGCATTTCCTTGTCAATGGTCATTTGCCTTCGCAGGTAGGGCCCAGGCACTTGGGAATTCAGCTTCCAGGGCGTGCCGGCTAACCTTGCAGCCGATCTACACCTTGCCTGAGCAACCGAGTTTCGCAACTGCTCACTGGTCAAACCCAAACCTTGGTTTTCTTTTGCGATTGCTATCTCAGCCGCGCTTGCCGGCTGAATTACAAGGCGAATGTCGATTCGATCGAGTAGCGGTCCAGACAACTTTGCGGCGTAACGCATCTTTTGCTGCGGGGTGCACTTGCAATCGCGTTTGGATGACTGAGCCTTTCCGCAAGGGCAAGGGTTGGCAGCTAGCACAAGCTGGAATCGTGCCGGAAAACGCGCCGAACCAGCAGATCGGTTGATCAGCACTTCACCCGACTCAAGCGGTTGTCTCAAGGCTTCGAGAATCGGCTGGGCGAACTCGGGTGCTTCGTCGAGAAACAAGACCCCGTTGTTGGCAAAGGAGATCAATCCAGGTCTGGGCATACCCATGCCACCGCCAACCAATGCTGCAACCGATGAAGTGTGATGCGGAGCTTCGAATGGCGGCCTGACCATAAGTTCAGAGACACCCGCCCAGTTGCGATTTCGACCGGCAACAATCGAGTGCACTGCGGTGGTTTCGAGTGCCTGCTCAAGATCGAGATCTGGCAGCAAGGTCGGCAGACGTTCGGCAAGCATGGTCTTACCAGCTCCTGGTGGGCCGACCATCAACAGGTGATGTCCGCCAGCAGCCGCAACCGCGAGCGCGTCGATTGC
>JBEEPX010000002.1:0-11556 GCA_041190885.1 Actinomycetota bacterium
AGTCGAATCGCATCGTGGTCATCAACCACCGCGACTTTGACTGACTTGTTTTCGAGTTCCATGGTTACTTGCGAACGAGGCTTGCTACTGCTTCGACGTGGTGGGTGTGCGGGAACAGGTCGAAGGCGCGAAGAGTCTTGAGCTCGTAGCCGCCCTCGATAAGCGGCTTGAGGTCGCGCGCAAGTGCAATCGGGTCGCAGGCGACATACACGATGTGCTTTGGCTGAATGGCAAGCAACTGACCAACCACCTTGGCGCCGGCACCGGCGCGAGGCGGGTCTAGCACGATGGTCGCGTTGCGCGGGCTAGCGGTCTTGCCGCCCTTGTCTAGGTTGCCAACGCGCTCGTTCAAGAAACGCTCAACCGGTGCACAAACCGCCTTGGCCTTGCTGAGGTCGGCAAGGTTCAGGGTTGCGTCGTCGGTTGCCTGACGGAAAGACTCGACCGAGGTGATGCGCAGTCCGTTGCCAAACTTTGCGGCGAGCGCGCCCGAGAACAGGCCAACGCCGCCATACAGGTCAAGGTTGTCGGCCTCAAGTTCAATGCCAACGGCAGCAACCATGTCGGTCACTGCGCCGGCCAAAACCTCGGCGGCCTTTTTGTGCACCTGCCAGAAACCGCCGCCAGAGATTCTGAAGGTGCGGCCGGCAACGCGCTCAATCAGGCGCTCGTCGCCCTTTAGCTTGGCGTCAATCTTCCACTGCACCTGACCGGTGCTCGAGGCTGCAACCTCGACCTTTTTGACGCTCTGATAGTTCTTGTTGTGCATTTCAAGTTCACGGATGTCGTCGACTGCCAATGGCAAATCGCGAACCTTGACCACGTCGTGGCTGCGCTCACGGTATGGGCCAACCACGCCGGCCTCATCAACGTGCAGCTGAATGCGGGTGCGGTAACCGAGGCCGTTTGCCTCATCGTCGCCGGGCGCTGCCTCGACAACCGGGCGAAGCTTGATGCCAGCCATGCGGTCTAGGGCCTCCTCGAGAACGTCGGCCTTTAGTTCACGCTGACGAGCAAGTTTGATGTGACCGAACTCGGCGCCACCGGCACCGCCAACGCCGGCCTGCTTCCATACCTGTGGAACGCGGTCTTCAGAAGCCTCAAGAATTTCGGTTGGTTCGGCACGGCAGAACGAGCCGCCGCGGTCTTCATAGACAACGGCCTTGACCTTCTCTCCTGGCAACACGTGCGATACGAAAACTACGCGACCGTCGTGACGGGCAACAAAGATGCCACCGTGCGCGACTTTTTCGATGTTCAAGACAAGATTCTGGCCGACCCAGTTCGTAGTTTTACTCACCTAGCAAGATTACCCTGTGCCGGCTCTGGCAAACTGGGCTCATGACCACTCTCGTGCTTGCCTCAACCTCACCGGCCCGCCTAACCCTGCTTCGCTCTGGCGGCATCGAACCGGTCACGATTGCGCCCGGGGTTGACGAAGACCTGGTTGCCGATCGAGCCACGACCGCTGGCCTAATTGCAAACACCGCCGACATGGTTCACATCCTGGCAAAGGCTAAGGCCGAGGCGGTTATTGACCACCCCCATGCCCGCGGGGCGATCATCATCGGTTGCGATTCGTCGCTCGAGTTCGACGGCGAGGCACTAGGCAAACCGCATGAGCCAGAGGTCGCTCGCGAGCGCTGGTTGGCAATGCGCGGTCGCAGCGGCACACTCTATTCGGGCCACTGGGTGATCGACAACCGCGACCCACGCCCTGGTGTCACTCCACCGGCCACCGGCAAGGTGTCATCGAGCATCGTGAATTTTGCCAACATTTCAGATCGTGAAATCGACGCGTATGTTGCCACCGGCGAACCGCTCAAGGTTGCCGGCGCGTTCACCATCGACGGCCTCGGCGGCGCATTCCTGCGCTCAATCGAAGGCGATGCCCACACCGTGATCGGCCTTTCGCTGCCGACCCTTCGCGAACTGGTGCTTTCACTCGGCGTCGAATACACCGACCTTTGGAACCTTTAACAGCCATTTCGTGATTTTTTTGTGATTTCACGCCAATAAATAGCCTGTTTTTGTCAATAGGCTTGGGTGTTATGACGTCACAGAAGAAGATCACCAAAGTTCTGATTGCCAACCGAGGCGAAATCGCGGTGCGAATTGCACGCGCCGCCAAGGATGCCGGAATTCTCTCGGTTGCCGTCTATGCAGACCAAGACCGCGATGCTATGCACGTGAAGCTTGCCGATGAGGCCTATGCCCTGCACGGCACCACCGGCCCAGAGACCTATCTGGTCATCGAAAAGATTTTGTCAGTTGCCAAGCGTTCGGGCGCCGACGCGGTTCACCCTGGCTATGGCTTCTTGGCCGAGAACGCCGATTTCGCTCGTCAGGTTATCGACGCAGGTTTGATTTGGATCGGCCCATCGCCGAAGGCCATCGAGCAGCTTGGCGACAAGGTTTCTGCTCGCCACGTCGCCGAAAAGGCCGGCGCTCCCCTAGCTCCGGGAACCCTTGACCCGGTTTCGGGCGCACAAGAGGTTCTAGATTTCGTTGCGGTTCACGGCCTGCCGGTTGCCATCAAGGCAGCTTTCGGTGGCGGTGGCCGTGGCATCAAGGTGGCCTACAAGGCCGAAGAAGTCGCCGAGCTTTTCGAGTCAGCAACCCGCGAGGCAATCGCAGCCTTCGGTCGCGGCGAATGCTTCGTCGAGAAATACCTAGAAAAGCCTCGTCACGTTGAGACCCAGTGTCTTGCCGACGCCTACGGCAACGTAGTCGTGGTTTCTACTCGCGACTGCTCACTTCAGCGACGCCACCAGAAGTTGGTCGAAGAAGCTCCGGCTCCTTTCCTAACCGAAGACCAGGTTCGTCGACTTTACGAGTCATCAAAGGCAATCCTCAAAGAGGTCGGCTATCAGGGCGCCGGCACCTGTGAGTTCCTAGTGGCCCAGGATGGCACCATTTCGTTCCTCGAGGTCAACACCCGACTTCAGGTTGAGCACCCGGTTTCTGAAGAGGTAACCGGCATCGACCTAGTTCGCGAGCAGTTCCGTTTGGCCGAGGGCGGCGTTCTTGACTATGCCGACCCAGTGATCAAGGGTCACTCGTTCGAGTTCCGCATCAACGGCGAAGACGCCGGCCGCAACTTTATGCCTGCACCTGGCCCGGTTCACTTATTCAAGGCACCTTCTGGCCCTGGCGTTCGCGTTGACACCGGTGTTGAGTCTGGCGACGTGATCTCTGGCTCGTTCGACTCGATGGTCGCAAAGCTCATCGTCACCGGCGCAACCCGCGAAGAGGCTCTTGCTCGCTCGCGTCGTGCCCTGGATGAGATGGAAGTTGCCGGTCTTCCGACAGTTCTTCCTTTCCACCGCAAGATCGTGAACGACCCAGCCTTCATCGGCGATGCCGCTGCCAACAAGTTCGGCATCTACACCCGCTGGATCGAAACCGAGTGGCACAACGACATTCCAGCCTGGAGCGGCGTTGCCGAGCCAGCAGCAGAGCCAGCCGAGCGCAACAACGTTGTGGTCGAGGTTGGCGGAAAGCGCGTTGAGGTTTCACTGCCTAAACGCCTGCTAGCTGCCGGCACCGGCACCTCGGCTGCAACCGCCGGTCACGCGCCGCGCCGCAAGGCACACAGCGCCGGTGGTTCGACCGTTGCCGCAACCGGCAACTCGATCAAGGCACCGATGCAGTCAACCGTGGTCAAGATTGCGGTTGCCGTTGGCGACAGCGTTCAAGAGGGCGACCTAGTTGTTGTTCTTGAGGCCATGAAGATGGAGCAGCCGATGAACGCCCACAAGGCAGGCAAAATCAAGTCGATCACGGCCGAGGTCGGTTCAACCGTTCCTGCCGGAACCGTGCTGATCGAGCTCGAAGACTAAGACTTTAGACGCTCGGCGTGTGTAGCGCGCGGGCCGCATCGCTGATTGAGCCGGTTAGCGACGGGTAGACGGTGAAGGTGCGAGCCAATTCGTCGACCGTGAGACGGTTCTCGATGGCAACGGCGATCGAATAGATCAGGTCTGATGCGCGAGGTGCCGCAATCACACCACCGATAACGGTTCCGCCGGTTGAACAAATCACCTTGATGAAACCGTCTTCGATGCCGAGCATCTTGGCCCGAGGGTTGGTGTGCAGCTCGATCTTCTCGACTCGACCGTTGACAAGACCGGCAGCGATGTCTTTTTCCATCCAACCGACCGAGGCAATCTCGGGGGTCGTGAAAACGTTCGAGGCAACATTGCGAAGCTCGGTCGGGGCGGCAACGTCGCCCATGGTGTGAAACACCGCGGTGCGACCCTGCATTGCGCTAACCGAGGCAAGCGGCAAGAAGTTGGTGCAGTCGCCGACGGCATACACGTTGGCGCGTGAGGTTCGGGCAACCTTGTTAACCTCTACGTGGCCAGACTCGGTCAAAATCACGCCCGCTTCTTCGAGGCCAAGGCCAGCGGTGTTTGGAATAGCGCCAACGGCCATCAGGCAGTGGCTGCCCTTGATGACCGAACCGTCGGCAAGGGTAACCTCGACGCCATCGCCGGTGTTGACCACCTTGTCGGCGCGGTTCTTGCTGTAGATGTTTACGCCGTTGCGACGGAACACACGCTCGATTAGGTCCGCTGCATCTGAGTCGTTGCCTGGCAAAACCTGGTCGCGGCTTGAGATAAGCGAAACCTTGCTGCCGAGCGCGTTGTAGGCCGAAGCGAACTCGGCGCCGGTGACACCAGAACCGATCACGATCATGTGTTCTGGCAGTTCGGTCAGGTTATAAAGCTGGGTCCAGGTGAAGATTCGCTCTCCGTCTGGCTTGGCATCTGGCAGCTCGCGAGGGTGGGCGCCAACCGCAACGATGATGGTTTTAGCCTCCATGCGCTCTGACTTGCCGTCTTCGATTGCATCGACAACCACGTGGTGGTTTCCATCGAGCCGAGCGGTGCCGTTGATGACTCGCACGCCGGCGTTCATCAAAGTTTCGAGCATGTCTGCCGACTGAGATTCCGCCAGGTCGAGCAAACGACGGTTCACCGAGGCCAGGTCGATTTCGACCTTTGGCTTAACGATCTGACCGGCAAACGAGAACTTCACGCCTAGTGCGCTGGCGTTTTCAACGCGCTGGGCGGCCTCGGCGGTTGCGATCAAAGTCTTAGATGGAACAACGTCGGTCAGCACGGCTGCGCCACCGATGCCGTTGCGCTCGATGAGGGTTACCTCGGCGCCAAGCTGCACGCCGGCGAGTGCCGCCTCATAGCCACCAGGGCCACCGCCAATGATCACGATGTGGTGCGGTTTTTTGCCTGGGATTTTTTCTGCGTTGTTCACCCTTTTATTCTGCCAGCAGGCGCTGCCCTATTCGACCAAGTCGTAGACTCAAAACATGAATAACCCGCTCGAAAATTCAACGACGAACCCTTTCGATGTAGCAGCCGAAGCGGCTGCCAAAATTGCCGAACTCTCTGGTGTCGCCAAGCACGATATCGCTCTAACCCTCGGCTCTGGCTGGGCAAAGGCAGCCGATTTGATCGGTGAAACCGTGTCTTCGATTCCCGCTGTTGAGATCCCGGGCTTCTCGGCTCCGGCGGTTCAGGGACACGTGGCAAGCATCCGATCTATCAAACTGCCAAACGGCAAGTTTGCCCTGGTGCTCGGTGCTCGCACCCACTATTACGAAGGTCACGGAGTTCGCCGAGTGGTTCACGGAGTGCGAACCGCAGCAGCGACCGGTGCCAAGACCATGATTCTGACCAATGGTGCGGGCGGCATCAAAGAGACCTGGAAGCCGGGCACCCCGGTGCTGATCAGCGACCACATCAACCTGACCGCCGACAGCCCGCTCGAGGGCGCAACCTTCATCGACCTAACCGATCTTTATTCGAAACGTCTTCGCGACCTCGCTCAAACCGTTGATGCGAGCCTCGATGAGGGTGTGTACTGCCAGTTCCGCGGCCCGCACTATGAAACCCCGGCCGAGGTTCAGATGGCAAAGCACATCGGTGGTCACATCGTTGGCATGTCAACAGCGCTCGAGGCCATTGCAGCTCGTCAAACGGGCATGGAAATCTTAGGTCTATCGCTGATCACTAACTTGGCTGCCGGCATTCAAAAGACTCCGCTGAGCCATGCCGAAGTGCTCGAGGCGGGTCGCGACGCCGAGGCGCGCATCAGTGCCTTGCTGGCCGAGATTGTCACCAAGCTTTAGGCGCTCGAATGTCTGAGAATCTAGCTGACCTGATTGCCGCGGCAAGCGCCTGGGCCGATCAAGACCCAGACCCAGAAACCCGAGATGAACTTGGGCGCCTGATTGACAACCGGGATGTCGCCGGGCTGGCCTCGCGCTTTGACTCGAGACTAGATTTTGGCACCGCGGGTTTACGTGGCGAACTGGGTGCCGGACCAAACCGCATGAACCGAGTCTTGGTTGCTCAGGCAGCCGCAGGACTTGCCAAGTTTGTTCTCGAAAACACACCGGCGGGCGAAACCCCGAGCATCGTGGTCGGTTTTGATGGCCGCATCAATTCGGCGGTGTTCGCGCGTGACTCTGCAGCGATCTTTGCGGGTGCGGGCATCCGTGCGCTGCTTTTCGACGGAGTTGTGCCGACCCCGGTCTTGGCTTTCGCCGGCAAACACCTGAACACCTCGGCGGCCGTGATGGTTACCGCCAGCCACAACCCACCACGCGACAACGGCTACAAGGTTTATCTGGGTGGTTCAAACGGTGGCTCGCAAATTATTTCGCCTACCGACAAAGCCATCGCTGCGGCGATCGCCGAAGTGGCCGCCAGCAAAACCTTCGATTCGATTCGCAAGGGCGCCAACATCGAGATCGTTGGCGACGAACTGCGACAGGCCTATGTTGCCGAGACCGCCGGGCTAACCGGCGAAATCACAGCCAGCCGCGACCTAAAGATTGTTTACACCGCAATGCACGGCGTTGGTTGGCACATCATCGACCCGCTGTTCAAGGCGGTTGGCTTAGCCGCCCCAATCACTGTCACAGAGCAGCTGTTGCCAGATGGCAATTTTCCCACTGTCAGTTTTCCGAACCCCGAAGAGCCGGGCGCCATGGACCTGAGCTTTGCCAAGGCACGTGAGGTTGGCGCAGACCTGATCATCGCCAACGACCCCGATGCCGACCGCCTTGCCGTTGGTGTGCGCGATGATTCGGCGACCGAAAAATGGCGCCGCTTGACCGGTGACGAAATTGGTTTGATTCTCGGCGATGAAATGGCACGACGGGCGGTTGCCGAGGGCAAAACCGGAGCACTGGCCTGCTCAATCGTGTCATCCTCGGCTCTTGGCGCAGTGGCAAAACACTACGGCCTCGAGTATCGCGAAACTCTGACCGGGTTCAAGTGGATTTCAAAGGTGCCGAACCTGATTTTTGGCTATGAAGAGGCACTTGGCTATTGCGTTGATGCAGCCCACACGCCCGACAAAGATGGAATTTCGGCTGCGCTGATAATCGCCGACCTAGCCACCCGACTTGCCAAAACCGGTCAAACGCTAACCGACCACCTGGCCGAACTTGGGGCTCGTTATGGCCACTACGCGACCGGCCAGATTTCGATTCGCGTAACCGACCTGAGCATCATTTCGGGTTTGATGGCCAAGCTTCGTCAGCAAACTCCCGAGACGATTGATGGCACGGATGCGGCCTTCACCGATCTAGCCACCGGCAGCGCCAATTTGGCTCCGACTGACGGCGTGCGTTTTGAGTTGGCCGACGGCCGACGCGTGATTGTGCGCCCATCGGGCACCGAGCCAAAGCTCAAATGCTACTTGCAGGCGATAGGTGATTCGGCCGAGGCGGCCAAGGCGGCACTAGCCTCGCTAGAGGCGGCAATGCGCGAGTTTTTGTCTTAGAGCAAGCTCTTCGAGAGCTTTTCGGTGATCTCTTCGAGGTCAAAGAAGTGCTCGATGGCGATGATTTCTGAAGGCAAACCCTGAAGCTGAGGCACCAAGTCTGGTGTGGTCAAAATGATTTGCGCGTCGCGTGATGCACGAGCGATGTCAACACTGGTGGCCTCAACGGTGGCGTCTAGTTCTAGCTGACGCAAAACCTTCTCGGCGTTCATCTTCAATAAAACAGACGTACCGATGCCCATCCCACACACGGCAATAATCTTCATGCTTTTATTGTCGCAGGCGAACCTAGAAGAGTTCCCGAATCTGTTCGGAATCCACTGCATTTAACAGCGAATTCACATAACCGTCACCCATCAAAAATGTGGCCAGCTCTTGCATGAGCCCGAGGTGCGAGCTGTGATCGAAGGCGCATAGCCCGATAACCAAACGCACCGGGTCGTTTGCCTGATTGCCAAACATCACGGGCTGCGCCAAAGTGACCAAAGATAGACCCGTTTCTAAAACTGCCTCGGATGGTCGACCGTGCACCAGCGCGATTCCCGGAGCGATAACCATGTACGGACCGTGCTCGACCAGAGCGTCGATCATCTGCTTGGTGTAGTCGGGTGTGGTTCGACCGCTGGCAACCAGCAGATCGCCGGCCATCTCGATTGCATGCTCTCGGTCAAGCGCAATTGCGCCCACCCGAATTGAATCGGCCGAGAAGGCATCTGCCAGCGCTTCGAACCTCATAGCAACCTGGTTAGCGACCGGCTTGGTCGAAACCTTCGGTGATCATTTCGATTAGCTCTTCGCGGTCTTCGATTGCCTGGAAAGCCGCCTCGGCCGCATTGATCTGGAACAACTCAAGGTCACCAAGGTTGTAGCCGAAGGCATCAACCAAGAGCTCAAGTTCACGAGTGAGCGAGGTGCCGCTCATCAAGCGGTTGTCGGTGTTCACGGTCACCTTGAATCCAAGGTCGTAAAGAACGTCGATCGGGTGGTCGGTCATTTTGTCGCCGAGCATCGAGATAGCGCCAGTCTGAAGGTTCGATGACGGTGAGGTCTCTAGCGCGATGCCACGGTCGTGAACCCATTCGGCAACCGGGCCAAGCACCACAACGTCGGTTTCGCCCTCGCTGCGGCTAAACATGATGTCTTCGATCAGGCGAACACCGTGGCCAAGGCGAAGAGCGCGGCCAGAAACGATTGCATCCTTGATGCTTTCAATGCCGTCGGCCTCGCCCGCGTGAACGGTGACCGGGAACAACTCTGATGCCAGGTAGTCAAAGGCCAACTTGTGACGGTTTGGCAAGAAGCCCTTTTCGGCACCGGCGATGTCGAAACCAACCACGCCATCGTTGCGGTGACGCACGGCTAGCTCGGCGATTTCGAGAGCGCGGTCGGCGTGACGCATTGCCGTTACCAACTGACCGGTGCGAATAAAACCGCCCTGAGCCTCAACGATTTCGATGCCCTGCTCGAGGCCATCTTGAACGGCCTCAACGGTTTCGTCGAGGGTCAGACCCTTGGTCAGGTGCTGCTCTGGCGCCCAACGAATCTCGCCATAAATTACGCCGTCGTTGGCCAGGTCGAGCACAAACTCACGAGCAACGCGGGTTAGGCCTTCACGGGTTTGCATCACGGCGGTGGTGACATCGAAGGTCTTTAGGTAGTCGACCAGGTTGCCCGAGTCGGCCGACTTTTCGAACCATCGCTTTAGGTCTTTGGCGTTGTCGGCCGGCAACTCATAGCCGATTTCGGCGGCCAGTTCGATGATGGTCTGCGGGCGCAAGCCACCATCTAGGTGGTCGTGAAGAGAAATCTTTGGCAGCGAACGAATGTCGAAGTTAGCCATGGGTGGTGCCTTTCAGGTTGTGTTGCGCTTTAGCCGTCGATGCGGTCAAGAATAATTTTGCGAGCCGGCTGAGCTTCTTTACTCACCTGGATGTGCCCATCGATGGCCTCTAGAGCTCGATCGAAACGCTCGGATTCATCTGTGAACAAGGTTAACAGAGGTTGCCCAGCGGTCACCTTGTCGCCAAGCTGTGCGTGAAGCGTGATGCCCGCACCAAACTGCACCGCGTCTTCTTTGCGGGCTCGACCTGCGCCCAAGCGCCAAGATGCAGTGCCGAGCGCAAGCGCGTCCAGCTCACTCAGATAACCATCCGCCTGAGCGGTAACCACGTGACTCTCTTTGGCAGTCGGCAGAGCCGCATCCGGGTCTCCCCCTTGAGCCGAAATCATCTGGCGCCACTTGTCCATCGCGCGACCATCTTTGAGTGCCGCGGCAACATCCAGGTCGGTTTTGCCGGCAAGGCGAAGCATTTCGGTTGCCAGAGCAACGGTTAGTTCAACTACGTCGGCTGGCCCGCCGCCAGCCAAAACCTCTACCGACTCTTCGACCTCGAGTGCATTGCCAATCTTTAGGCCCAAGGGGGTCGACATGTCGGTCAGCAGGGCCGAGGTGTTCACGCCAGCGTCTTGACCTAGCTGAACCATCACGGTTGCCAACTCACGGGCGCGGTCGATGTTCTTCATAAACGCGCCAGAGCCAACCTTGACGTCGAGAACCAAAGACTTGGTACCCTCGGCGATTTTTTTCGACATGATTGAGCTGGCGATTAGCGGAATTGCCTCCACCGTGCCGGTCACATCGCGCAGCGAATAGAGCTTGCGGTCGGCCGGAGCCAGGCCTGAGCCGGCAGCACAGATCACGGCGCCAACCTCGGCTAGCTGTCGGTGAAACTCTTCGTTACTGATCGACGCGCGCCAGCCCTTGATTGACTCGAGCTTGTCGAGCGTGCCACCGGTGTGACCAAGGCCGCGGCCCGAAAGCTGAGGCACGGCAACGCCAAACACCGCGACCAAAGGCGCGAGTGGCAGGGTGATTTTGTCGCCAACGCCACCGGTTGAGTGCTTGTCGGCGGTTGGCCAAGCAAGGTCGTCGTAATTCAACCGCTCGCCAGAGGCAATCATGGCCATGGTCAGGTCTTTGATTTCGCGACGGTTCATGCCGTTTAGCAAGATCGCCATCGCCATCGCCGACATCTGCTCATCGGCAACCACGCCCGAGGTGTAGTTGGCGATCAACCAGTTGATCTGATCGGTCGAGAGTTCGCCCTTTTCGCGCTTGGCGATGATTAGTTCGGGGGCTGCGAATTGCGCCATTATTTTCTCTCTTCGAGATCTCTAGGCCCAAAGGCATCCGGAATTACTTGCTCAATGGTTCGCATGCCAGAGACGGTTTCGAGAACCATTCCAGGTGCCGAGTGCTCGAACAACAGCTGGCGGCAGCGACCACAGGGCATCAAAATGTTGCCGTGGCCATCGACGCAGGTGAATGCAACCAAGCGATTTCCAGCGGCACCCTGAGCGCCGTCACTGCCCTGCATAAACAGGTCACTCAGCAGCGAGCATTCGGCGCAAAGGGTCAGGCCATACGAAGCGTTTTCGATGTTGCAGCCAGACACGATTCGACCGTCTTCGGTCTGTGCCGCGGCACCGACCTTGAACTTTGAATACGGCACATAGGCTCGCTGCATAGCCGACTTGGCGGCAGCCCGAAGGGCATCCCAGTTGATTTCAGACATGATGCACCTAACTCTTGATGTAGGCCTTGCCGGCGGCTGCCGGACCGGTGACCTTGCCGACCAAACCGGCGACCGCAACCACGGTGAGCGCGTATGGAAGCATGAGCAAGAACTCGCTAGGAACGTCGGAGCCGATGATGGCTAGGCCGTATTGCAGGTTCTG
>JBEEPX010000003.1:0-3002 GCA_041190885.1 Actinomycetota bacterium
GACCACACCGATTGCCAGTGCCACAACAACGGCGAGCGCTGCGGTTTCAAGGCTGAACTGAGTCGAATAGGCAAGACGGGTGAATACGTCGCGACCGGCGCTGTCGGTACCAAAGTAGTGCTCGGCGCTTGGGCCGCCCAGAACCGAATATACGTCTGGTTCGTTTGGGTCCCACGCGCTGAGCAGCGGCGCAAAAACACCAAACAAAATGATGACTAGAACAAAGCCAGCCGACATCCAACCGCTTGGGTTTTTAAGAACCCTGCGGGTGAGGCCTTCTTTTTTAGTTGCTGTGTTACTCATGAAAGACGCACCTTTGGGTTTAGAGCTGCCGATAGAAGATCGATGATCAGGTTGACGACGATTACAACCAGTGCGGTCACAACCACAAGACCCATAACCGCCGGAATGTCGCTGACCGCGGTTGAGCTAACCGCGTATGGGCCAAGGCCCGGGATTGCGAAGATCTGCTCGACCAATACCGAACCGCCGAGCATGCCAACGAACTGCACACCAAGGATTGAAAGTGCCGGTCCACCTGCATTGCGAAGAACGTGTTTGTAAACCACGCGGTTGAAGCTGAGTCCGCGAGCGCGAAGGGTGCGAACGTAATCCATGTTGATTGCGTCGGTCACCGAACCACGAACCTGCTGAGCAACCGCGGCAAGTGCACTGAGGGCCAAGGCGGCAACCGGCAAGGTGATCGATTTTGCCCACTCGCCAGGGTTCTCGGCAAAGTCGGTGTAACCGACGGCGTTGAAGATAGGAATCTGAATAGCGAACAGGGTGACCAAGAAGAAGGCCACCAAGAAGCCCGGCACGGCAAAGCCGATTAGGCCCAAGAACTGAACGATGCGGTCAACCACACCGCCGTGGATGGCGGCCAGGGTGCCAAGAACGATTGCGATGATCGCGGCAACCACGGTGGTTAGAGCCACGATGGTCAGAGTTACGCCAAGGCGTGGGAACAGAACCTCGTTGACGGTTTCGGGCATCGACCACGATGCACCAAAGTCAAGGCGAACAGCACCCGATAGCCAGGTTAGAAACTGTTCGATGAAAGGTCGGTTCAAACCGAGCTGCTCATTGAGCTCGTTGATCTGCTCGGGAGTTGCCTCAAGACCGAGAATCAATCGGGCAACGTTGCCGGCGCCGATGTAAAGAAGAAAGTAGGCGAGGAAGCTAACGGCAACCATCATTACGATGCCGTTGAATACGCGCCTGAGCGTGAAATTTAGCAATTGGGGATCCGATCGGATGTGGCCTGTGGCCGGGTGCTGTGGTGTTTGTTTTAGAAGGGAGGGCTGGGTGTTTGACTACCCAGCCCTCCTTTACTTCTAGTTCAGTTCTTTACTTGATGTTGTAAAGGAACGGAATGATGTTGCCAGCCTGAGCTGACTTCACAACGATGCCCTTGTAGGCGAAGTTGCTCTGAAGTGCATACCAAGGGCAGAACCAAGCGTTGTTTACAAGCTCGGTGTTGATTGCCTTAAGGATCGCTGGCTGCTTTGCGGCCGAAGCCTTCGAGAAGTCGTTGATCAACTTGGTAACGGTTGCCTCTTCGTAGTTGTCGGTGTTGAAGGTTGCACCCTTGGTGATCATGAAGTTCAAGAACTGCCATGAGTTACCGGCACGCTCGAACTGCATTAGGTAAGCGTCGTACTTGTTGCCAAGGATGTTCGAGATGAAGGTACCGCCGGTCTCTTCAACTTCCTTGACGGTTACACCGATCTTGCCAAGCTGTGACTTGATGATGCTGTAAACAGCCTCACCGAAGTACGGAGCGAAGGTAGGCATGCTGATGGTACAGCCGTTAGGGAATGAAGACTTAGCCATAAGTGCCTTGGCTGCATCGATGCTGTATGCGTACTTCTTGTCAAGCGCTACGTCGTAACCCTTGCTTGCGTTTGAGAAGTACTGAGTGGTGACCTTACCGAAACCGTTGTCAAGGCTCTTCAGCATTGCAGCGCGGTCGAATGCGGTGTTGATCGCACGACGAACGTTTACGTCAGAAACACAGCTCTTTGAGTTTGAGCGGCTTGAGAAGTAGATGCCCTTTGCGTCAACGTAACCAGGAGCCATCTTTAGGCCAGCAGCCTTAAGAGTGTTCACGGTGGTGGTGGTGACGTTTCCACCCTGAACAGCGCCCGACTTTAGAGCGTTGGTCATAGCGGTTGCATCTTCGTAGATGTTGATTACAAGTGCGTCGTACTTACGGTTTGCCTTGTTCCAGTAGGTTGGGTTGGCCTTGTAGACGTACTTTGAACCGGCACGGGTCTTGGTCTTGTCGAGAATGTATGGACCAGAACCGATTGGGTCTGTAGCAGCAGAAGCCTTACCAATGGTGCTTGGAGCAGCAATGGTGCCGGCAGTGTTTGCTAGGTAGTCAAGAAGTGCTGGGTCAGCAGCCTTGAGACCAAGGATTACGTTGTTGCCGTCGGCTACAACCTGCTTCACAGAAGCTAGGTAGTTAGCGGTTGGGCCGTTCTTGTCGCGGTTAGCGATGATGTTCTTAACCACGGCTGCAGCGTTAACTGGAGTGCCATCGGTGAACTTAACGCCGGTGCGAAGAGTAAGGGTTAGCTGAGTCTGTAGTGAGTTGTAGACCCACTTAGTAGCAAGACCTGGCTTTAGAGTGCCGTCTTCTGACTTAACTAGAAGGCTGTCGTAGACAGCCTGGTAGAACCATGCGCGGTTGCCGTATTCAGCCTGGTCAGCTGCGAAGCTAACTGGCTTAGCGATGGCACCGAGCGAAAGGGTCTTGCCAGCAGCGCCTGCGCCTGTGACAGATCCCATTGCAAGCGCAGCAGCAATTGCTACAGCTGCGAGAGCCTTGAATGACTTCATGTTGTCTCCTGAATGGATATGTGCCACAAACCCCGATGATTTATGGTTATCGCTAACATAATGGAAATAACTTAGTCATCACTAAGTTTTTTTGAAAAGATGCAGAACCGTTATCAATTTGTTTTATAACGAAACGATTTCGGTGGCAGGGTTGC
>JBEEPX010000004.1:0-3747 GCA_041190885.1 Actinomycetota bacterium
ACATGACCGCAATCCGGTCGCCAAGCTGGGTTGCCTCGTCGAGTTCGGTGGCAACAATCAAAACCGGGATGCCGCGGTCGCGCGTGGCCACGATCTGCTCGTGCACAAACTCAATCGAACCGACATCCAGACCGCGGGTCGGCTGGGATGCAACGAAGAGACTCAGCTCTCGAGATAGCTCGCGGGCGAGAACAACCTTCTGCTGGTTTCCGCCGGAGAGCTCGGAGGCCTTCGAGGTAATGCCCTGAGCGCGGATGTCGAACTGCTTAAGCTTTTCTTCGGCAAACTTTTTGAGCACCTCGAGCTGAAGGCTGATTCCCTTGGCAAACGGCTTGCGGTCGCTGCGGTCGAGCATCAGGTTTTCGGCGATGGTGAACTCGGCAACCAGGCCGTCTTCGGTTCGGTCTTCGGGAACAAAGCCAACGCCCAGGTCAAGAACCTGTTTCACGTTCTTGCCGATCAGCTGTTGGCCGTTTAGCTCGATCGAACCGTGGGTCTTGCCGTGCATGCCGATGATTGCTTCGGTGAGCTCGGTCTGCCCGTTGCCCTGCACTCCGGCGATGACCAAAATCTCGCCCTGGTGAATTTCGAGATTGATGTCGTCGAGCACCTTGGTGCCGGCGTGGTTCCAGGCGCTCAAGCCAGTTACCTTGAAGGTGGCTTCGCCGGGCTTGGCAGGTGATTTTTCTACGTCTAGGTCAACCGCACGGCCAACCATCATCGAGGCCAGCTCGTTGGCGGTTGAGCCGGGGTCAGCTTCGCCAACGATTTTGCCGAGGCGAATCACGGTGATCTTGTCGGCCACCTCTTTGACCTCGCGAAGCTTGTGGGTGATGAAAACGATGGCAGTTCCGGCAGCCCGAAGCTGCTTCATGATTTCCATCAGCTCGTCGGTTTCTTGCGGGGTCAAAACTGCCGTTGGTTCATCAAAGATCAGCACCTTGGCATCGCCAATCAGGGCCTTGATGATTTCGACGCGCTGCTGAACACCAACCGGCAGATCGCCCACGATCGCATCTGGGTCGATTTCAAAACCAAACCGAGCCGAAACTTCGCGCACCTTGGCACGCGCCGACTCAAGGTCGAGAATGCCGCCGAACTTGGTTGGCTCGTGACCGAGAATCACGTTCTCGGCAACTGTGAAAACTGGGATGAGCATAAAGTGCTGGTGCACCATGCCGATGCCCGCGGCCATTGCATCGCCCGGGCCAGAAAATTTGACGACCTTGTCGTCTAGAAGAATTTCGCCGCCGTCGGCCTGGTACAGGCCATACAAGACGTTCATGAGAGTCGACTTGCCAGCGCCATTTTCGCCGAGCAAGCAGTGGATTTGCCCACCTTCGGCAACTAGGTTCACGTTGTCGTTAGCGGTCATCGCGCCGAAGCGCTTTGTGATGCCCCGGAGTTCTAGCTTCATTGCCGTTCCCGTTCGTTTATGCACCCATTTTGTGGGCTCAAAATTCAGTCTAACCCCGCCTGAGCGGAGCAATTCAACATGCCAAAAAGTAAATCGGGGGCTGTGGCGAACCACAACCCCCGACCGCCGTTTAGGCGATTACTTCTTGTAGATCGAGCTAACTACGATCTTGCCTGCCACGATGTCAGCCTGAAGAGCGTCAAGCTCTGCCTGGATGCCAGATGGGTAGACAACGTCGTGCTGAGCCGAGATCTTCACACCACCGTTGGCAAGGGTGCCAACGTACTGGTTTGCGTCGCCACCGGTGAATGCACCGTCAACGCCCGACTTGATGATCTCTAGAACAGCCTTAGCCATCTTCTTCTCGATTGAGGTCAAGATGTTTGCCTTGTATTCGGCGTGAGTTGCTAGACCGTACCAGTCAGAGTCAACACCGATAACTAGGGTGCCCTTCTTGCCTAGGGTTGCCTGGCCTGAACCGATACCTACTGGACCAGCTACAGGTAGAACGATGTCTGCACCCTGTGAGAAGAACTGCTCGGTTAGGGTCTTACCCTTTGCCTGGTCGTTGAAGTCACCGGTCGCAGCCCACTTCGAGCTGTCGGTGCCATCTGCGCCAAGAACCTTAACGTTCTTGCCCTTAGCGGTGTTGTAGTGCTCAACACCCTGCTTGAAGCCATCCATGAAGATGGTTACTGAAGGGAACAGCATGCCACCGTAGGTAGCAACCTTGCCGGTCTTCGAGGTAGCTGCCGCTAGGTAACCAGCAAGGAATGCTGCTTCAGCGGTGTCGTACTGGATTGGCTTCACGTTGTCTAGAGACAAAGGTGAGAAGTCATCGTTTGAAAGAGCTGAGTCGATCAATGCGAAGTTGACGGTTGGGTTTGCCTTGGCTGCATCGCGGGTAGCTGCTGCAAGAGCGAAGCCAACGTTGATGATCAAGTTACAACCCTCGGCAACCATTGAGTCAACGGCTGAGGTGTAGTCGGTCTGAGTCGCGGTGTTTGGAGACTCGACCTCTGCGGTCTGAACGCCAAGGCTTGCCTTGGCTTCCTGAAGACCTGCGTAGGCCTCCTGGTTGAATGAAGCGTCGTTGAAGCCTCCAGAGTCTGAAACCATGCAGGCCTTGTAGTCGACTGGTGTTGCGGTTGGCTCGGCAGGTGCAGCGGCGCAACCTGCTAGAGCGATGCTTGCTGCGGCAGCAAGTGCAAGGCCCTTAAGAGCGGTGTGTGAAATCTTCACTTGTTTCCTCCTGAAAAACGACCGGTGGATTTCACCAATCGGTTTGCACCTTCAGCCTAGACCTCCAAAACAAACCAAAAACGGCAGATGCGGGTTTAGAGGAAATTATTAACCCAGTCGTTACAGAAGCGTTTTATTTTTGAGGCGGTTAGCCCTACAAAACGTCTGAGTGGCCGGTCGCCTTCAGTGCGTCAACCAGGCTCTTGACTCGCTGCGCGTGCTCCTTGGTGGTGACCAAAAGCGCATCCGGGGTATCAACAACGATGATGTCTTCGACGCCAATCAAGGCAATCAGGCGATCGGTGTCGCTCACCAAAATGCCGCTTGATGAATCGGCCAGGACCTTGGCATTGCCAAGCACCGCAAGGTTGCCGCGACGGCCCTGAGACTGAAGCTCGGCGATGGCGGCAAAGTCGCCAACATCGTGCCAGGTGAAGTTTGCTGGCACCACGGCAACAAGGCCGGCAGCAGCAGCAGGTTCGGCAACCGAGTAGTCGATCGCTACCTTCTTTAGCTTTGGCCAGATCTTCTCGAACGCGGCCTTGCGACCATCGGTGTCCCAGGCGGCAGCCAATTCAAGAATAGAGGCGTGTAGTTCTGGCTCTGACTTTGCCAACTGCTCTAGCAAAACCGAAGCCGGGGCAATAAACATGCCGGCGTTCCAAAGGTATTCGCCAGACTCGACATAGCGACGAGCCTTGGCGATGTTCGGCTTCTCAACAAACTTGACCACGTGGCGCGCGTTTGGCGCCTTGGCCAAACCGAGTGGCTCACCGGTCTTGATGTAACCGAAACCTACCGATGGCTCGGTTGGCTCGATGCCAATGGTCACAATTTTGCCGGTGGCAGCAACTTCGACGGCCTCAACGACTGTGGCGCGAAACTGTGCATCCTCGTTAATAACGTGGTCGGCCGCGAACGAACCGATGATCACATCTGGTTCACGCTGCATCAAGATTGCTGCGGCGAGCGCGATTGCCGCCGTCGAGTCTTTCGGTGAAAGCTCAAGCACCAGGTTTTCGGTCGACAGGTCTTCGATTTGTTCGAGCACAGCGGCCTTGTGCACCTTGCCGGTGACAACCAGGATG
>JBEEPX010000005.1:0-5464 GCA_041190885.1 Actinomycetota bacterium
GCCCCCACGCTCACGGTTGAACGTTCGCACCATTACGAAAAACAGGAGCAATCGTGGCTGTAAAAATTCGCCTCAAGCGCATGGGCAAGATCCGTGCACCTCACTACCGCATCGTCGTAGCCGACTCGCGCACCGCGCGTGATGGCCGTGCCATCGAAGAGATCGGTCGTTACGTACCAACCGAGAACCCATCAATCATCGAGATCAACTCTGAGCGCGCTCAGTACTGGCTTGGCGTTGGCGCTCAGCCAACCGAGCAGGTCGCTGTGCTACTAAAGCTCACCGGTGACCTACAGGCTTCAAAGGGTGACAAGAACGCGAAGAACACCGTTCAGCTAAAGGCTGCAAAGGAAGAATTCGTCATCGACACCAAGAAGAAGACTGTTCTAGTTCCTAAGACCGAAGCCCCTGCAAAGGCAGCTCCGGCTGCTGAAGAGGCACCTGCTGCTGAGGCTGCAGAGGTCGAGGCTCCAGCTGCTGAAGACGTAATCGCAGAGGCTGCAGATGCAGCTGACGAAGCGGTTGCTTCAGTTGAAGACGCAGTTGCCGAAGCAGCAGAAGAGGCAGCTCCGGCAGCCGAGTCTGTTGAAGAAGCAGCAGTAGTAGAAGAAGCTCCAGCAGCTTCTGAAGAGGCTTAACAAAAGTGCTTGCCGCTGCGCTCGAACACCTGGTCAAGGGAATCGTCGACAATCCTGACGACGCAACCGTGACTGCACGCTCAACCTCGCGAGGCGACTTGCTTGAGGTTCACGTGCACCCAGACGATCTGGGCCGTGTGATCGGGCGCAACGGGCGCACCGCCAAGGCGCTTCGCACTATTGTGAACGCCCTAGCCGATGGCAAAAAAGTCCGCGTAGACGTGGTTGATACAGATTTCTAGCAAAACAACGCTCCGAGTTGGTCGCCTGGTAAAGGCCCATGGCCTAAAGGGTGCGTTCAAACTTGAGCTTTATACCGACAGCCCCGAAGAGCGTTTTACGCCGGGTGCTGTCCTTGACCTTCAGGTCCCAGAATCTTCCCCTTGGTTTGGCAAAACCGTCACCGTCAAAGAGCTTCGTTGGTACAACGCTGCTCCGGTGCTATTTCTAAACGACATCGATGATCGCAATGCGGCCGAAACTCTGATCAAAGCGATTCTGCTGGTTAACGCCGACGTTGAGGTTCTTCCAACCGAGCCGGACGCTTGGTATGACCACCAGCTAATTGGCCTAAAGGTCATCCGTGATGGCGCCGATTTTGGCAAGGTAGTGCGCGTTGAGCACTTGCCTGCACAGGACTGCCTGGCCATCGAATGTGCGACCGGCGAGCACCTGTTGCCGTTCATCAAAAAGTTTGTTCCAACCGTCGATGTCGAAAAGGGCGAGGTTGTCATTGCCCCGCCTGGTGGCCTATTCGAAGAACTCGAAGGCGAAGCCGACGAAACCCCAGAGGCTCAAGGTGCTTCTGAGGCAACCGCAGGCAAGGCCGACGCGGAGTAATCATGCGTATCGACGCAATCACGATTTTTCCTGATTACTTCAACGCTCTAGACATCTCACTATTGGGTAAGGCCCGCGAAAAAGAGATTCTCGATATGCGGGTGCATGACCTGCGTAAATACACCTTTGACAAGCACAAGACCGTCGACGATAGTCCATACGGTGGCGGGGCCGGCATGCTCATGAAGCCAGAGCCCTGGGGTTTGGCATTCGATGAGATTCTTCCCGAGGATGGCGACTGCACTGTCATCTTTACTTCGCCGGCTGGTGAACAGTTCAAGCAGGCAACTGCATACGAGTTGGCGAATGAAAAGCAGATTGTTTTCGCCTGCGGCCGCTATGAAGGTATTGACCAGCGAGTAGTCGACTATGCATCGACCAAGGCCAAGGTGCGCATGATCAGCCTCGGTGATTATGTTTTGAACGGCGGTGAAGTCGCAGCCATCGCCATGATTGAAGCCATCGCACGCCTCATCCCGGGTGTTATTGGCAATGCCGAAAGCTTGATCGAAGAGTCGCACTCGGATGGCCTGCTCGAATACCCGAGCTACACCAAGCCATCTAGTTGGCGCGGTCTCGATGTGCCAGAGGTGCTGCTGAGCGGCAACCACGCGCTGATTGCCCAGTGGCGCAAAGATCAGCAAATCGAACGCACCAAAAGGGTTCGCCCAGATCTGCTGCCAGAATAGCTCGTTGCCAGCATGGCTTTTTGCGACTAAACTAATCAGGTTGTTAGCCTTCAAGTGCTCTGCCGCAGGGGAGCCAGGCTTCTAAGCAACAAATCGAAAAATAACTTACCCGTTGTTGACCTGCGCGCAGTAACAGAAGGCGATCAAAATGCACATTCTCGATTCAGTAGATGCAAAGTCACTACGTTCAGACATTCCAGAGTTCCGCGTTGGTGACACCGTGAACGTTCACGTAAACATCATCGAAGGTAACCGCAGCCGTGTTCAGGTTTTCAAGGGCATCGTTATTCGTCGTTCAGGCGAGTCAGTTCGCGAGACTTTCACCGTTCGTAAGGTTTCATTCCAGGTTGGCGTAGAGCGTACCTTCCCGGTTCACTCACCAGTACTTGAGAAGATCGAAGTTGTAACCCGCGGTGCAGTTCGCCGTGCGAAGCTTTACTTCCTGCGCGACCTACGCGGCAAGAAGGCAAAGATCGCTGAAAAGCGCGACAACGCATAAATCTTCCTTACGCTTAAAGCATGAAGAACTTCGGGCAACTAATTAGCCCGCTAAGAAAAGCACCACGCGATCCAGCTGACAACAGCAAATGGGGCAAGTTTCGAAGAAACATATTCGTTTCTTTCGTAATCGACCTAGTTGTCATAGTTGGTACCGCGTTGGTGCTTTCTTTGTTAATCAAGTCATTCTTGGTTCGGTCGTTCTTTGTGCCATCGGGCTCAATGCTCGAAACTTTGCAAATCGATGACCGCATCATCGTCAATGAGTTGGTGCCCGACTTGATTGCAGTCGAGCGCGGCGACGTGGTTGTTTTCAAAGACCCTGGTGGCTGGCTTGGCCCAGTTTCAACCCAGTCAGACAACCCCGTCGTGATTGTCAGCGATTGGTTCCTGTCGGCTTTTGGCATCACCGCACCCGACAGCTCACAGCACCTCGTGAAGCGCGTGATTGGCGTTGGTGGCGACCACATCGTCTGTTGCGATGCCGACGGCAAGCTGACTATCAACGGCAAGGCAATCACCGAGCCTTACCTGCCGAAAGACGTAAAGCCTTCAACCATCGACTTTGATGTTGTGGTTCCCGAGGGCTCAATCTGGGTGATGGGCGACAACCGCGATAACAGCGCAGACTCGCGTTTCCACCTCGATCTGCCGAGCAAGGGCTTTGTCTCGAAAGAATTTATCGTAGGTCGCGCGTTCCTAATCACCTGGCCATTCAGCCACTTCGGTTGGCTCGACAACTACCCAGATGTCTTCGCAGACGTTCCCAACCCTTAGCCTCGAGCGCGAGCTTTTCGCCGCTGGATCACGTTTTGTGATTGGCGTAGACGAAGTCGGTCGAGGCGCGATTGCCGGGCCAGTTGCTGTTGGCGTTGCCCTGCTTGATTCTCAATCCCCAAACGTTTCAGAGCCTTGGCCGGCCAAACTTCGAGACTCCAAGCTGCTCAGCGAAAAGGCCCGAAACGAAATCGTGTCTCAGGTTGCGCAGTGGGTTTCGGGCTCAGCCGTTGGCATGGCAAGTGCCGTCGAAATCGACTCAAAGGGCATCGTTTTTGCTCTCGCTTTGGCAGCTTCAAGGGCCTTGGATGAGTTGCTCAGCGATCCAGTTCTTCGCTCAGCAATTGCTTCAGATGGCGCAATGATCATCCTCGATGGGTCGCACAACTGGTTGGGGGCGAAGGCCTCTGGCATCCCGGTTATTGTTCGCACCAAAGCAGACCGCGATTGTGTTTCGGTAGCGGCCGCTTCAGTGATTTCAAAGGTCGAGCGCGACAACCTGATGATTGAGCTCGAAAGTGAATTGCCTGGCTATGGCTTGGCCGGACACAAGGGCTATGCGGCTGCCAGCCACATGCAGGCAGTTCGCGATCTTGGGCCGACAGTTCAGCACCGTCACACCTGGCTTGGCAAGATTCTTGGCGATGGTCAGCTGCCTGGCCTGAGCGAATAGACTTATGTCAATGGACGAAAACGAAATCGAAGACTACGACCGCGAGGCCGAGCTAGCGCTTTATCGCGAGTACCGCGATGTTGTCGCGACCTTCAGATATGTGGTCGAGACCGAACGTCGTTTTTATTTGGCCAATGAGGTCAACCTGGTGCGTGTTGATACCGCGAGTGATTTCTATTTCGAGCTGAACATGGTCGATGTTTGGGTATGGGACATCTACCGCACCGACCGTTTCGTAAAAAACGTGCGAGTCTTGACCTTCAAAGATGTGAACGTCGAAGAGTTGACTGGCAAGGCCTTCAACCTTCCAAAAGAACTCGCTGTCGGCGAATAGTTCTTATCGACGCAGGCTCGGCGAATAGTTCTAATTGCCGCAGGTTCGGCGACTAGTCCTCACAGGCTCGCAACTGCCTAGTTATGCACAATCTCGGCCTCATCGCGTACTCTTTGGGTCCCACGAACGCATCTTTGATGCATGACACAAAAGCAAAATCTCGGAGCGCTGGGTGAGAAGGCGGCGGCCGAGTATTTAGAGTCGCTCGGCTACAAAATTCTGATAAAAAACTGGCGTTGCCGCTTTGGCGAGGTCGATGTTGTGGCCACCGAAGGTGATCAAACGGTATTTGTCGAGGTTAAAACGAGGTCCCGCTCAGGATTCGGGCATCCATTTGAAGCCATCACTGCGGCAAAAGTGCGGTCAATGCGCAAAACAGCTAACGCTTATTGCTTTGCCCACAGAGTCGGCCCTTCGATTCGCTTAGACGCCATTGCCGTCTACCTCCGCGGAGGGCAAACCTCGGTCGAGCACCTCAAGCAGGTGTTTCGATGATCGTCGCCAAGAGCTATGGCATCAGTTTGCTAGGCCTGGCTGGCACGCCAATAGAAATCGAAGCCGAGATATCAAGCAATCTGCCCAATTTTGTGCTCGTGGGTCTGCCCGACGCCTCTCTGACCGAGGCAAAAGATCGAGTCAGGTCGGCTACCAATAACTCTGGATTCACCCTCCCCGGGCGGCGCATCACGGTAAATCTTTCGCCTGCTTCGGTTCCCAAACACGGCTCAGGATTCGATTTGGCTATTGCTGTCGCGGTATTGACCGCCAGTGGCGAATTGAACCCCAAGAGCGTTGCCGAGGCATTGCATTTGGGAGAACTCGCTCTTGATGGCTCGCTTCGCCCCATCGCCGGAGTCTTGCCGTCGTTGTTGGCTGCGAAGCGAGCCGGGTTTAGCCGTGCCATCGTTCCAAAGCAAAACCTTGCTGAGGCGCTTTTGGTCAATGACATGGATATCATCGGCGCCGGCAGTCTCGGTGAGGTCGCAAACCTTCACGGGGCAACAGTTTCTGTGCG
>JBEEPX010000006.1:0-8027 GCA_041190885.1 Actinomycetota bacterium
TCTGGTGCGCAACCTGCAAAAGCGTGCGGTGCTGACCGGCGCCGACCGCGCCAAGTTCGCCCCCGCAATGACCGACCCTTTGATTCAGGTGCTTTCGCCTTCGGCCATGGCAATGATTGCCGCTGGGCAGCCGGCGTTCGCACCCGGTACCTACTTGAAGGCCAGCGACTCTTCGGTGAACTACCTCATCGATGGCTATGACCGAGCACTGATTGTGCCAAGCGCCGAGAAGGCCGCTCAGCTTGGGCTCCTATCCAAGCCGCGTGTGGTCAAGCCAGCCGACTTCAAGGGTTACAACAAAAAGGTTGCGATTGAGACCAGCAAGATTTTGTGCCAAGACCTTCTGTTCATGGCGGTCGGTGGCAAGCTAAGCGGCATCAGTGCTGCCGATGCCGCGCACTACCCGGGCACCGTTCTTAGCCTCGATGCGCTCACCTGTGCCACGCTAAAAAAGAGCCTCGCCGCCGATGATCGCCTGAACCAAATCGGCAGATTTATTCGCACTCCCGATCGCCAACTCTGGCTGATTCAGCGTGGCAAGAAGCGCCTGATTGCCAATGCTGCGGCCTACCAGCTGCTAGTCGGCGATCGCGTTCCGCTGGTTGCTGTCGATGCCTACTTTGGCTCGTTGATCCCGGTCGGTGCTAAGGCTCCGGCGACACTGGTTGAGGCCACGCCAGCGCCGACAGCCTCGCCAAGCGTTTCACCGAGTGCCAGCCCTTCGGCTAGCGCAACACCTAAGCCAAGCGTCTCGGCATCGCCAACTGCCTCGGCCACTCCAAAGCCGACCGCTACCGCCACGCCCAAGCCGACCGTCAGCGCAACCCCGACTCCCACGGCATCGCCCAGACCAACCGTCAGCCCGACCCCGAGCCCAACCCCGACCGTCAAGCCAACCACCTACACCGTGGTTTCGGGCGACACCCTTACCCGCATCGCAACCAGGTTCGGCGTTACCCTCACCGCGCTGATGACCGCCAACAAAATCACCGACGCAAACAACATTCGCATCGGGCAAGTGCTGCAGATTCCATAGACTTGACGCATGTCTAAACAGGTTGTCATTCTTGCCGCTGGCATGGGCACGCGCCTAGCCCGCCCGCTGCCAAAGCCACTCACCGAGTTGCGCGATGGTCGTTCGATCATGAAGCAGCAGATCGACAACCTAAAGTTTGCCTTTGCCGACACCTACCGAGTCATGATTGTGGTCGGCTTCAAGCTCGAGGCAATCATCGAGCGCTTTCCAGAGGCAACATTCGTTTACAACGAGCTTTACGACCAGACCAACACATCCAAGAGTCTGCTAAAGGCCCTTCGTGCGTCGGGCGACGGTGGCGTTCTTTGGATGAATGGCGATGTTGTTTTTGACCCAAACGTGCTCACCCGCGTAACCCCGCTGATGGATTCCGGGCAGTCATTTGTTGTGGTCAACACCTCGAAGGTGAGCGACGAAGAGGTCAAGTACACACTCGACGCTGATGGCTTTATCGACCAGCTTTCAAAGCAGGTCACCCCGGCCCTTGGTGAGGCCGTTGGAATCAACTATGTTTCGGCAGCCGACAAAGGGGCATTGATTGCCCGCCTTGATGAAGTGGGCGACCAGGATTACTTTGAGCGCGGAATTGAATTTGGTATCGAGCGCGACGGCCTAAAGTTCAAGGCCGTAGACATCAGCGATCTTTACGCTGTAGAAGTCGACTTCGCAGAGGACCTCGAGCGAGCAAACGAGCTCTTTTAGGCGATCGGCCGCGAGGCTCTAGGAACTCTTCGGGTTCGTTCACCTTCACGGCAAAGACCACCAGCAGCACCCAGCCGATTTCGATCAGCATGCGGCTTTCGGTGAGGCTCCAAACCAAGAGCCCCATGAACAGCAAAATTGGCCACAAATACAGCGCGCTGGTGTGACGTACCGCAAGTCGCCAAAGCTTGATGAAGGTCAGCAGAATCATCAGCATGAACAGTGCCAAGCCAATAAAACCAAGCTGCATGGTCACATCTAGGTAGGCGTTGTGTGCCTGGTAATAGGGCACGTTCTTGATTACCACGAGGCCCTCGAAGGGTTCGACCCCAGGAACCCAGTGGCTGATCCAGCCCCAGCCAAAAATCGGCCTTTGTTCAACTAATCCGAGAACCAGTTTCCAGATTCCGCTGCGGCCGGTCATGTCTGGGCTCTTGCCAAAGAACTCAAAAACCTGGGCCCTAAATGCCAAGACCAGGGCGGCGATGGTTCCGGCGACCGCCCAGGCCACCCGATAGTAGCGGTGGCGGGTGTCACGGTCTTTACCCTCGGCAGCAATTGAAACCAGTGCGGCAGCGGCAACCGCAACCAGAGCGAAACCAATTCCGGCCGACTTAGCCATGGCCACGGCGATCAGCGCAAGAGCAGCGCTCACGGCACTAAGCGGGCGATTGGTTGCGATGATTGCATACTCGACCGAAAACACCACCAGGCCAATCATTGCGGCGAAGGCGAGCAGGTTCGAGTTGCCGCCGATGCCCTGAATGCGCTCACCGTCGAACAGGTGCCCACCGGTCCAATAAAACGCGGCAGCGGGCGGTTTGTCGCCCTCGTAGTTCTTGAAAATCGGAGCAATCGGCCCGCGCACAATTGCGGCCGCGATGAACTCAAAAATGAAAGAGCTGATCAGAATGAATCGCACCACGTTGGCAAAAACGCGCAGCAGGTGGCGCCAACTGAATTGGCTCACTAAAAATAGGGCAAACAAGGTGGTCAAAACTTGAGACAGCGTTGCCAGCAGCGTAAAGCCTGGGTAGGCCGACCAAATTGTGCTGACCAACATGTATGCCAGCAGCGCGGCTAAAGGCCAAGGCACAATCCTCAAGGTGCTCAGCGGGTCACCCTTGAAAAACAGGGTGAAGCTTCCGATTGCGATGGTGGCCAGCACCACGCCCCAGCCATACCAGCCAACCGTGTAGCGCACGGCGTCGCCGGCTAGAAGCGTGAAGATCGCCAGGTAGGCCAGCCAGGTTTTTGATCGGTAACCCTTTTCACGCGTGTTGTAAATCACGCGGATCGGTTGGGTCAGTGCGTTCATCTTGGCTTCCTGTTTGGCAAGTTCCTCAAGTCTATTTTGGTTGGCGCTGGTTAGGCTTAGTTCGTTGAATTGCTAGGGGCAAACAGTGCTAATCAAAATCACCAACACCGCGCGTGACTACGCGTGGGGTTCGCGCACCCTGATTAGCGATTACTTCGGAACCCAGCCAACCGGTCAACCGATGGCCGAAATCTGGTTTGGCACCCACCCGGGTTCAGCGGCCACAGTTGCCGAATCGGGTGAATCGCTTCCCGATGCAATCGGCCACCAGCTTTCATTTTTGCTAAAGATCCTCGCCGCCGAGAGCCCGCTTTCGATTCAGGCTCATCCAAATGCAGCTCAGGCTAAGGCCGGCTTTGACCGAGAAAATGCGGCCGGCATCGAGCTAACGGCAAACAAACGAAACTACAAAGACGATCAGCACAAGCCCGAGATGATCGTTGCACTCACCGAGTTCGAGTCGCTTTGCGGGTTCAAACCGCAGCAAGAAATCGCCTACCTGCTCGAAGACCTTGCCCAGCACCCGAGTGTTAGCGACGGCATGCATTCAATCGCCGCCGGTTGGTTGGCTCTTTTCAATCAGCCAGAAGGCTTGAAGAAACTTTTCGCCGACATCTTGTCTCGCCGGGGCAACCTCGACGGCGTGACCGCCGAGCTCACCAACCTGGCCGAGTTTGAGGGCCAGTTTGCCCTGGCCGAGCGCCTGAACCTGCTTTACCCGGGCGACCCGGGCGTGGTCGTGGCGCTGTTGATGAACCACATTTACCTTGAGCCCGGCGAGGCGCTGTTCTTGCCGGCAGGCAACATCCACGCTTATTTGTCGGGGCTTGGTGTCGAAATCATGGCCGCCTCAGACAATGTTTTGCGCGGGGGATTGACGCCAAAACACATTGATGTTGCCGAGCTTGAGAGTGTTCTTGATTTCAGCTTTGGTGCCGTGCCAAAGGTCGAAACCCGCGAACTGGTGACCGGACTAATCGAATACCCGGCCGCAGTTGACGAATTCATTACCTATCGCGCCGAGCTATCTGGAGCCAACCTGCTTGCCGATCTGAACCTGCCAGGCGAGAGCATTTTCTTGTGCACCGCTGGCGAAGTTGCGATCAGCACCAGCCTCGATGAGCGACTGGTTCTTCGCAGGGGAGAAGCGGCCTATCTTTCGGGCGAAGCCAACAAGTTCAGCCTCGCGGGCTCGGGCACCTGCTTTATGGCGACCAGCCCAAAGCCTCAAGTTGCGATCTAGCCCAAACTAGGCGAGCTTTGCCTGCCAGGCCGACTGGATGATCTCGTGTAAGCCATTCTTGGCGGTCCAACCGAACTCGCTTTCGATTCTGCTCACGTTCGCGCAAAGAGCTGGTGGGTCACCGGCGCGACGGCCCTGAACCTCAATCTCAAAGTCGATGCCAGAAACCTTCTTGATCTCGGCTAGCACTTCAAACACGCTTGAGCCCTGACCGGTTCCAACGTTGAAGGTGTCAAATTTGCGGTCTTCGCGCTCGAGGTAGTCGAGGGCACTCAGGTGTGCCTCGGATAGGTCAAGCACGTGCACATAGTCGCGCACACAGCTGCCGTCGGCGGTTGGGTAGTCATCGCCAAACACGATTGGCGCTTTGCCTGCGTCTAGCGCGGCAAACACGATTGGCACCAGGTTCATGATTGCGGTGTCGGCCAGGTCGTTCCAGCCGGCTCCGGCAACGTTGAAGTAGCGCAGGTTTGCTCCGCGCAAACCCCACGCTTTGGCGGCGTTGGCCACCATCCATTCGCCAACCAACTTGGTTTGGCCGTAAGGATTGATCGGTGCGCAAACCACATCTTCGGTGACCGAATCGACATCGGGCATGCCGTAGGTTGCAGCACTCGATGAAAATACGAATCGAGTCACACCGGTCTCGCGCATTGCCTCGAGAAGGTGGGTCATGCCGCCGATGTTTTGATCAAAATAGTGCTCTGGTTGCTGCACCGAAACGCCGACCTGTTTCTTGGCGGCAAAGTGAATAACCGATGAAACCTGGTGGGTTTTGATGGTCTCAATCAGGCGGGCAACCGCGTCTGGGGCGGCAAGGTCAAGGTTCACCAGCGGGGCATCGCCGATGCGAGTTGCTAGGCCGGTATCGAGGTCGTCTACGACCACCACATCCTGGTTTCGCTCTTGTAACAATCGCACAACGTGCGAACCAATGTAGCCTGCGCCACCGGTGACCAAAATGCTCATAAATACAAGGATAGTCGGCATTTCAAGGCTCAACCGAGGGGTTAGGGTTGGCTCATCTCAACTTGACATTGGGTGAGTTACAACGGTGTAATTACAACCACGGAAGTATTTCGCAAGGTTTCACAATGACCGTGGAACCTGGGGTAAGGAAAAAGACATGGATAGTCGTAATCGCGTACCAGAAAACTGGTTTGTCGATCCACTTCGACTTGGCGTCGCGGGGGCGTACTCAAACGGTGACACCGACCCACTAGCTTGGCAGGCCGATGCGCTTTGTGCGCAGACCGACCCTGAGGCGTTCTTTCCTGAAAAGGGCGGCTCAACTCGCGATGCTAAGCGCATCTGCTCTGGTTGCGACGTGAAGGCTCAGTGCCTTGACTATGCACTTGCGAACGATGAGCGTTTCGGCATCTGGGGCGGCTTGTCTGAGCGCGAGCGCCGCAAGCTAAAGAAGCGCGCTTAACCAACGGCTTAGGCCGAACCAATGAAAACCTTCGTTACCGCAGTTGTGGTTGCGCATGACGCAGCCGATTACCTTGCGGTCACCCTGCAGGCGCTCGATGACCAAACGGTCAAAGCCGACCAGGTTTTAGTCATCGAAGCAACCGGCAGTCTTGCTGACTCGCTAAAAAAAGCCCGTGCACAAGCCGACCCGCAAGCCAATTGGCTCTGGCTGTTACACGACGACAGCGCGCCGCGGGTCGATGCCCTCGACAACCTGCTCAAGGCAGTAGAACTTTCACCTTCGGTTTCGATTGCCGGACCAAAGCAAGTCGACTGGAACGACCCAAGGGTGATCTTGCAGCAGGGGCTCACACTGACCCCGCTCGGCGACCTTTTCTCGCTGGTCAGTGGCGAACTTGACCAAAGCCAACACGACCTAACCGAGGATGTTCTTGCCGTCGGCACAGCCGGAGCCCTAATCAAGGTCGAGCTATTTGATTCGCTCGGCGGTCTAGACCCAGCAGCTCCGCCGTTTGCCGCAGATTTCGACTTTTCGATTCGTGCCAGAATGGCCGGTCATCGCGTAATCGTGGTGCCAACTGCAAAGGTGGCTCACGCCGCGCTTTCACTTGGTGGCAAGCGCCCGCGCAAGTGGCTTGGAACCAGCCCAAGGGCTGCACTCAGACGAGCTTCAATCCACCTGCGCCTGGCCTACGAGCCGTTGCCGGTTGCCTTGGCATTCTGGTTCTTTCTGCCGGCAATCGGGCTGAGCCGAGCCATTTGGCGAATCGCAAGCAAGCGCCCCGACAAACTGTGGTCAGAAATTTCGGCTTCGGTTTGGGGTTATTTCACAATCTTCAAGCGCCTAACCAGTCGTCGCCGCATTGCCAAGAGCAGCATCCTAAAGTTCAAGTCGCTGCGGGGTCTGCGGGCTAACTGGCAGCAGGTTCGAGCCAGCAAGCGTTCGCGCTTCGAGCAAGAGCAAATAGCCCAAAACCTTGAGGAATTCAATCGCGGAGAGTTTGCCGAGACCTCGACCGGCAAGAGTTTCGTTGCCGGCGGCGGTCTTTGGTTCGTCATTTCGTTGATCGCTCTCAACTTTGCCTTTTGGCCCAAGGGCGTGGCCGTCACCGGAGGTGGCTTGCTTCCGCTTAGCGAAGCGTGGTTCGACATCTTCGCGCGCGCTGGCGCTAGCTACCAGCCGATTGGCCTCGGATTCTTCGCGCCAAGCGACCCGTTTGTTTGGGTGCTAACCGCTATCAGCGCTCCTACCTTCTGGGCGCCGTCGCTCTCGATTGGCCTGCTGCTTCTGCTCGGCAAGGCAATCGCCTTCGTCGGTGCCTGGCGCCTGATGTCTCTACTTGTCGAATCGGCTCTGGTTCGCAACCTATCCGCTTTGGCCTTTGCGCTTTGGCCAGCGATTGCGGTGGTGAGCCTCGAGGGTCGACTGCCGGCGATCATTACGTCGGCCGCACTTCCTTGGGCGCTATTCGGTTTGGCCCGTGCCGCTGGCATTGGCAAGGCGCCGGTTGCAAGCGCCGCCTTGCAAACCTGGGTTTGGGTTGCGGTCGCGGGTCTTTTGGTTGCCGGGGTTGGCGCCAGTTCGCCAAGTCTGATTCCAATCTTGCTGGTTTTGATAGCCATCGCCATCGCAGTGCGCATTCGCCGCTTCGGTTACCTAATCTGGGTGCCACTTCCGCTTGCCGCAATCATGGCCCCATCGGTTTTGCACTACCTAATCGACCTTCAGCCTCTGGCAACGCTCGCCGATCCAGGCTTGCCTCAGGCAACCGAAAAGCTACAGTTCTGGCAGCTGCTCCTTGGCGGCCAAACCTTTGGCGTAAGCCTTCCTTTCGTTGGTCAAATCTCGCAGTGGCTTGTGATTCCAGTTTTGGCGCTGGCCCTGCTTGCTCTGCTCACTAAGCGCAGCATCCTCGCTGCCGCAATCTGGCTGATTGCCTTGGTTTCTTTGGCCAGTTCGATTGTGGTTACCTCGATCCAGTTTCCGGCAATCGGCGTTGGTTCGGCGACCGGGTCGCTCGATTACATAAATGGTGCAGCCGCGCCTCACCTGATTTTGGCTGGGCTCTGCTTGACCGCACTGCTCGCGATTGCGCTGGGCGAGGCCAAGGCCAGATCGGCTCGCGTTGTGCTTTCATCCTTGTTGGTTGCCCTCTCGATCGCGCCAACCGCAGCTTTGGCTGCCACCAGCACCCCGAACTTCAAATACACGGATGCCCGCGTTGTGCCATCGATTGTCGCGGCCGAAAGCGCACTTGGCAGCCAGCTAAAAATGTTGGTAATCAACCCCGAAG
>JBEEPX010000007.1:0-6368 GCA_041190885.1 Actinomycetota bacterium
GCCTTTTTGGCGGTCACGTTCTTCTTTGCCGCCGCTACCTCGGCAGCCGTCGGATAACTTGGAACCGCCCAGGATGGCGCGACCACGGTTGCGGTCAGAGCCAAGCCCGCAGTTGCAACAACTGCGATCAAGGCGCGCGAAAAACGACGGTTCATACCTTCGAAACTAACACGGCTTGCGCAAACTGCCCAGTAGCGACTATTCTTTCCTCTTGGTGCTATGAAGTATCCGCTTTGTAGGCCCCATCGTTTAGAGGCCTAGGACACCGCCCTTTCACGGCGGCAGCACGGGTTCGAATCCCGTTGGGGTCACTATGAAGCAGGTAGTTCAAAGTTCCAAAAGTAAGGTCCTGTAGCGCAGTTGGTTAGCGCGCCGCCCTGTCACGGCGGAGGTCGCGGGTTCAAGTCCCGTCAGGATCGCCAGCGGTGTAAACCGCTCAGCCAGAGTTTTGCTCCGGCTGAGGCTAGATAGCTCAGTTGGTAGAGCGAACGACTGAAAATCGTTAGGTCCGCGGTTCAATCCCGCGTCTAGCCACCACCCGTTAGTCTAAACACATGACTACTACTCGCGCATTGATCGCAAAAACTCCCGGAGCCAAATTCTCGAAAGAGAACATTGAACGCCGCCCGGTTGGCCCAAACGACGTTCGCATCGAAGTTGCATTCTCTGGCGTTTGCCACAGCGACATCCACCAGGTTCGTAATGAGTGGTTTGACGGCATTTTTCCGATGGTTCCAGGCCACGAGATTGCCGGCCACATTGTTGAGGTTGGCAGCAACGTAACCAAGTTCAAGGTGGGCGACCGCGCGGGCATCGGAACCTTCGTCGACAGCTGCAACGAGTGCGAGCCTTGCAAGGCCGGTCAAGAAAACTACTGCCTCAAGGGCAACGTTCAGACCTACAACGGTCGCGAATACGACGGCACTCCGACCCTGGGTGGCTACAGCCGCGAAATCGTTGCCAAGGCCGACTACGTTTTGCACATCCCCGAAGGCATCGACCTAGCCGAATCTGCTCCCCTGCTCTGCGCAGGCATCACGGTTTACAGCCCACTCGCTCACTGGGGTGCCGGCCCAGGCAAAAGGGTAGCAATTCTTGGCATGGGTGGCCTCGGCCACATCGCGGTCAAAATGGCAGCAGCCATGGGCGCCGAGGTCTATGTTCTCGGTCACTCAACCAGCAAGCGCGATGAAGCGCTTAGCTACGGCGCAACCGACTACCGCTCGATCAACGACCCAAAGACCTTCGAAGACCTTGGCGGCAAGCTCGACTTCATTGTCAACGCAACCTCGGCAAACATCGATGTAAACCAGCTGCTTTCGCTGCTCAAGGTTGATGGTTCGCTGGTCTTCGTTGGCCTTCCACCTGAGAAGCAGAGCTTTGGCGCGTTCAGCATTGTGCCTCAGCGTCGCTCGATTTCGGGTTCGAACACCGGCGGCATTCAAGAAACCCAAGAGATGCTCGACTTTTGCGCCAAGCACGGAATTGGCTCAACCATCGAGCTGGTCGACGCCTCCAACGAAGCCGATGTCGACACCGCCTGGGACCGCGTGGTTGCCAGCGATGTTCGCTATCGCTTTGTGATCGACGCCTCGACGATCTAGTTCAAAACCCAAAAGAACTAACCGAACCCACAGAGACTCGACCGCAACCACGTGCTCACAATAATTCTCGGCTTCGCGACCTCACTGGTTTACGGCTTTGCCGACTTTTTTGGAGCAATTGCCAGCCGTCGAATCAAGCCGGTTACGGTCACGTTCGTCTCGGGCGCAATCGGCCTTGCCTTTCTGCTGGCGCTCAGCATTTTTGTCGGCGCAGACTTTAGCCCGGGCGCTCTCTTTTGGGGCACGGCGGCTGGCATAACCTCGGCAATCGCGATGAGCGCACTGTATGCCTCGCTCGCGATCGGCCCGATTTCGATTGTCTCGCCCCTATCGGCAGTCATCTCGGCGATTGTTCCGAGCGCGGTTGGCTTTGCTCAGGGCGATCGGTTCTCGACTCTTGGCTTTGCTGGTCTCGGGGCAATTTTGGTCGCGGTTTTTCTGGTCGGTTTTGTGCCGGGCAAAGATGTGCGCCTGCCTTCTATGAAGGGTTTGGTGCTGGCGGTAATTGCCGGTGGCGGCATCGGTGTGGTTTTGATTTGCCTCGATCAGGCGCCGGCCGATTCTGGTTTGGCACCGGTCATTTTGCTGCGAGCAACCGCTGCGGCAATCTTGGGCGCAGTAACCCTGTTTACTTTCGGTGCGGCAATCCGACGCAAACTTCGCACGTCGACGAAGCCCGAACCAGACAAAAATCGGGGCAACGAACCAGACAAAGTGCCGATCAAGTTTTGGTATTCGGTGGCAGTCACCGGACTGTTCGATGCCAGCGCCAACGTGTTTTTCATACTGGCTTCAAGAATTGGCTCATTGACCGTGGTCAGCGTGCTGACCGCGCTTTACCCGCTTGGCACAATCATCTTGGCTCGCATCTTTTTGAAAGAGAAACTCGCGCGCACTCAGACCATCGGCGTGCTGCTTGCCTTGGGCGGCAGCGCCCTTCTAGTGGTTAGTTGAATCGCTACACGAAGTCGTGACCCCCAACTGTTAACCGAACTCGGGTAGCCTTGGCGTATGCCTAAAACCCGCAACCGTTGGATCGGTCTTGTCTTTATTTCGATGGCGATTTCACTCGTCATCATCGACGGAACCATCGTCAACACAATTTTCCCGGCAATCATCAACGACCTCATGCTCACGTCATCTCAGGTGCAGTGGGTTCAAGAGAGCTACGTTCTGGTATTTGCATCGCTGCTTCTAATCTGGGGTTCTTTGGCAGACCGAATTGGTCGTCGCAAACTTTTGGTTATTGGTCTGGTCATCTTCACAGTTGCCTCGGTTTGGGCCGGCCTTAGTGCCGATGCAACATCGATGATTTTGGCTCGCATCGTTCAAGGCATTGGTGGCGCCATGGTTTTGCCAACCACGCTTTCTCTGGTCAATGCAAACTTTCAGGGCAAAGAGCGCGGCATTGCGTTCGCAATTTGGGGCTCGACCATCGGTGGAATGGTGGCCATCGGGCCAGTTCTTGGCGGCTGGCTAGCCACCGACTTTAGCTGGCGTTGGGCATTCAACGTAAACGCACCGCTTGGCCTAATTGTGGTCATCGGTCTGCTCATTTGGGTAAACGAGTCTAAGCAAGAGCAGCGCGCCGGAAAGCTCGACCTTGTCGGTGCCGCGATTTCATTCGTGATGTTCATGACCATCGTGTTCGGCTTAATCGAGGGCCGCGTTTATGGCTGGTGGAATGCCAGCGACAAGAACGTGTTCAGCATCGGTGACTTCACCTGGCCAACCGACGGAATCTCAATCATTCCAGTTTCACTTGCCATTGGCATTGTGTTTGTTTTGATTTTCGTGGCCTGGGAACGTGCCCGTGAAAAGGCCGGCAAGAACGTGCTTCTCGACCTTGGCCTATTTCACATCGCGAGCTTTAGAAATGGCTCGATTGCGGCTGGCATCATTTCGATGGGTGAATTTGGTTTGCTTTTTGCAATTCCACTTTGGCTTCAGAACGTCGAAGGCCTAAACGCCATTTCATCTGGCTTGGTCATTCTTTGGTTGGCCGGTGGCGCATTCCTGGCGTCGGGCATTGCCGGTGGTCTCGGTTCAAAAGTCACCGGCGTTCAGCTGGTTCGCGCTGGCGTGGTTCTCGAACTTATCGGCGTTCTGGGCATCGCGGTGTTTGCCAACACCGGACAAGGATGGGGCCCAATCGCACCGTTCCTTTTGCTTTACGGAATCGGCGTTGGCTTTGCGACCGCTCAACTGACCGGCGTGATCATGGCTGGAGTTCCACTCGAGAAAATCGGTCAGGCATCGGGCTCACAGAGCACTGTTCGCCAGATTGGTTCGGCTCTCGGAATCGCTGTCTTAGGAACCATCTTGTTCACCAGCACCCAGGCCTCGGCCGAGGAGCGCATCCGTGGCACCGAATTTGTGCAGACGCTAACAGCAGCACAGCAGGATGAATTCGTGACCGCAATTTCGACCCCGGTTGTCGATTCAGCCGGTGCCGCACTGCCTGGAATCACGGAGTTCTTGGTCTCGCAGGGTGCACCGCAAAAGGTTGCCGACGAGGTTCAGCTGGCTGCCAACAATGGCTTCACCGATGGCGTCAAGGCCACCGGCTATGCAGCCGCGGGATTCTTGTTCCTTGGCCTATTGACCACCATCAACCTTGGTGCTCGCAAGCCAAAAAAGACCGCAGCGCCAGTCGAAGCCGAAGCTGGCAAAGCCTAAATCTGAGACAAACCTAATGAACGCCCGAATTCTTGCACTCGCCTTTGCCGGGGGCGCGCTTGGCACCGGGCTTCGCGTTGCCATCGCAGAGTTTCTTGACCTTGGTCTAGAAGCCAACGCCTCGACCCTGCAGATTGTCGGGCTGTTTATTGTGAACGTTCTTGGGGCGGCTGCCCTGGGCTGGTTCAACGGTGATGACCGATTTTCCACGGATGCCCGCAAGGCTTTTTGGTCTACCGGTTTTGCCGGCGGCTTCACTACCCTCAGCGGTGTTGCCGTCTGGTTGGTGGTTGCCGAGCAACTGAGCGGTGCCGGAATTGCTCTCATCGCCCTGCAAATCGCGCTTGGCCTCGATGCCTACTGGCTCGCCAGACGAGCTGCCAAAAAGCGAGGTCGGGCATGAACCTGATTTTGGCGGTTGTGGTGATTTTGGCCGGTGGCCTGGGTGCGGTATTGCGCCTTTTGATTGGCACGTGGATCGGAATTTTGCCCTGGGGAATCTTGGCTGCCAACACGGTGGCATCATTGGTTGCCGGTTTGGCGATGGGTGCCATGGCTGGCATCAGCGTCGAATTTCCAACCGTGCTCGTGGTTGGTCTAGCCGGCGGCCTTTCCACTTTTAGCTCGTTCGCCGGGCAAACGGTCGACTACTTCAGACGGGGTCGAATCGCTCAGGGTCTTAGCAACATCGCACTCAACATGGTGTTTGTTTGCACAGCCGTGACGCTTGGGCTCTGGCTTGCCGGCATTCTGCTAAAATAGACGCAGGTTTTCAGTTGCTGCAGCAACACTTTTCTATGACTTTCCCGCAGTATTTTTGCGGCCGAGAACGTTAGGGGGTCTCGCCATGGGGCGTGGCCGTCAGAAGGCAAAGCACACCAAGGTTGCCCGCGAGCTGAAGTATTTCAGCCCAAACACCGACCTAACCGCGCTTGAAAAAGAAATCGGTCACATCGAACCGACCCGCACCAACACAACCGGCATCGATGCCGAGCCCGAATACGAAGACAAATGGGCCGACATGTATGACGATGAAGACGGCGAAGAAGACGAAGAGTCTAAGTAATTAGAAAATCCCCGAGAAGCTCTCGGGGATTTTTCCTTAAGCGTTTGAAATCGCAACCTGTTCGTCGCGAGCAACAACCTTTACGCGTTCGCGGTCAACGCCGGCGAAGGCCGCGCCAAGCGCAAGCTCGTGCTCGTTGAGCTTGAGCCAGCCCGCCCAGTCGGTAAATTCAACACCGCGAGCCTTGAGCTCGTTGATCATCGAGTCAAGCTCGGTGTGAGCTGGGTCGGCTAATGAGTCCACGTCGGCAACCAGATTTTCAATGGTCTCCATGGCGTCGCTCTTGGTGTGGCCGATAAGGCCAACCGGGCCTCGCTTGATCCAGCCCGTTGCATAAAGTCCGGCAACCTGAGTGCCGGATTCGTCAACCACGCGGCCACCCTCGTTGCGAATCACGCCATACTTGTCGTCGAACGGAACCTCTGGCAGTTCGCTGCCGAAATAACCAATCGCACGATAGACCGCCTGCAGCGGGTAGTTCACAAAAACACCGGTGCCGCGAACGTTGCCGTTACCGGTTAGCTCGGTGCGCTCAAACTTCATGCCGGCAACTTTGCCGTTGCCATCACCGATGATTTCGGCTGGGCTCGAGAAGAAGTGCAGGTGCAGGCGGCGGCTTGCGCCGGTTAGCTCGCGCTCACGCCAAGACTCAATTACTCGCGCCATAACCTTGTGCTGATTGGTCACGCCTTCGGCGTCTTCGTCGAACCAGCCGTCAGGAAAATCTTCGTCATACAAAACGATGTCTACGTCTTCGACTTCGCCAAGTTCGCGAAGCTCGATCGGGGTGAACTTAATCTGGGCTGGGCCACGGCGACCAAACACGTGCACATCGGTCACCGGCGAGGCCTTGAGCCCCTGGTAAACGTTTTCTGGAATGTCGGTGGTTAGCAGGTCATCGGCGTGCTTAGCGAGCATTCTGGCGACATCGAGAGCCACGTTGCCGTTACCCAAAACCGCCACCTGCTCAGCCTCGAGCGGCCAGGTGCGAGGCACATCTGGGTGCCCGTCGAACCAAG
>JBEEPX010000008.1:0-4557 GCA_041190885.1 Actinomycetota bacterium
GACAAGAACGACACCGCGCGACCGGTCGTTTGGTAGAGACCAAAAACCTCGCCCTCGCGGCCGTGCGGGGTAAAGCGCGAAACGAAGGTTCGGCTGGCTGCCTGAGCTGGGCCAACAAAGAGGCAGAGCGCCAATCCGCCGATCCAATAGGTGATGGTTCCGGCGCTGTAGAAGAAGAACACGCTCATGCCAGCAACGATCAAACCAATTAGCGAACCGATGATGACCGAGCGGCTGCCGAGCACATCATCGAGGCGTCCGCCGATGGCGGCACCAATACCGGCAACAACGTTTGCCGCGATTCCAAACAGGATGATGTCGGTTTGGTCAAAGCCAAATGCCAGGGAACCAAGAACGGCACCGAAGGTGAAAACGCCCGCGAGACCATCGCGATAGATTGCCGATGAAATCAAGAACTTGAAGGTCTCGGGAGCCTGAGCACGAAGGCTCTTTAGTTGACCCCAAAGCAGCGAGTATGACTTGAGGATGCTCTCTTTTGGAGCGCCCTCGCGCTTTGCGATTTCGGGCACGCGCAGCATCAACGGAATTGAGAAGACCAGCGTCCAGATCGCGCTGAACACAAAGACCGCACGAATGTTGATGGAGTCTTCGGTGCCGATGCCAAACCAAGGCACATCGGCCATGATGAAACCGACCAGCGAAACCAAAAGCAAGATGATGCCGCCGGCATAGCCAAGGCCCCAGGCGTAGCCCGAAACGCGACCGATGTTTCGTTCGGTGGTGACCGACTTGAGCATGGCGTAGTAGTTGATAAATGCTGATTCTTGAATCACGCTGCCCAGGCCATACAAGACCAAACCGAACAAGAAGTACTCTGGCTTTGGCTCAACAAAGAAGCTGGCAAACATGATGGCAACCAGGATGTAGGTGTTGGCCATCAGCCAGAATTTGCGGCGGCCGCTGGTGTCTGAGCGGCGGCCAAGAACCGGTGCGATTAGGGCAAGAATTATGCCAGCGACGGTGGTGGCAATACCGATGGCGACATCTGGGTTAGAGCCCTGGGCGGCAACCGCACCAGCCAAATAGACCGGAAAAATGAAGGTCTGCATGATGGTTGGGTAAGGCTGTTCGGCCCAGTCCCAAAGCGCCCACGCAAATGTGCCCGGTCGCTTGTTGGCAAGGCGCTCGGCCTTCTTGATTTCGCCCTTGAGAGTCATACCTACAAGTTACTGGAGCGCTTGCGGGTATGCCCTCAGGTTAGTTATTTCTTTTTGCCGAACAAGCGGGCAAAGAAGCCCGGTTCTTTAGGGTCGTTGGCGTGCCCCTGGCAGCGGGCAGACTTTGGAATACCGCGCATGACCTGGTCAACGTGCTGGCCGCAACCCGACCAGCTGGCTTTGCCGCACTTGCGGCAGGTGGTTTGTGAACACATGGGTTTCTCTTTTCTTAGGCGATTACTGAACTACAGGTAGGCCGGTTAGCGCAGCGGCATCGGCAAGTGCACCGCCGTTGGTTAGGGTGCCGGTGAATCCAACTGCCTTCATCTGATCGATTGCTGCGCCTGCACGGTTGCCCGAGCGGCAATAGACAACGTAGTTGGCAGCCTTGTCGAGGGTTTCGAGCTGGCTGTTGAACTCTGAACCCTGAATGTCGAACAACAGTGCGCCCTCGAGATAACCGGTTGCGGTCTCTGCGGGGGTGCGAACATCGATGACGGCAGCAACGGTCGTCATGTCGATTGGCTCAGTTGTGGAACAAGCCGAAAGTGAGCCAACCGCAAAAAGAGCGATGGTCGCCGCGATTAGCAGTTTGAAAAATTTAGACATTTTTGTCTTCCTTTCGTATACCCCCTAGGGTATAGTAGAAATTACAAAATGCGCAACTATTTAGGAGCGAAAATGCAGATCGAACCAGCAGAGCTTAAGAAGGCCCGCGACCGACTCGTGCGAGTGCAGGGTCAAATTGGCGGCATAGTCAAGATGCTCGACGAGGGTCGCGACTGCACCGAATTGCTGAACCAGCTTTCGGCCGCGAGCACCGCGCTAACCCGCGCCGGGTTCACAATCATTTCGACCGGCATGCGCCAGTGCGCAACCAACCCAGAGGGCGACCCAGAGCGCGTTGCACTCGAAAAAGCATTCATGTCATTGGCCTAAGGAAGAGCTATGAAGGTAGTAATCATTGGTGGAGTTGCCGGAGGAATGTCGGCTGCGGCAAGACTTCGTCGACTTGACGAGAACGCCGAAATCACCGTTTATGAAATGAGCGAGCACGTAAGTTATGCCAACTGCGGTTTGCCATATTTCGTGAGCGATGTCATTTCTAAGCGCGACAACCTCCTTCTGCAAACCCCAGAGGCGCTGTGGAACCGATTCCGCATCAAGGCAAACGTGCAATCGATGGTCACCTCGATCAATCGCGCGGCACAAACCGTGACCGTCAAGAACCTCGCCTCGGGCGAAATATTCGAAGACAGCTACGACAAGCTGGTCATCTCGACCGGCGCCCGCCCGCGCCGCCTTGATGTGCCCGGCATCGAAAGGGCAATGTGGTTGCGCAACGTGACCGACGCCGACGCAGTCAAGCAAGCACTTCAAACCGTGCAGAACAAATCAGTCGCAATTTTGGGTGCCGGCTTTATCGGCATCGAGCTCGCCGAAAATATCGCGCACATGGGCATCGACGTCACAATCATTCAGCGCAGCAACAGCATCCTTGGCCAATTTGACCCAGAGATGGTGCAGCCGCTGCACGACAAACTTTTGAAGCACGGCGTAAAGATCGAACTAAACGTTCAGGCCGCCAAGATCACCGACACCCACGTGGTTCTGACCGATGGTCGCAAAATCGATGCCGGCCTCGTGTTCACTGCTGCCGGCGTTGACCCCGACAACTCGCTGGCGCGCGAAGCTGGCCTAAAGATTGGCGAGACCGGCGGCCTTTGGGTCGACGATCAGCAGCGAACCAGCGACCCGAACATTTTTGCGGCCGGCGATGCAGTTGAAAAGAACGGCGTGCTAACCGGTGAACAAACCCTGATTCCGCTGGCCAACCTAGCCAATCGCCACGGTCGTTTGGTTGCCGATGTGATTGCTGGCCGCGAAGTGCGAGCACACGCAGCGGTGGGCACGGTAATTTTGGGTGCCTTCGGCACCGCAGTTGGCATAACTGGCCTGAGCGAGAAGGCTGCTAAAAAGGCGGGCATCGCCCACCAGATCATTCACATTCACCCAAACAATCACGCGGGCTACTACCCCGGCTCGAAGCGCCTGTCGATGAAGGTGCTGTTCGACCCTGCCACCGGCAAGATTCTTGGCGCCCAAGCCAATGGTGAAGACGGCGTCGACAAGCGCATCGATGTGATTGCAACCGCAATGCACGGCGGCCTGACCATCGAAGACCTCATGGACCTCGAGCTGGCCTATGCGCCGCAGTTTGGTTCGGCTAAAGATGCGATCAACATTGCTGGTTATGTCGGCAACAACGTTTTCAGCGACACCACTCCAACCCTGCAGTGGCATGAGCTCGAGGCGGCTCGGGCTGCCGGTGCACAGGTGGTTGATGTGAGATCGGGTGGCGAGCACGGTTATGCGCACATTCCTGGCACGCTCAACATTCCGGTCGAGCAGTTGCGTGACCGCCTCGACGAAATTCAAACCGAGGATGTTGTTGTGTATTGCCAGGTTGGCCAGCGCGGCCACATTGCCACTCAGATTTTGCGGGCGAATGGTGCAAACGTGCGCAATCTAGATGGTGGCTTTCTTACCTGGTCAGCTGGCGAACAGGCGCTCGCCTACTAAGGCTTAGGGCTACTGACCAAAGGTCGGGGTTTCGGCAAGGCTAAAGCCCTCGCCCGAAATCGCAATCTCAACCAAGCGCGCACGCTCTGCCGGGGTGTCGTTTGGCCAGTGAAAGACCATATAGTCTTTGCCGGTCGAGGCCCGCAGAATCATGCCGTGCCCACCATTGCGCGCCCAGAACGGTTGGTCGCTTTGAACCCAAGGCCCAAGGATGCTGCCACTCGCCGACTTGGCAACGCCCATGGCATAACCGGCCTCGCCAAATGCCGACCAAAGCATCAGCAGCTCGCCCGACTCGGCCTTGACCAAAAACGCACCATCGGTGAAGTGCGGGTCTTTAGCAAGGTTGAGCTCGGGCTTTGGTTCAACGCCAGGCGGCAAAGTTAGCGGCTTGCTCCACTTGGCCGACTTTGAGGTGAACAGTAGAACTGCGTCGCCGACACCCTCGCTCAAATCCGGAGACAGCCTGCGCGCATACATCTCGCCGTCGGCAATGCCGGGTGCTCCACCGGGTATGCCTTCGGCACCGCGGCTGTAAACAATCCAGGGCTGGCCATTTTCGACATACAGGGTGCCATCGAGGCAGGGCACATCGGTCGGCGTGACCGGGCCGTCGCTGTGCGGCACAAAGGGGCCGGTAGGGGAATCGCTGACTAGAACCGCGGTGCCTCGAATCTTTGGGCTGGCGGTTGCGGTGGCAAAGGTGGCCAACATATAAAAGCGCTCGCCGTATTTGTGCACCTCGGGTGCCCAGAATTGGGTTTCGCCCCAGAACCCGGCCGGTGGCCTAAACGCC
>JBEEPX010000009.1:0-8248 GCA_041190885.1 Actinomycetota bacterium
TGCTGAGTTTGAAGGCTTGGGTGCCAGCGTAAGCCTCATGGTTCATCCCGATGGGCACGTTATTGCTCCATCGCACGTTCAGCGAATTCACAGCGAACTCGCCTAGTCTTTAGTTCGTAGGTTCTGGTCAAGAAAGGTAACTATGTCTATCTCTCACAACCCCATGTTCAACCGGGCTATGCAGACCGGCGTTGAGCAGGCTCGTCTCGACATTCCTCAAGAGGCAGTCGACGCTGAGTTCGCGAAAATCACTTCGACCGCAAAAATGACTGTCGAAGGAACCGCCGCAAAGGTTTTTGGCATGTTCCTGGTTCTTCTCGCCACCGCTGGTGTGACTTGGTTCATGCAGCTAACCGCGCTTATTCTTCCAGCGGCAATCGTCGGTCTCGTGCTCGGACTTGTCGCCACCTTCGGTAAAAAGGTTCGCCCAGCTCTCTACGTTGCCTATGCCGCAGCGCAGGGTGTCTTTTTGGGTGGTCTCACCTTGGTATTCGAAGCGATGTATCCAGGAATCGCTCAGAACGCAGTGCTAGCTACGCTTGCCACCGCCGGTGCTATGTTTGCCGCTTACCGCTTCGGCTGGATCAAGGTAAACGCTCGATTCACCCGCGTTATGACCTTTGCCATGATGGGCTATTTGGCTTTCGCGCTGATCAACTTCGTGGTTTCGCTTGCGACCAACTCAGCTGGCGCCTATGGAACCGGTTTTGGCTGGGTTATTGCTCTAGTGGGCGTCGCGCTTGCTGCCTTTACTTTGAACCTCGACTTTGAGGCAATTGTTGTTGGTGTTCGCGAGGGTCTTCCGGTCGAAAACGAATGGCGTGCAGCGTTTGGTCTAACTGCTTCGCTCATCTGGCTCTACGTTGAGATTCTTCGTTTGCTAGCAATTTTCAATCGCGACTAATTTGCTTCTCGAAAACTCCCTTGGTCAACCGGCCAGGGGAGTTTTCTTTTTGTTGACCCACTGTTCCCAGAGTTCTCTGATGTCCCATGCATTCTCTGCCATCAGGGATACGCCGCGAACGCCGGTTCTTCGGGTCTTGCCCGCGATGACCAGCAGCCTGGTGTTGAACAGAATGTGACTACACCGAGACTGGGCTTCGTCGAAGAAGGTGCTGTCGCTGCAACCAACTCCGTCATCGAGCGTGACAAACACAACGCGTTTGCCCGATCTCATCGGCGGAGTTTGCGTGGCCACACGCACCCCTGCCACTAACACCTCGGTTTTGCTCCTCAAGTCAACCAACTCATCGCTTCGCAGAACACCCATTTCGTCTAGCATCGGTCGATAAAGTTCGAGCACGTGCTCACTGACGTCCATTTTGAGGATCGATAATTCGGCCTGAACGCGATCTTGTGTCGAGCTCTCGGGGTTTCCGGTGGGAAGGGACTCAAGAACCGAGAAATCTAGGGTTGGTTGATTCGCGTTCAGTGCCTTCCTGTTTTTGATGGCGTTGAGCTGTCTGACCCGCGCCAAAACATCGCCGCGTGTGACCTCGGCCGCGGCAAGGCTGTCGAGCGCACCGATGAGCGCAAGGTTTTCTAGTGTGCGTCTGGTTGGCTTGGCCCTCAGATAAAAGTCGGCGGTGTCTTTGTAGGGGCGGTTTTCGATGATTCTTGCTACCTCGGCGTCGCTAATTGATTGAACGTCGCGAATCGACATTCGCACACCGATTTGGGGTTCGTTCGTATCGAGAGTCTTGCGCGTGATTGGCTCGACCAAATATTCATCGGTAGAAAAATTCACATCAACCGGCAGCACCTTTACGCCAAGTCTGCGGGCCTCAGAGAGCAACAGCCTTCTTGGATACATGCCTGGGTCGTGGGTGAGTAACCCAGCGATGAACTCGGTGGGGTAGTGGGTCTTTAGCCAGGCGCTTTGATAGGTGGGTAGGGCAAAGGCGGCGCCATGCGCCTTGCAGAACCCGAAGCTGCTAAAGCCCTCGATAACCGACCAAACTCTCTCGATGACCGCCTTGCTATAACCGCGCTTAGCCGCTTCGGTTCTAAAGAATGTTTCGATCTGAGGTTTGATGCGGGGCTTCTCTAGTGAGCGTCTGAGTTCATCGCCCCTGGCCAGACCACAGCCTGTCATTTGATTCAGAATTCGAATCACGTGTTCGTGAAAAATGACCACGCCCCAGGTCTCACGCAGAATCGGTTCAAGATCTTTGTGAATAAAGTCTGGCTTTGCAAAGCCGTGCCGACCGTCTAGATAGGGCGCGATCATGTTGCCCTTCATCGGGCCGGGTCTAAACAGTGAAATTTGAATGGTCAGGTCATTGAACTCGGTCGGTTGATGTTTTCCGGTTAGTTCACGTTGCCCGGGGCTTTCGATTTGAAAGATGCCTAGGGTGTTGGTTGTGCGAATGTCTCTGAAAGTTGCGGCATCGTCTCTCGGCACTGCATCTAGGTCAATTTCTTTGCCGCTAACTCTAGAAATTTCTCTGACCGCATAAGCCATAGCGCTCTGCATGCGAACTCCGAGAACGTCTAGTTTGAGTAAGCCCATTGGGTCCATGTCGTCTTTGTCGAACTGACTCATCGGCAAGCCCAACCCGCTTTGCTCAACCGGAGTGCGCCGCAACAGCGAGAGATCGCCCAGGATGACGCCACAGGGGTGCATCGAGATGTGCCTCGGAAGCCGATCTAGTCTTTCGGTGATGTCTACGAGCAGGCTCATTCGTCGGTCTTGTTCGACCTCTTCGGCAAATTTGGCCAGCTCGGGTTTGGTCTGCAGTGCGCCTCTAAAACTGCGTGCGCTAAAGCGCCACATGTTCTTTGCGATTTCGTCAATCTGTTCGTCGTCAAGGCCAAGCGCCAGACCCGAATCGCGCATTGCTCCGCGGCCACGATAGGTGGATTGCATCGACAGCAGCGTGACTCGATCTGAGCCGTAGCGTTTGAAGATGGCTCGATAGATTTCGTGTCGCCTTGCGGATTCGACATCGATGTCGATGTCTGGAAGGCTCGATCGCTCGACACTGAGAAAACGTTCGAACAGCAAGTCGTGCTCGATTGGGTCTACTCCGCTGATGCCCAACAGGTAGTTGGTCAGCGACCCGGCCCCCGAGCCTCGAGCCTGACTGCGGATTCCCATGTCGCGAATCATCTGAGCCACATCGGCGACCGTCAAAAAATAGGTGGCGAAACCGAGTTTGTTGATGGTGATTAGTTCTTGGCCGAGTCGGTGTTTGACCTGAGTGAGCAGCGAATCGTTGGCCCGCGGATAGAACCGCTCTATGCCGGCATGGGCTTTCTGCCAGAGGACCTCGAAGGGATTGCCCTCGATGCCGAGAGCGGCCTTTTCTGGAGTTTTAGGTCGACCCCAATCGCAATCGCCGACTGCATCTAGAACGCAGAGTTTGGCCAATTTTGCGGTGGTCGAGAATAGCTCTAGCGCTCGATCGCGGTCTTCGGTTATTTCGACGGCCAGGGATTGCATCATGCTGGCTGGCTTTAGCCAAGCTTGAGCGTTTGGTTGCGGCTTGAATAGCCCTAACGCCTCGAGGTGTCGGGCCGAATCGAGCACGTCTGCGGTTAGGGCGTCGTCGGGTTCTAAATAGCGAACGGCGTTGGTTAGAACGGCAGGTGTTTTGGTTGCATCTGCCAGCTGCAGCATGCGACGGGCTTGAAGAACAGAAAGCTCGGTGCCTGGCTCGGTGATGTGGCTAACAATCTCGATTGCCAAGGTGCCCGTTGTTTTTAGGCACTCTCGCCAAGCCTCGAGGGCCTCGATGGCGCCGCTGCGGTTGGCAGCCAGAACTTCGAGCCCAACATCGCTGTCTGGGCCTAGTAGCACCGTGCAGCCGCCTTCGTCGCGCAGCAAATCGGCCAATGCGCTTCTAGCAATGCCAACCTGCTTTTTGATCGCTTTAGGTAGAGCGTGTGCAACAGAGACTATTTTGCAAAGTTTGGCCCAACCTAAACCGCCGTTATTGCCGTGAGCCAGAATGACGCATCGACCCAGCTGATTGCCAGAGTCATCCAAAACCGCAAGGTTTACTCCGACGATGGGCGAGATTCCCAATTGCAGACAAGCGCCAATGTGCTTGACCGCGCCATAGAGGCCGTCTCGGTCGGTGATGGCAGCGGCCTGAATGCCCTGTGCCGCAGCTGCCTCGACCATTCGCTCCGGCCTGGTCACGCCAAAGTGGCCCGAGAATGCCGAGGCTACATTGAGGTGAATAAAGCCAGACATGATTCGGTTAGTCGTAGACCCTGACGAGTCGCCAGATGTGCTTTTGGCCACCAGAGGTATCTAGCGTGTGCACCAGTTCGTATTGAGCTTTGTCTTTGTTGTTGCTTGATGCGCTCATGCGCCACATTTCAACCTCGAGCACACCGGCGCCAATGCCGCGTTGCACTCTTGCCGCCTCGATCCACCATTCGCGACGAGCAAACCAGCGGATTGGTTTTGACTTAACCAAATAGCCGGCACCACGCCACCAAAAGCCAATCGGTTCACCGCCTCGATCGACCGAAACCTCAACTCTTTCATCAACGCGCAGCATGACCGCACCCCTAACCTTCAAGTAGTTATTCGAACATTTGTTCGAACGTTAAGAGTGTATGGAAAGCCACCGACATTTCAAATTTTTGAAGCCGAACTATGCGTTTCGGGCGTGTCTAGAGTGCTTTGATCAGCGATTCTGAGTTGTTGCGAACCTGGCCGACTTCGGCTCCGACTGCAAAGAACTCCGCCTCACCGGCAACCAAATCCGAATCGATAGCAATCGCATCGAGAAGGTCTTGGTCACCCTCGATGTGAGGGTCAAGCCAGGCATCGAAGGTGTCGGCCGAGAGCAACACCGGGTTTCGATCGTGAATGTGAGCCAAGTCTGGGCACGAAGCTTTGGTCAGAGTAGTTGCCGACAGCAACCAGCGAGTTGGGTCACCCGCAGCTTTGCTCGGGTCTGCCCACCATTCATACAAGCCGGCTAAGGCGAACATGCCATCCGTGCCTGCATTTATGTAAAAAGGCTGCTTGGTGCCATCGGCGGCGACCTGCCATTCGTAATAGCCAGAAGCCGGGATGACGCAGCGGCGGCGTACCACCGAGTCTTTGAACGATGGCTTCTCGAGCAGTGACTCGATACGACCGTTGATCAACGGAGCGCCCTCGGCCGGCCCCTTTGACCATCTAGGCACCAAACCCCAGCGAGCCGAGTGAATTTCACGGCTAAGTTCGCCAAGCGGTGCACCATTTTCGTCTTTTTCAAAAGAACGATCGACGATCATTACGATCTGTTGAGTGGGTGCCACGTTGTATGAAATGCCCGGCACATCACCGATGATTTCATCGACTTCAAAAATCGTTTGAATCTCGCCAACCGTTCTGGCCACAACAAATCTTCCGCACATGGTTTAGCCCTTCGGTGTCTCGCCGCTGTCGGGTTCGGCTAGCTTTTCGGCGGCAATCTCGAGGCGTTGTTTGCCGAAGTGAATGATCACCATGAAAACCAGGATGATGGCCACAAAGACAAAGCCGCCCCACTTTAGGTTGCCGGCTATTTGCTCGTAGGCGCCGCGAGCCAGGTAACCGATGCCGACGTAAGCAGAAGCCCAAATCGCGCAGGCTCCAAAAGTCCAAACAATAAATTCCCGGTAGCGCATCCGAGTCATGCCTGAAGCAACCGGAACCAGTGAGTGCAAGATCGGCAGGAATCTCGAGATCGCTACGGCTAAGCCACCACGGCGTTCGACGAATCGGTCGGCGAGTGCCCAGTTTGCCTCACCGAGACGCTTGCCGAGTTTGCTCGCACGGATGCGTTCGCCAAAGAATCGCCCGATCCAGAATCCCAGGCTTTCGCCAATCAGTGACCCAACCAAAACTGCGGCAAGCAAAAAGAAAAAGTCGCCGGCATCTTGAATACCGGTGGACGCAACCAAAACCACGGTATCGCCGGGAATCACCAAGCCGACAAAGAGCGAAGTCTCGAGGGCAATAGCCAGGCCGGCGAGTAGATTGCGAAGCGCCGGGTCGACCGATTGAACGGTGTTGATCAGCCAGTCCAGGATGTCGTTCATGAGCCAATTCTCGCACTAGAGAAAGCCACACTGGGCATTTGAACTAGATGGCTGTCGAAAGCAGGCGAAGTCGCCTCTCGAACGACTCGAAGTGTTTCGGCTTACCCAACGGGCCGCCTAGATCAACCCACTCTGATGCGACGCGAATACCTTGAAGAGAACTGAGCGCCCAAACTTCTAAGCCAACTAAATCAGCTGGTTTGGCGGTAACCAGCCTGGTTTTGATTCCCATTTGTTCGGCAATCGAAAAAACCTCGCGCCTGGTGATCGAATCAAGCCAAGGCAGTTCATTGCCTGGGGCGCACAGAACATCGTCTTGCCACCAAACAATCGCGCTTAAAGCGCCTTCAAGGATGTTGCCACGCGCGTCGGTTATTACCGCTTCATCGGCTCCGTGCATCTGGGCGTTTCGTCGCATCTGCAGGCAGAGCGAGAGGTCGGGGCCCTTGATCAAAGGATTGTTTCGAGGGTCAGATTGGGGATAGGACCACAATTTGATCGAGCCAAGTTGATCTGGCGCTTCACGAATTCTCAAAAATAACTGGGCTCCGCTGTCGCCCTCGGTGTGCAACTCGATTCTCGGAAACAAGCGGCCAGGAACCCTGAGGGCTTCTTCGACAGCATTGAAAAAGCTTGGCAATTGAACCAGCAGCTCGGGCGCTGACTCGGCGGTCCAGGCTGCGAACCTTTCGAAGTGGGCTTGCAGTGAACGCGACCTGCCGTCTACTGACAGCCATGAATCGGCAACTGCCAATTGCGGTTCCCCGGTTGATTCAGACTGTTCTACCAGCGTGCCAGATTGAAAGCGAAAGAACTTGGCGGATTCGCTCATGCCCTAGACCTCCTCGCTGGTTCAAAGTGCCCGTGCGTCTAATCTAGATAGGAACAAAGCGGTTACAAAATCGACACCCAGAATGCATCGAAGGAGTGAACCCATGCGACTGTTTTCAGCCCGACTAGATGCTTGGGTCAGCGCACCAGACATCTTCACTCTGTTGCACTCTAAAGACGAACACGCATTCTGGTTAGATCGAGAGCATCACCCGACTCAGCGATACTCGGTAATGGGTGCCTCAAGTGGCACAAGCGACCTTGAAGACTTAGGTCAGGTGCGCGAAAGCCTGACACCGATTGAAAACCAACTCGATTTACCATTCGCTTGGCGTCCGGGTGTTGCCGGAGTGCTTTCCTACGAAGGAAGGCCGCACTTTCTTGCGGTAGATCGTGCCATTGTTTTAGATCACGATCTGCAGCACCTCTACTTTGTGGGGCGATTCGAATCCCAGGAGCAATTTAGGCATTGGCATCAGGCGGCGCTGCTGAGACTGGGGCTTTCGGGCGGCCAGGTTGCCAGCTACCGGCATCTAAACGGTCAGGGTTCGGTTGATTCGGTCTCGCTTCGCCACGATTCGGTTGCGTACCTAAAAATGATTGAGCGAGCCATCGAGCACATTGCTGCTGGCGACGTGTATCAACTCTGCCTGACCAACCAAATCTCGATGCGTCACAGCCTCGACCCATTGAATGTCTTTCTTCAGCTCAGAGAGCAAAATCCGGCGCCGTATTCCAGCTATTTCCGATTTGGCGATTTGAGGCTCGTATCGAGTTCACCCGAGCAGTTCATTTCGGTCAGCTCACAGGGCGCACTCAGCACCAGACCCATAAAGGGCACCAGACCGAGGGCAAACAATCCAAGCGAGGACGCCGAAATTGCCGCGGAGCTAGAGGCGAACGAAAAAGAGCGTGCCGAGAATCTGATGATTGTCGACCTGATGCGAAATGACTTCGGTCGAGTTGCTCGACCAGACTCAATCAGCGTTCCGGAATTGTTTCAAGTCGAAACCTATGCAACCGTGCATCAATTGGTTAGCACGGTGACGGCGCAGTTGGCAGACAGTCATGACGCTGCCGATGCACTGGAGGCCTGCTTTCCCGGTGGCTCGATGACTGGCGCACCAAAAATTCGAGCGATGGAATTGATCAAAGGCCTAGAAGCTGGTGACCGCGGCCTCTATTCGGGTGTAGCCGGCTTCATCGGTGCAGATGGCTCTGCCGAGTTCGGCATGATCATTCGAAGCATCGTCTTTGAAGGCCAAAATGCGACCATCGGTGTGGGTGGGGGAATCACCTCGGATTCGGATCCGGTAGCCGAACTCGAAGAAACGAAATTGAAGGCGTCAGCCCTGTTGAAAGCGCTAAACGCCCCCGACCCTTGGGC
>JBEEPX010000010.1:0-4288 GCA_041190885.1 Actinomycetota bacterium
CTAGAAGTGAAGCCCTGCTTTACGCGGCCGATCGAGCCCACCATGTGGCAACCAAGGTTCGCCCAGCTCTCGAGCGCGGCGAGGCCGTGATTACCGATCGCTACCTTGATTCATCGGTGGCATATCAGGGTGTTGGCCGCGAGCTCAACGCCGAAGACGTGCGCGCTATTTCAATGTTTGCCGTTGAGAACCTGCTGCCAGATTTGACCATCTTGCTTGATTTAGAAGCTGGCGCCGCGATGGCACGAAGGTCAAAGACCGGCGCAGAGCCAGATCGCCTTGAGCGCGAAAAGGTTGAATTCTTTGAGGCCGTGCGACAGGCATATTTGGCGATGGCCAAGGCAGAACCTCAGCGTTGGCTCATCGTCGATGCATCGCAAACGGTTGACCAGATGCAGGCGCAAATTCGCGCACGCATCGATCAGATATTGGCGAGTCGTTGAGTTCAGCTAATTCGCCGGTTTGGGCCGACCAGCTTGGTCAGCCCGAGGCTGTTGCGCAATTGGCGATGTCGGTCGAACATCGTGATTCGGGGGTTCACCACGCTTGGTTAGTTACCGGCCCACCTGGTTCTGGTCGATCCAACCTTGCCCACGCTTTTGCGACCGCACTACTTTGCCCCGAGGGCGGTTGCGGTGAATGTCGCAGTTGTGTTTTGGCGGCTGCAGGCACGCACCCGGACATCTCGGTTTTATCGACCGAACGCGTATCGATTCCAATCGATGAAGTTCGCGAAATGGTCGCCAACTCGCAGCTCGGCAGCTCGATGGGTAAATACCGAATCATGATCATCGAAGATGCCGACCGCATGCAAGAGAGATCATCGAACGTTTTGCTAAAGGCCCTCGAAGAGCCACCGGCGGGAACCATCTGGTTGCTCTGTGCCCCCTCTGAAGCAGACATGCTGCCGACCATTCGTTCTCGAGTTCGCCGAATTGGGTTGAAGGTGCCTGCTGTCGAAGAAGTCGCCCGCCTGTTGGTTGAACGAGACGGCATCGATCAAAAGCTCGCGCTGCAGGTTGCTGCCGAATCTCAGAGTCACATCGGAATGGCCAGGCGCCTTGCGACCAGCAACGATGCCCGCAGTCGCAGGCGCGAAACTCTGCTGGCGGCCGCAAACATCGTTGGTGTGACCTCGGCCGTGCAAACCGCCGAGCGTTGGCTAGACATCGCCAAAAAAGATGCCGATGCCCTAACCGCCGAGCGCGACCAGGATGAAAAAGAGGCTCTACTTCGAACGCTCGGGCTTGCTCCCGGCGACAACATTCCGCCGAACCTTAGGTCTGAGCTAAAGAACCTTGAAGAGGGCCAAAAGCGCCGAGCGACTCGAAGTGTGCGAGACGGACTAGATCGAATTTTGGTCGACTTGCTTTCGCTCTATCGAGATGTATTGACAGTGCAAATTTCTTCGGCCTCACCTCTGATCAACGAAGAGCTTCGATCAAGCGTCGAAAAAATCGCCGAGAACAGCACCGCTGCTCAGTCGATTCACAAGCTCGAGGCAATCGCGCTCGCGCGCAAGCGCATCGATGCAAACGTGCGCGACCTGATGGTGCTCGAATCGCTGGCAGTTAGCCTTCGCAACAAGGCGAACTAATGAACCTGGGCAGGTTCGCCAAAACAATCGCGGCAGGCCTTGCCGCTTTGCTGGTTTCGGGTTGCGCACTTGCTTTGCCGGTCGAAGGCCCAACCCCAGTCATCGACACCTCGATCTCATCCGAGTTAAAACCCTTTTATGAGCAGCGAATCACCTGGCTGACCTGCGGTGGTGGCAAGGCGGTTTGTGGCGAGTTCAAGGTGCCGATGGATTGGTCAAAACCCGACGGTGAAACACTAAAGCTTTCGATTGCCTATCGCCCCGCCGACAACGCCAAGCCGCTTGGCTCGCTCATCTTCAACCCCGGTGGCCCCGGTTCGTCGGCAACCAGCTGGCTGCTAGATTCGGCCGAGCAAATTGGCACCTCAGAATTGCGCAAGAACTACAACCTGGTTGGCTTTGACCCAAGAGGCGTGGGCAAAAGCGAACCGTCGGTCAAATGCCTCGATTCAAAAGGCACCGATGAATTGCTCTACGGTGACACCGGGCTAGAGCTTGGCTCTAACGCAGATCTTGCCGAAACTAGGCGCAGCATGAAGGCCTTCATCGATGCTTGCGTTGCCAACAGCGGCCCGGGCCTTGGCTTTATTGACACGGTCTCAACCGCCAAAGACCTGGATGTGCTCAGAGCTCTGATGGGCGACTCGAAGCTCAACTATCTGGGTTTTAGCTACGGAACCTACATGGGTGCAACCTATGCGGCGCTTTTTGCCGATCGAGTTGGTCGCATGGTGCTCGATGGCGCGATTGACCCAACCATCAGTGATGAACAGCAGAGCGTTTATCAGCTCGCCGGTTTTGACCAGGCGCTTCGAAACTACCTTGCCGATTGCCTTGGTTCGGCTGACTGCCCGTTTAGCGGCACGGTTGAAAAAGCGCTCGCGAAAATCAAAGCACTTTTGTTCGCAATCGAAAAAAATCCGCTGCCAACCTCGGATGGCCGCGAGCTCACCATTTGGGCCGCCATTACTGGCCTCATCATGCCGCTTTACAGTCAGAGTTATTGGCCTGCGCTCAGCCAGGGTTTTGCCGAGGCCATCGATGGCGATGGTTCGACACTGATTCAGTTGGCCGACGCCTACAACGACCGCGATGAGAAGGGCGCATACCTGTCAAATTTGATGGAAGCGAACTTTGCGATCAACTGTGCCGATTCACGGGCGCCAAGTGACCAAAAGTCGATGCTCGAACAGAACGCCAAAATGCTGAAGGCTAGTCCGACCTTGGGTCGCTACTGGGCTTGGGGCGCTTTGGGGTGCGAGCAGTGGCCATACCCAGTTTCAGAAAAACCAAAAACTTGGTCTGCGATCGGCGCTAACCCGATTTTGGTTGTCGGCACCACCGGCGACCCAGCGACCCCATACTCGCAGGCGGTTTCACTGGCCAACAAAGTCTTAGCAAATGCCAAATTGCTCACCTTTAACGGTGAGGGGCACACCGCATACGGCCAAGAAAATCGCTGTGTGAACGAGACGGTTGACGACTATTTCATTCGAAATGTTGTGCCAACCGAAGACCCAAACTGCTGATTTATAACGAATCGGCGTTTCAACCTGTTTTCCTAAAAAATTATTCCATTTTTCGCTAGGCTCACGAGAAGAGCACCTCGAGCGCTCCGCATCGCTGGCAAAGACGCCAACGATGTCACCTTATGGACATTGGAGTTCAATGGGATCGACAGAGCAAGACAAGGTGTGGGCAGAAACACAAGCCTCACCTGAGTTTCAAGCCCTGAAGAAGAAGTTTCGCGGATTTGCATTTCCGCTGACTGCCGCCTTCTTGGTTTGGTATTTCCTATATGTTGCCCTCACAGCTTTTGCTCGTGACTGGGTTAGCACCCCGGTGATCGGAAACATCAACATCGCTTTTGTTCTAGGCGTGTTGCAGTTCGTCACCACCTTCCTAATCATGTGGCTCTACGAGCGCCACTCATCACACTCGCTTGACGGCCCCTCGGACGCCCTGCGCGAAAAGGTTGACAAGGAGTTGGCTAAGTAATGGATTCAACAACGCTAAGCGCGATTCTGTTCGTCGCGTTCGTAGTCTTCACACTGGTACTGGTTTTCCGTGCCGGTCGCTCGAACAAGAAGTCATCTGACTTCTACGACGGTGGTGGAGGCTTCTCGGGCTTCCAAAACGGTCTAGCCATCGCCGGCGACTACATGTCGGCCGCTTCGTTCCTGGGTATTGCTGGAACCATTGCGCTATTCGGTTATGACGGCTTCCTCTACTCAATCGGCTTCTTGGTCGCTTGGCTGGTCGCGCTGCTTCTAGTAGCCGAGCCACTTCGCAACTCGGGTCGATTCACAATGGGTGACGTTCTGGCATTCCGCATGAAGCAGCGCCCAGTGCGCGGCGCGGCTGCCACTTCGACTCTCGTCGTTTCGATCTTCTACCTCATGGCTCAGATGGTGGGTGCCGGTGCGCTGGTTTCACTACTTCTGGGCATCACCGATGCAAGCGCCAAAAACTGGATTATCGCCGGTGTTGGTGTCTTGATGATCATCTACGTGACCGTGGGCGGAATGAAGGGCACTACATACGTGCAGATCGTCAAGGCGTTCTTGCTCATGACCGGTGCGATTCTGCTTACCTTCATGGTGCTTTGGCAGTTCGGCTTCAACATTTCTGATCTTCTAGGTGCCGCTCGCGACGCCTCTGGCAAAGAGCACTTCCTTGAGCCAGGTTTGA
>JBEEPX010000011.1:0-5169 GCA_041190885.1 Actinomycetota bacterium
CAAAACCTTAGAAACCTTGCCGAGCGGCAGCTTTTTGTTCTGCACAAACGAGCTGCGCGGGTCGTCATACCAGTTCAGCTGACCAGCAGCGTGATAGAGCTGGTTGAACAGGCCAACGTAAACCTTGCCGCAGATTGCCGGGTCTGAGTCGGGGCAGCCATAACCCATGGCCGCTTTATACATGTATGCGGTCGGGTCTTTGGATTGCACCAACCCCTGTTCCTTTTGGAGCTTGACCAGAAGCACTCGCGGGTTGATGCCACAGGCGCGCGATACCTCGTAAATGATTTGAGCGGCGGTCTGCTGAGTCTTGCCAACAAATGGCTTGCAGCGACCGTCTTCGCCCACTTTGTCGACGGTGTCAGCAACATAGTTTCGAAGGCACTTTGGCCCGCCATCGTTGTCGTCGCAGACCGGCACTTTGCTCTCAAGAAAGCGCTGAATCTCGGCAACAGTCATGGTGCCAAAGTCAAAGAACACACTGTCACTGATGATCAGCCCTGGATCAAAACGTTTTACATCGGCAGCCTTGGATGCCGATGGTGTTTGCAGAGCGACCACGCCAATAAAGGCCAACACCATTGAAAGTGCTAGCCCAATCAGTCGTGACGGTCTGCGATAGATCAAGGAACGACTACGCCTACGGCCTTAGATTGACCAATGCTCGAGTGTGACTCATAGCTAACGGTCACGATTGCGGCACCCTTTGGCAGACCCTTGAGCGAAATCTGCAGCGGGTAGCACTCGGTGCGGTTTACGTTGGCTTCGGCTTTGGCCGTAGCTGTCTTGGTGACACCGGCGCCGGTAAAGGTGATCGTGCAGATGCCATCGTTTTCGGCAACGTTGCTGACTTCGCCAACCGCATAGATCACTCCGGCCGAGGCATCGACTCCGGCGTCGGTGATAACCACGCTGGCGGCCTTTTTGTTGACGGTTGGTGAAGCGCTCGGAGTGGCCGATTCTGACGGAACCGAGGTTGGAGTTTCGACAATCTCGCTTGGGCTTGGCTCTGGGTCGCTTGGAGTTAAGCCCGAATCCCAGTTTGGGTAGAGCAAACTGCAACTGCTGAGCAGCAGCGTTGCGATTGTGATTGATGAAAGTGCGAGGATTTTTTTCATGATTTAGCCTCCCGGAAGCTCTTCAAGCCTAAGCTCGCGACCCTGAAAAACCCCTGTGAACCGCCGCACAACACCCTAATTAACGGCCCTGCAGAACCTTTACGGTTTGGTCGCGATTGCCGTGAACTGCAGCCCAAACCGCAGCTCGGTGTTCACCGGTCGAAGCGGCCCAGACCGACGGATCGGCCTCGGCCAAAACGGCTCCGGCACGGCCCTTGAACTCATCAAAGAATGCCTGATCGGCCTGTTCGATTGCCGGTGCGAAGAGCTGCAGGTCAAGCGAAATGATTCTGGTTAGCCAGGTGTCGCGCACTGTCGATTCAATCAAACCCTTTTCGATTGATCGAAGCAGAATGCGGTTGATTTGCTCGATAGACAGCAGTCGATCCTGAAGGCTCTTGAGCTCGGCGGTGCGCTTCGACAGTGACTCGCCCTCGGCGCGAACTCGCCAGAAATATGCCGGCTCGGCCACCATGTCAAACTTGCCCGCGGCCAGGTACGCGGTGACCACGAGAGTCATGTCCTCATAGCTAACGCCCACCGGAAAACGCAGCTTGGTGTTCTGCCAGAACTCATAGCGGTAGAGCTTGTTCCAGCTGGTGGCGTCGCCAAGAATCTCGGGAACGTCATTGACCGAAACCTGCTCGCGGCCCGCCTTGTATAGAGCAGCGGTCGAGGTGCGGTCGAAATAGCGCGAGCCATAGAAACAAACGGTCTTGCCGACCACTAGATCTGACGAGGTCTTTTGCGCTTGGGCTACGAATCGCTCGATTGCACCCATCGGCAGCAGGTCATCCGAGTCTAGGAACATCACGAACTCGGTGTTTTCAATTGCATCGAGTCCAGCGTTTCGGGCCGCGCCAAGTCCCTGGTTGTCTTGGGTCACGACGAAGAGCTCGGGGGTGCTGGCGGCAAACTTTTCTAGGATTTGTGCCGAAGAATCGGTTGCGCCGTCGTTGACCGCGATGATTTCAAAGTTGCCGTGACGCTGCGCCCTTGCCGAGCGAATGCAGTCTGCCAGGTATCTTTCGACGTTGTAAACCGGCATCACAATCGTGACTCTGGGCTGGCTGGCATCGTAGGCCTTGGTCTTGAAACTAACCCACCAGATCAGGCGCAAAACGGCGTAGTGGACTCCCGGGATGAGCCCAGAGGCCAGCATTTTGCGCGCGAACTTGATGAGTGAATTTTTCAATTTGAACCTCTATTTGAAAACGATTTCGACAACCCGCTTGGCCGCGTGGCCGTCTTCGAGTGCGTTGAATTTTTGCTGCCAAGCACGATACCGCGCGTGATACTCGGTCGAAATCTGCTCGATGTGGCTTAGGGCAACCAGAACCTCTTTGTCGGTGGCCAAGATTGGCCCCGGCGCCTCGGCCTCGAAGTCAAAATAGAAGCCGCGCTCTTCGCGATAGCGCTCAAGGTCTGGGGCCAAGAACATGATCGGCTTGCCGGTGACGGTGTAGTCGAACATGACCGACGAGAAGTCAGTGATCAGAACATCGGCGGCCAAATAAAGCTCGGTCACATCTGGGTACTTGGTCACGTCGATTGCTCGCCCGGCAACCTCGGCCTTGTGGGCAGCGTGGGTGTTGGTGTGGCCACGATAAATCATTTGATAACCGGCCGGCAGCTCTATGTTTTCATCCATGAAGGTAACCGACTCCCAGTTGCCGGTCGCGCTGCGCTTGTAATCGCGCCACGTCGGCGCATACATGACCACAATGGTGCTCGGGTCGGCAATGCCAATGCCCTCACGAATGCGCTGGCGGTCGGCCGCGGTCGAGGTGGTTAGGCGGTCATTGCGCGGGTAACCGGTCTCGATGATGTTGCCCCTGTAGCCAAACGCACCCGGGAAAACCTTGGTGCAAAAACCGTTTGGTGAAATCAAGTAATCCCAGGCCAGCGCTTCGCGATCCATGGTGTCGAGATAGCTCTTGGTCAGGTTGTTGTTCGGAATCTCTCGACCGAGGCGCTTGAGCGGCGTGCCGTGCCAGGTCTGCAAATAGACCTGACCGGGAACCTTGCGAAAATACCAAGGCCAGTTGGTGTTGTTGACCAAATACTTTGATGTCGCCAGCGCATCGAGCCACTCGCGACTGCCAAAACGCACGCCGGTTGCGCCCTCTGGCGCCTTGGTGCCCGGGCCGGTTGTCCAAACAAACTTCAAGTCGGGGCGAACACGCTTCAACTCAACGAAGATGTCGTACGGGTTGTCGCCGATTACTTTGCCCTGAAAAGACTCAAAGAAAACCTGATTTTTTAGGGCCTTGGTTGCCTGCGGGCGATACTGCCACTTGCGAAGATACTGGCCACCGCGGCGGCGCAGTGCACCGGCGATTCGGGTTGGCGAATAGGTCTTGATCAGCCTGCTGATTTTGCTCACTTGACCTGCTCCTTATTCATGCGGCTTCGGTCGATGGTCATGCCAGCGCCCACCAAATAACCTCGGATGAAGCCCCAGCCCCAAGACAGATGCATGGTTGGCAGAACGACGAGCAAGGCAACGCGGTCCTTGAGTTGCAAGCCCTTGGCGGTAATTGCCAAAAAGGCAACGCCCAACAAATAGGCGGCCGTTGGCACGATTGCCACCGGGTTGGCGTCTAGAAGATCGATCCAACTGAGAACCAAGATCAGCACCAAAACCGGCGGCGCAAAATAACGCTTTGATGCGCGCTTCAGGTCGCGTCTGGTTAGGTCGCCACGCCATACTCCGGTCGAATAAAACTGCTTCGCAAGTCGACCCCAGCGACCACGTGGCCAATAGGTGACCTTTAGCTCTGGTGAGAACCAAACCAAACCACCGGTCTTCTTGATGCGCTGCGCCAAGTCCCAATCTTCGCCTCGAATGATCGCTTCGTCATAGCCGCCAACTCGCTCGAGGGCAGACTTCTTGAAGATGCCCAGGTATGCGCTCTCGGCTTCGCCGGCTTCACCACCAACGTGATAGCGGGCTCCCCCGATGCCAAATTTGCTGGTGTAGGCCCAGGCCACGGCTCGCTGAAAAGCGCTTCGCCCCTTGGCATCCATGATGCCGCCAACTAAGTCTGCACCAACCTTTAGTAGTTCGGCGATGCCATTTTTGATGTAGCCCTGCGCCGGCTCGCTGTGAGCATCGACGCGAATGATGTAGTCGTGCTTGGCAATCTTGATGGCAGCATTCATGCCAACCGTGGTGAGACCTTTCGGGTTGGGCATCAACACCACACGCGAGTCGGCTTCGGCTAGCTCAGCAGCAATTCGATCGGTCTCGTCTTTCGACGGACCGAGGGCCAAAATCAACTCGATGGTGCCGGGGTAATCCTGAGCCAAGATGCTTGCCGCTGCGGCGGCCAGGTGCCCCTCTTCGTTGAGCACCGGCATGATTACGCTGACCGCTGGGAGTGTGTTGTTCTCTGCAGCCATGACTAGTCGATCGTGTCAGAACCGGTGTGCAGGTTGTAGGCGTCGACCACGGTCTTCGGGTCGCCATCCATTTTCAAAACACCCTTTTCGATCCAGATGACCCTTGTGCAGGTATCGAGAATCGACTTCATGCTGTGGCTGACCAAAAATACGGTTCCGGCGTTGGCGCGCATTTCTCGCATGCGAGCCTCGGAACGGTTACGGAACTCCTGGTCGCCGACGGCCAGGGCCTCATCGATGATCAGGATGTCGTGGTCGCGAGACGCGGCAATCGCAAAACGAAGGCGCGCGGCCATACCCGAAGAATAGGTGCGCATCGGCAGGTCGATGAACTCTTCGAGGCCAGCGAACTTGATGATGTCGGTTACTGCCGCATTGATCTGCTTTCGAGTGAAACCAAGGGCAAGACCACCGAGCAAGATGTTCTTTTCACCCGAAAGCGCGGGCATCAAAGCTGCGCCTACGCCGAGAAGCGTTGGTCTGGCGAAGGCATAAACGCCGCCGCCCGCAATTGGGGTGAGGCCCGCGATGGCGCGCATCAAAGATGACTTGCCCGAGCCGTTGCTGCCAATGATGCCGACAGAGTCGCCCTCATAAATCGTGAAGCTGACCTTCTTGACCGCGTTTACCTCGCGCAGGTTTAGCT
>JBEEPX010000012.1:0-9394 GCA_041190885.1 Actinomycetota bacterium
AACATCATGTATGCGCCCGAGCGGTTTAGAACTTCGGCTCGGATAGCCTTTGATTTGCCCTTCTTGGCACCTGGCACAAGGTGGCGTGCATTGGTCAACCAGCGCATGCCGAGTGAAAAGCTGGCGACAAGAACGGTCGAGCCGACGATTGCGACGATCGCAACCAAAAATAGGTTGTTCCACTCAATCATTACTTCTTACCTTTCTTTGCGGCCTTGGCTGCACGAGCAGCCTTAGCCTGAGCTGCACGAACCTGACGAGGCGAGGCAACTACCTCTGATGCGCCTTCGACTTCGCTAAGTACATTGTGGTGACCAATGCGGTTGCGACGTGACACCTGGAAGATTGCGAGAATCGCACCAATGGTTACCACTGCGTCAATCAGTAGGCCGTATGGGCTTGACATGGTTAGGAACGCTGACAGGGCGCCGACGGCACCAGCAGCTGGAAGAGTGAAGAACCAACCAGCAAAAACCTGACCAGCCTTAGACCAGCGAACTGCGCCGCCCTTTCGGCCCAGTCCTGCACCCATGACCGAACCCGAGGCAACCTGGGTGGTCGATAGAGCAAAGCCAAGGTTGCTTGAGGCAAGAATGGTTACACCGGTCGCGACCTCAGCCGATAGACCTTGAGGTGGCTTGATTTCAGCCAGGCCTGATCCCATGGTCTTGATGATTCGCCAACCACCCGAGTAGGTGCCAAGGGCAATAGCAAGGGCAGCAGAAATGATGACCCACCACTCAACGTGGTTTCCGTCTGCCTGAAGACCCGAGGTAACCAATACCAAGGTAATTACACCCATGGTCTTTTGAGCATCGTTGGTTCCGTGCGACAAAGCCACGAGTGAAGAAGAGAAAACCTGGCCGATCTTGAAGCTTGCGCGGCCGGTACCGATTCCGGTTTTCTTACGCTGCGCCTGTGAGCGAGCAGTAATCAAGTAAGCCAAACGTGTTGCCAAGAAAGCCGCAATACCGGCAACAAGTGGGGCAAATAGCGCAGGGAAGATTACCTTCTCGAGCACCTTAGGAAAGTTAATTGCGGCGACACCGGCGTAGGCCAGCGCAGCGCCGATCAAACCACCGAACAGTGCGTGCGATGACGATGACGGAAGCCCAAGCAACCAAGTGGTTAGGTTCCACAAGATCGCACCGGTTAGGCCGGCAAAGACCATTTCGGCACCGAGGTTTACACCTTCGTTGATAAGCGACACCGAGATTGTCTTGGCTACTGCAGTAGAGAGGAATGCGCCCACGAGGTTCATGAGGGCTGCAATGATCACTGCGGTGCGAGGCTTCAGCGCGCCGGTTGCAATGGCTGTTGCGCTTGAGTTAGCAGTGTCGTGAAAACCGTTGGTGAAGTCAAAGAATAGAGCGAGGGCAACAACTAGGCCCACGATCAAAATGGGATCCATGGGATCCTTCCTGTTCGATTGCGAAGAGAATCTAAACGACGCCGGTTAGTTTATGGACAGAAGGTTAACGAATGGTGAACAAACCGGTTAGCCCCTGATTGTAAAGCCCCAGGTGCCAGCCCAAGGGCGACCAGCCTCGAGGTGAATCAGGTCTTCGCCGGTGTTGAACGCGTTCGCTCCACCGGTCTGCGGCTCGATTGCGACGGCGTGCATGCGCGGCCCGTCTTCATCGCGGTAATAAAAATCAGGGGTGAACAAAACCAGGTGGCCAAAGTTTTGGTCCTGCCAAACATCGATTATCTCGCCCTTGGGTGAGGTCAAGGTGGTGTGCGCCAAGCCATTCTCGTCACGGGTTAGGTCGGTGAAGCCGTGGTCGATGTGACCGCGCTTTAGCTCGATGCCCTCAGACAAATCGAAATAAGTGCCAGCCGTAGCAGACTTGCCGATTGGCAACTGGCGCTCGTTTACCTCGAGAACGGTCTTAGCACCAGAAGTCAGCACGCAATCGCCGGTCGAAAAGCCCTCAAACATGAAATAGGCGTGCGCGCCAACCACATACGGGGCTGGTTCTGCAGAGTGGTTTAGGGCAGTGTGGGTGACCTTCATGCCGTGTTCGACCAGTTCGTAGGTAACTGTGGTGTCGACCAGGAACGGATAGCCCGTGCGAGGAAAAACGGTGGCGGCAAGGGTGACCTTTGACGCAGTCTGGTGAACAACCTCGTATGGGTAGTGCACCAAAAGACCGTGGTTCGAGTTGTTCTGGTTGTGGATGGTGATCGGAACCTCGAGGCGCTTGCCCTTGTGCATCCAGGCACCATCTTCAAGACGGTTGACCCAAGGCGCCATGACGATGCCTTCGTGGAACGGACTGATCGAGTCTGAGTTACCAGGCTCGAGGTGCTCGCGGCCATTCACCTTGAAAGAACGCAGTGCTGCACCCACCGAAGAGATGTTGGCGGTGAGGCTCTCAGAACCGAAAGTGGCAGAGAGGATAAACTGTTGTCCTGTGGCTGAATGCATTGTTTCAGCCTACTCTCAGTTGCATTTGGCCCCTGGCAACAAGCCGAGCGAAGGCGGAACCATGATCAAGAAAATCGACGCGAAACTGGCCGATGGCCGTGACCTCTTTTATTTTGACGATTCAAGCTCAAAACTGGGCGCCGAGCGCAAGGCAGACACCCGCGAGCTAGACCCTCGCCCGGCCGTTGCCCAGATGCGCCTCGACTCGCTCACCGGCGACTGGATCTCGGTAGCAGCTGCTCGCCACAACCGAGCATTTTTGCCGCCTGCACACCAGTGCCCGCTTTGCCCAACCACTGCCGAAAACCTGTCAGAGCTTCCCGACAACTTTGATGTTGCGGTGTTCGAAAACAAGAGCCCTTCATTTGGTCCAACCCTCGCCGAGGTTGACGACCCAAACTATGCCGTTGTGCCAAACCTTGAGCTTGGTTCGGTGCGCGACTCGATTGGTCGCTGTGAGGTCGTTGTCTTTAGCCCTGAGCACCTGGGTTCGCTAGGCGAAATGCCGGTCGAACGCGTTCGCACCGTGGTCGAGGCATGGGCTCAGCGCACCGAGGCATTGCAGGCCCTGCCCGGCATTCGTCAGGTTTTTCCTTTTGAGAACCGCGGCCAAGAAATAGGCGTGACCTTGCACCACCCACACGGCCAGATTTATTCATACCCGTATGTAACGCCACGCACCGCCAAGGTTCTCGAATCGATTAAGGCCTACGGCCCGAATCTGTTCGCCGACACTCTTGCCTTCGAGCAGGCTGGTGAACGCGTTCTGATCAAGGGCGAACACTTCACCGCGTATGTTCCGTTTGCCGGTCGCTGGCCAATCGAGATCCACATGTTGCCGCACCGCCACGTTCAACACCTTGGTCAACTGACTTCTGAAGAACGAGACGAGCTGGCTTCGATCTACTCAAGCCTGTTGAAGGCTATGGACAAGATTTACGACAGTCCAACTCCATACATTTCGGCTTGGCACCAAGCTCCGTTGGTAGCGGGCGGCGAGAACGTTCGTCTTCAACTTCAAATCACCTCCCCGCGACGCGCAGCCGACAAGCTGAAATACCTTGCCGGTTCTGAATCGGCAATGGGTGCGTTCATTGCAGACTTTGCGCCAGAAAAGACCGCGGCACAGATTCGAGAGGTTCTCTAATGCCCGATTCAACCCTCACTGCGGTCAAGCGCGACTTCGAATCAACTTTTGGCTACGCGCCAGCTGGCGTTTGGTCGGCACCCGGTCGCGTGAACCTGATTGGTGAACACACCGACTACAACGAAGGCTTTGTGTTTCCGTTCGCGATCAACCGCAGAACCTATGCAGCAATCGGCCAGCGAACCGACAACCTGATTCGTGTGGCTTCGAGCTTTTCACCCGAAATTCACGAAGTCGCCTTAACCGCGATCAAGCGTGACGACTCAAACGACTGGGCGGCATACCCGTTTGGCGCAGCCTGGGCAATTCAGCAGACGGCCAAGACAAAGGGCATCGAGATCAACCCAACCGGCTTCGACTGTTTCATCGAATCTGATGTGCCAGTTGGTGCCGGGCTTTCATCATCGGCAGCTCTCGAGTGTGCCGTGGCACTCGCGCTAAACGAACTTTGGGCCGTTGGGCTTGATCGCCGCGACCTTGCCCGCGTTGGCCAGCTTGGCGAAAACGAAATTGTTGGCGCACCGACCGGCATCATGGATCAGTCGGCTTCGCTGCTTGGCGAGACCGACAAGGGCGTGTTCTTGGACTGCCAGAGCCTAGAGGCACAGGTAGTTGATTTGGGCTTTGCTCGCGAGGGCTTAGAGCTGCTAATCATCGACACCAAGGTGGCTCACCGCCTGGTTGATGGCGGTTATGCAACTCGTCGTGCCGCCTGCGAAAAAGGCGCCGAAATCATGGGCGTGAGTTCACTTCGCGGCTTGTCGGTTGCCGACCTAGCCAAGGCCAAAGAACTCATGGATGACGTGACCTATCGCCGCGTTCAGCACGTTGTGACCGAAAACGATCGAGTTGTTGAGACCGTAAAGGTCTTGAGAGAGCAAGGCCCGCGCGCAATCGGCAAGCTGCTTTATGCATCGCACGAGTCGATGCGCGATGACTTTGAGATTTCGGTTGACGAGCTAGACACCGCAGTTGAAACGGCTCTGCGTCACGGTGCCATAGGCGCTCGCATGACCGGTGGCGGTTTCGGCGGTGCCGCAATTGCGTTGACTCCGGTCGAAAAGATTAGCGAGGTCTCGTTGTCGGTAACTGCCGAATTTGAGGCGCTCGGCTATACCAAGCCCGACATCTTCGTGGTTTCAGCAGCACCCGGAGCTCGCAAAGAAAACTAGCCCGATTCGGGTTGCGTATTGGCTACTCGTTTGAGAGCTGGTTGCCGCAGCGATAGAAACCGGTGGCCAGGTTGTCGATTGCATCCTTGGCTTCGGTTTTCACATCGCCAAGCGCATAAATCGCAAAAGTGAGCGCGGTTCCATCCTTGGCATTGATGATGCCGGCCAGGGTGTAACCCTTCTTAATCCAGCCCGTCTTAGCCAAAATCTTTCCGGCGGCATCTAGGTTGTCGCCCTTGAAGCGGCTAGCCAACGAACCAGACTCGGCAGCTACTGGCAGGCCATCCCTGATGACTTTGAAGTCGCCGGTGCCGTTGAGAACCAGCTTCATGAATTTTGCCATGTAGGTCGGTGAAACCGCGTTGAAGTTGCTCAGACCCGAGCCATCGCGAATCACAATGCCGCTGGCGTCAAGGCCGGTCGCGGTTAGCGCCTGCTTGATTGCAACATTTAGCGACGAGAACGAACCGTCGAAGCCCTGATCAAGCGAAACAAGTCGGGCCAGAGCCTCGGCCTGAGTGTTGTCTGAAACCTGCAGCATGTGAGTGATCCACTTGCTGATTGGCTGCGAAGAAACCTTAGCAATCTCGGTGGCCGAGGTTGGCAGCTTGCCCTCAGAAACGACGGCAGCCGATGCACTCGCGCCGAGCGCCTTCTTAAAGTAGGTGCCGGCGTTCATGACTGGCTTAGTCGAACGAGTCGAAGTCTCGTTGCCAGGGGTCTTGCGGTCGCCGTCAACCTGAAGCGCAGTGACTTCAGACATGTAGCCCTCGGTTTGCTCTGAGCGCTCCCAGCTTGACTCCCAGCTCGGGCCGGTGAATAGCGTGCTGTCGAGAACGATTCGGGTGATCGGAATACCGGCCATCTTCTTGTTCACATCAACGGCAAGAGTCGAAAGCTTTGGGGCATCCTTGTAAACCGACTGGGTGCCGGGCGCGGTTCGCGAAAGAGTCACGTCGCCGCCGCCAACCAGATAAACGGTGCCGGGCGCAGATGGGTCACTGTAAACACGAGTGTCGACGCGATAGTTCGGGCCAAGGGTTGCCAGCGCGGCAGCAGCGGTTAGCGTCTTCAACACGGATGCCGTTGCGGCCGGCGTGCCCGCATTGCGGTCGAACAAGATCTCATCGGTGGCCGGGTTAAGCACAACTGCCGAAAGGTTTGCCAAGCGAGGGTCGGCGGCCAACTCAGCAACCGAACAGGTTCGAGTTGACGAAGAACTAGGTGATGGGCTTGCGCTTGCAGAGTTGATAGGCTGCGCGGTGTTGTTTGCGCCGGCCGAGGTTGGCAGCCCTCCCCCAGAAATGCTGAATCCACCGATGATTAGGGCGAGAACCGCAACACCAACACCGGCTCCAATTGCTACCTCTTTGAAATAGGCAAAGCCCTTGGTTTCTTCAGACAATTGATCTCCTGCAAACGGGTCGGCTAGGCGCCGACCATCGAGTTTGATTTTATCTTTCTAAGCGCCGATCAGTTGGCTTTGAGGCCAAACCCGCATTGATACAAACGAGTGGCCAAGGTGTCTAGCGCTGGCCTCGCCGCATAACCAACGGTCTTGCCGCCGGCCGATCTGGCGAAGAACGCATAGGCGAGTCGGGTGCCGTCCTTGGCGTTCACAATTCCGGCCAGTGAATAAAGCCCCGGGATGTAGCCACTCTTGCCAAGAACGTAATTGCGGGCGATTGCGTTTACGCCGTTGAATCGACCAGCAAGTGTTCCGGTTTTGCCTGCTACTGGCAAATATGTCTCCATTTGAGCAAGCGTTGAGTTGCCCTCTAGATTGCCGTTTGCCACCTTGGTCATCAACTGGGCAATCATCTTGGCGGTCACGCGGTTGCCTTGGGCAAGGCCAGATCCGTCATACATTTTTAGGCCGGTCGAATCGACACCCAGGGTTGCCAGTGCCTTTTTTGCGAGGGGTTCGATTGAAGCGAAGCTCGGTTCAAGGCCGGCAAATTTTGCAGCGTGACGAGCGATGAACTCGGTTTCGGTGTTGTCTGAAACGCTGATGGCGTGGCTGAGCCAATTGGTTATCGGCTGGCTGTTCACGCGGGTTAGCAAAACGGCGTTGGCGGGGGTTTTACCTTCGACCAGAGTCGCCGTTTCGGCTAGGCCCTCGAGTGACTCTTTGAAAAACTTTCCGGTCGCCAGAACAGGATTAGTGCTGCGATACCCGCTGTATGCCTTCGAGGTTAGGTCTGGGTTTGCCCGATCGCTGTCTACCTGAAGCGCCGTGATGTGCGAGATGTAGCCGTTGGTTCGATCCGATAGCTTCCAGGCGCTGTTGTAACTGGGGCCGGCAAAAAAGCCCGCATCCAAAATGATTTTGGTGATTGGGGTCTCAGACTTCCAGCCGAGCAAAACCTGAGATGCCAACGCCTCGAGGCGAGCGGGCTTTGAATACGTCGTGAAGCTTTCGCCGGTCATTCTCGATAGCGTGTGGTCGCCGCCGCCCTGCAGAACAATGGTTCCCGGCTGCCCCGGCACGGTGAAAACCTTGGTTTGTGCCCGATAATCTGCCGGCAATGTGACCAAGGCCGCCGCCGCGGTTACTACTTTAAGCACGGATGCCGAAGGCGTGGCCTCGGTGCCGCGCACGTTGATTAACACCTTGCCACTGGTGACATCGATGACATAGCCGTATAGCTGACCCAGGTCTTTTGAAGTTAGTGCTGTCTTTGCGCTGCAAGAGTTTGCAGCGAATGGAGTGGGGCTCGCCGAAGGCGTTGGTGTCGCGGTCTGCGAGGGCGATGGCGTAGGCGCGGCAGCAACCGGTGAGGCCACGAGCAGAACTGCCGTTGCCACCGAAAGCAGACTGGCCGCAAAACCATTTGAAGAAATAAACATCATTCCAAGGCTAAGGGCTGAGCGTTTTAGAGCTGAACTGCCTCGCCGTCGAAGGGCGCGTGGCTGCGCCATCCTAGTTGCGACTTGATTCGATCTGAGAACACATCGGCAGCGCCAGCCTCGCCGTGAACCACAAACACCTGGCCCGGCGCTTCGGTGCCCGTCTTCAACCAGTCGATTAGTTCATCAGAGTCAGCGTGAACCGAGAAAGACTGAATCTGTTCGATTTGAGCGCGCACCGGCACCATGACGCCGTGCATTTTGACTTCTTCTTCGCCCTCGACCAGGCGGCGGCCGCGGGTGCCCATCGCCTGAAAACCAACCAGCATGATGGTGTGCTGTTGATTAGGCAGCATGTCGCGCAGGTGGTGAACTACTCGACCACCGGTTGCCATGCCAGAAGCCGAGATGATGATGCAAGGCGTCTTGGGGTTGTTGATGGTCTTCGAGTCTTCGACCGTTGGCAGCTCGACAAGAGTGCCCGGGTCAAAGGGGTCGCGGCCACGCCATGCGGTCACAATTTCATCGCGAATCTCTGGGGAATCCTCATCGATTGCCTCGCGATAAAACGCCAAGGCACGAAGCGCCATCGGCGAATCTGCATAAACCGGTACGCGACGAATCACGCCGTTTTCCATCATTTCGCGCAGCTGAACCAAAATGATTTCGGTTCGGTCGACGGCGAACGCAGGAATCAAAACAGAACCGCCACGGTCGATGGTTTGGTTAATGGCATCTTCAAAGTTGGTTGTGCTCTGCACGTGCTCGCGGTCGCCATAGGTCGACTCGGTCACGATTGCATCGAACTTGCCTGCAGGCAGACGATCGGGAGCGTTCAAAAGCGGGTGGTTTGGGCGACCCATGTCACCGGTGAACAAAATGCGTTTGCCGAAAAACTCAACCTCGACAAATGCCGCACCAAGAATGTGGCCCGACGGGTGGAAGGTAACGAAAGTTTCTTCGGCAACCTGCACGCGCTCGTTGAATGGCTCGACTGCAAACTGTTCGAATGACTTGGCGGCATCCGGCTCTTCATACAAGGCCTTTGGCGGGTTGTGCTTAGAGAACTTCTCTTTGGCCGCGTATTTTGCATCTTCGGTTTGAATGCGGGCCGAGTCACGCAAAATCACTTCGGCAAGTTTGGCCGTGTATTTAGTCATGTGAATCTTGCCAGCAAAACCGTCTTTGACCAGCTTGGGAATGTAACCGCAGTGGTCAAGGTGCGCGTGCGTTAGCACCACTGCACTCAGGCTAGAAGGGTCGACACCCAGAGGATTCCAGTTCTTGAGTCGCAGCTCTTTTAGACCCTGAAACAACCCGGCGTCGACCATGACCTTGGTGTTGCCGCAGGTGAGCAGAAAGCGGCTGCCGGTAACGGTGCCGGCTGCGCCGAGAAATTGAATCTTCGGAGTGTTCATGGCTTGAGTCTAAGGTGGCAGACTTGAAAGCATGAACCGACGGGCGCTTCGAGAGTACTCATTCTTGAGTGTGACTCTCGCCAGCCTGACTCTGGGATTGGCCACGCAAGCACTCGGCTTACAACTTGCCTCAACCGCCGCATTTGCTGTCGGCGCCGCGGTCGGCTTCGCGCTGGCGACCCGTTGGCTGATCAACGCCATCCGCCATGGGGAGTTTGGTAGCGATGTTTTGGCGGTCATCGCAATCGCAGCTACCGCACTCACCAATGAATGGCTTGCCTCTAGCGTGATTGCAGTGATGCTGGCAACTGGTCGGGCACTGGAGCAATGGGCGGCCGGCAAGGCTCGAAACCAACTCGAGTCTCTGATTAGGAGA
>JBEEPX010000013.1:0-31868 GCA_041190885.1 Actinomycetota bacterium
TTCGTCACCGCTGCTCTAACCGACGAAACACGAGGCGTTTTCGACGCAAACGCGTTCAAAGCTATGAAATCCACCGCATTTCTGATCAACATTGCGCGTGGTGGGCACGTTGTAACCGAAGACTTGATCAGGGCTCTATTCGCGGGTGCGATCGGGGGAGCGGGAGTCGACGTAACCGACCCGGAGCCACTGCCAGACTCAAGTCAGCTTTGGAAGACGCCAAACACCATAATCACGCCGCACACGGCGGATACTCCCGAGATGATTCAGCGTTTATTCGGTGAAAGAATTCGTATCAACGTAGAGGCATTTTCCAACGGGAAGCCACTCGTAGGCACCGTTGACCTAACTCTCGGTTACTAAGTTGCAAAGCCGGCGAATAAATCTCGTCTAGTTGTCTACGCGCGCCGATTTTTTTTGGTAATGTTGTCAAGTTGCGAAAGCAACTAATCCTCGGTAGCTCAATTGGCAGAGCAATCGGCTGTTAACCGATAGGTTCTTGGTTCGAGTCCAAGCCGGGGAGCCATTCTTTCTGAACATCAGGAGGCCACATGATCAGGTGGATCCAAGAAAATAAATGGCTCTCAAGCGCCCTTCTGGCGGTATTTACCTTCCTTCTCTTTGGCGGTATTGACACCGTTAATCAAGGTTTCCTGGCCTTAGGTCTGAATCTTGTGCTCTCTCTGGCGGTTCTATTCGCCGCAACGGTTCCATATGCCTCGATTGGGGCTCTCCTTGTATCTGTAGCAGCGGCCATCTATCTTCAGTTGGATCCGCTTGCTGGCGGTCTCTCGGCGGTCGTAGCCACCGTTACGCTGGCAGCCTTCAGCAACCAAATCATCCGTGTTGCCGGCTTGATTCTGTCGATCGCATTCGGTCTGTCGATCGCCTGGATCGTTGCCTACGGTGCGCCACTGTTCACCGATCTCTTTGGAATGACCATTCGCACCAACGAGGGTCGAATTTCTGCTCTGATTCTGATTGGCAGCCTGGTTCTAATCGTGAACATCTTTGCCTATCTGCTTGGCCGCTATTCATTCGTATCTGTGGTTCACGTGGGTACGCGAAGCGACCGTCTTTTTGTGCGCGAGGAGTCAAGTAAGTTGGCACTCGAAATTGCTGAGCAAAATGAACGCTTCGGTATTGCCCGAGACATCAACGAGCTCATCATTCAGAAGGTTGCCGCTGTTATCAGCCTTACCGAGGGCGGCCAATACGCCGCAAAAGTTGACCCTAGTTCGGCCACCCGTTCGCTCGAAAAGATTTCTCAAAGCGCACGCGCCGCGCACACCGAACTTCGCCGTCTTTTCGACATGCTAAATAAAACCCACCAAGTTTCTGCTGCTCCTCCAGGTTTGCGCGAGCTCGATGCACTCGTTGTTCTCTACCGAGAGCTTGGATTCAATGCCTACCTTCGCAACGAAGGGCAGCCTTTCGCGCTCAACGAGGGTGCTCAGCTGGCGCTCTACCGAATCGTCTTTGATGCTCTCGAGAACGTCAAACAAAACTGTCCAATTGGAACCGATGTTTCGATAGACCTCAGTTGGGTTGAAGATGGCATGCAGGTTCTGATTAAAGACAACGGCATCGAGGTCGCCAACCGCGAGTTGGTGGCTATCACCGGTGAGGAATCCAGCTACACCGCTGAAGAAGACCTCCAGGCACTTACCGAACCGATCGTCGGAAAGGGCATCACCGCGATGCGAGAACGCGCTGCCTTGTATGCGGGCAGCGTCGAGGCAACCAAGGTACCTGGCGTTGGTTTCACGGTCTCTGCGATATTTCCGCACCTAAAGTCGCTGGGCGCTGAACAGATCTAACTATGGCGCTTGATCTTCGCATTGCCTTGGTCGACGGCGACCCTGACATTCGTTTCGGCCGTCGTTTACTGATTGACTCACAGCCCGATCTGAAAGTTGTGCTCGAAGACGATTCTGCCGATTCGGCCCTTGTTCGACTTCCTGACGCTCTAGTTGACGTCATTGTTCTCGACCACCGAATCAAGGGCATGGATGGCATCCGCTTGGCACAAAAGTTGATTGAGGGATACTTGGCACAGGGCGCCAAGGTACCAGCTTTCATTATGACGGGGCCCTATTTCAGCCCTGAATTGCAGCTTGCCTCAATCGCAGCCGGTGCGACAGACCTGGTTACACAGGAGTCTGGGCCGGCGGAGCTGTTGAAAGCCATTCGAAGCACTGCCTCGAAGGACGATCAGCCGAACTTCAGAGAGCTTCGTAAGTTTCTTCAAGACGCCAAGGACGTTCAATTCGACATTCCCGATTTATTGGTAAGGCTCGGCAACTTGAACGAGCGCGAATCGCAGGTTCTTGAATACTTTGAACTTGGACACGACGATGAAGAGATCGCCGCTTTGCTCGACACCCCTCAATACCGCGTTCGACAAGTACTGGGTTCGGTTATTGCCAAGTGTGGCTTCGCAACCAGGTCTCAACTGTTTCTGAGTCTCAATCGAGCGGGGCGCTTCCGTGGCTAAATCTGCTGTTTTCTCTACTTCAGTTGGAGTCGGGCTTGCGACCGGACTTTATGGTGTCTCGTTTGGCGCTCTCTCAGTAGCGGCAGGTTTGGATGTTTGGCAGACTCAGGTGCTTTCGCTTCTGATGTTCTCGGGTGGATCGCAATTTGCTTTTATTGGCATCATTGCGGCATCGGGTTTGGGTTCGGTTGCGATCGGCGCCGCAGTAGTTTCGGCTTGGTTGCTGGGAATTCGAAACGGTTTCTACGCCGTTCGAATGGCGCCAATTCTTGAACGCGTTGGTCTGCAGAAGCTCATTCCCGCGTTGCTAACTATTGATGAGTCAACCGCCGTGGCCACCGCACAATCAGAGACGAGTGTCCAACGCAAGGGGTTTTGGTTCACGGGTCTGGCCGTCTTTGTTTTCTGGAATCTTGCGACTTTGCTCGGCGCTTTTCTCGGGGATGCGATTGGTGATCCTGCTACGTGGGGTCTAGATGCTGCTGCGGCGGCCGCATTCCTTGGGTTGATTTGGCCAAGACTCAAAGAGCGCCAAGCCCTAGCGGTCGCGGCCCTATCAATGGTTGTTGCGGTTGTTCTCACGCCTGCGCTACCAGCTGGAGTTCCGGTTTTGGTTGCCGGAGCAATCGCCATTGTCTTTGGAATCTTTGACTGGCTGGCGGTGAAAGACAAGTGAATTTAGATATTTGGACGGGTATTTTGCTCGCGAGCTTTGCTGTCTACTCTTGGAAGCTCATCGGTTTTCTAGTTCCGAGTTCGGTCTTGAACCGACCAGTGGTTAGCCGAAGCGCCGCATTATTGACGGTCGCACTTCTTTCGGCTCTTCTCGGTATTCAAGGTTTCACCGCCGATTCGCAGTTTGTTCTAGATGCCAGATTGCCAGCGCTTGCGGTGGGTGCGCTTCTGCTCTGGATCCGCGCGCCATTCATCGTGATGGTGGCAGCAGCAGCAGCCACGGCTGCACTTATCAGATTGTTCTTGGGCTAAGCGTCTAACTTGTCTTTACCGGGCAACCAGCTAAGCCCAGGCTTAGCCCAACCGTTATCTTGAATGATGTCAGTGGAAATCTCTTTCCAAGGTTCAGCAAGTCGGTTCACATACAGAATGCCATCTAGGTGATCGAATTCGTGCTGGAAGATTCGAGCAAACCAACCGGTTGCTTCAATTTCGACCGGCTGTTGGTTTAGATCAACCCCGGTGATTTTCACCCAATCTGCTCGCTTGAGCGGGAACCTCTCACCGGGAACCGATAAGCATCCTTCGATCTCGGTGTCTTCGTCAGCTGGCTCATCAACTATCGGTCCAAGTTCAAGAATTGGGTTGATGATCTCGCCCCTGCGCTCGTTGCCGTCGTCGTCTGCATAGTCGTATGTGAACACCCTAAGTCCGACGCCCACCTGCGGTGCTGCAAGGCCAACACCCGGAGCTTTATCCATGGTTTCATACATGTCAGCAACAAGAGATCTGAGCTCTTCGTTGAAATCCGTTACTTCGATTGCGCGCTGGTGAAGCACTGGTTCACCTGTGATGACGATGGGTCTGATTGGCATGAGACAAATTTACCGTCTCAGCCTAGAAAGAATTGCCACGCCCAGTTGTTAGAGTCATTGTGAACCAAATAGGAGATACATGGGTCCCGGAGAACAACTGCGCACGCTTGCTATTGTGCTGGCTGCGCTGGGTGCAGTAGCCCTAGCGTTCGGTGCGCAACTCCAAAACGATGCCGTCGGTCACGAGAAAAAGAACCGCGCCAAGGGTGCACTTAGCTTCAAGCAGATGCGTTCATTATTGGCACGGCCTCGCTGGCTTTCTGGCACCGCCCTAATGGGCATTGCTATCGTTTTTCAGCTCGCTGCCCTTGGTCTAGCACCAATCATCGTGGTTCAACCAATAGGCGCGATCGCCCTCGTGATTACCTCTCTCGTGAATGCGCGAGTAACTAAGACCAAACTCAGCAAGGCAACAATCGTTGCGGTCGCGCTTTGCACCGGCGGCATTGGCGCCTTCGTTGCAATGGCTTCGGGCGTTGCCAAAGAGATTGAACTCACGGATGATCGCCTGCGCGAGGTTCTCTTCGTGTTAGTCGCTATCCTCGCGGTCTTTGGTGTGCTCTTTATTTTCTTCGCGCGCCGCATCAACGCGCTGACCTACATCCTTGGTGCTGGTGTGCTTTATGGTTTCGTGGCAACCCTTGCCAAGGTCGTCATTCAGCGCATTTATCAGGGTGACTTTGAGTGGCTCACTCTGCTTTGTCTAATTGGTTTGATTGCGGCTGTAGCACTGGGAGGTTGGTTCGTGCAGAACGCCTATGCGTCTGGGCCACCAGACCTAGTGATCGCCGGGCTCACCGTTATCGACCCGCTGGTTGCTGTTTCTATCGGTATCGTCATCCTTGGCGAGGCGCAGCAGGCCGACTTGTCGGCGATGCTTGGATTCGGCCTGAGCGCAATAGTCGCCGTAGCTGGTGTCTACCTGCTTTCAAAGGTTCACCCAGAGCTTCGCAAACGCACTAAATAGTTCGAACCAACAGCAAATCCGATAAAATTGAAGCATCGGGTTACCGCCAAATTCATCTAACGAGAGCTCAAATTGACCGAATCTGCCGTGAAGCCACTCAAGATTGTCATTGGCTGCGACACCTTCCCGCCAGACATCAACGGCGCGGCTCGCTTTGCTGAGCGCCTAGCCGGCGGTCTGGCCCGTCATGGCCATGAGGTCCACATCGTTGCCGCAGCCTATGACGACAACCACGGTTCGTTCACCGAAATTCACGATGGTCAATCGATGACCGTGCACCGAATTCGCAGCTACCGAATTCCTCAGCACAAAACCCTTCGTTATGTTTGGCCATTTACGCTCGAGTCAAAAACTGACAAGCTGCTTGCCCAAATTTCCCCGGATGCGGTTCACATCCAGTCTCACTTGATCATGGGTCGCTATCTGGTGAAGAGTGCGAGAAAGCGCGGCATTCGTCTACTAGCAACCAATCACATCATGCCCGAAAACCTAATCAAGTATTCGGTGATTGTTCCTGGATGGCTTGAAAATGCGGTTATGAAGGCCGCTTGGCGTGACGCCGGCAGGATTCTCCGAAAAGTTGACTTCATCACCACACCAACCCGCAGGGCTGCCGAGTTGCTGGAGAACGCTGCCGGTGTTCGCGACGTACTTGCGATCAGCTGTGGAATCGACGCATCTAAGTTTGCGAACACCACGCCAACCTCGAATGCTGAACCACGAATCCTCTTCTTGGGTCGTCTTGACTACGAAAAGCACATCCACAACCTGCTCAAGGCAGTGGCGATGCTTCCAAAGTCGCTAAACACCCAGGTTGAAATCGTTGGCGATGGTGGAGAACGAAAGTTCCTCGAGAATTTGGCGAATGAACTAGGAATCGCCAAGCAAGTCAAGTTCTTGGGTCACATCTCAGAAGAGGATTTACCTAAGGCCTACGAGCGTGCGACCCTTTTTGCCATGCCATCGATTGCTGAATTGCAGAGCATCGCGACTATGGAGGCAATGGCCTCTGGGCGTCCAGTTGTCGCCGCCAACGCTATGGCACTGCCTCACCTGGTTCACAACGGTGACAACGGCTATCTTTTTGAGCCAGACGATGTCGTTGAGTTCTCGCAAAAGCTGAAAGCGATTCTTACCGCCGATCAAACCGAGCTCGACCGACTATCCGAAAACTCGCTCCACCTAATTCAGGCGCACGACATCGAACGCACTCTGACAATCTTTGAGGGCCTCTACCGCGGTGACACCGACTCAGACCGCACCAGCGATGACAACAGCGCCGATTACTCTCTGCCAATCGGCAAACTGCCTGAGTCACTTCACAATCGTGTCGAGGCATTGCGCGAGCGTGCCCGAGCGCTTCGTGGCTCGGCGCAAGAGGTTCGAGTCGAGGTTCGCGAGAAGCTCGATGATCTTCGCGAAGAAGTGAAAGAGAAGCTCGAAGATGTGCGCGAAGAAGTTCGCGAGAAACTAGATGATGTTCGTGAAGATGTTGCCAGCCGCACTCGTAAGGCAAAGAGTGTGGTCAAGAAGGCGACCGAACGCATCAAGGGAGACGACGACTAGGCTTATTGTTTTACCCTGTCGCACCGCAGGGGGCGTTAGCTCAGCCGGTTAGAGCAGCGGACTCATAATCCGTCGGTCGCGGGTTCAAGTCCCGCACGCCCCACCATTTAGTGGCTTTAGATCGTTGGCCAGACCCTGACGCCATCGATGAATGTCTCAAGCACTCTGATTTCAGCAAAGCTCTCGCGTGAAGACTCGAGTGGGTCGGCATTCAAGATGATGAAGTCATCGAGTCTCTCGGATGTATTTGAACCCGAGCCATAGCCAAGTTGATGCTCCGTGCCCTTGGTGTAGGCCTCGAGTGCCTCGCGCATGGTCAGAGATTCGGCTTCGTTCCAGCTCGGAGCATCTTTAACGGCGCGATAAACGGCCGTATAAGCCCCGAGTAGGGGATTGGGGTCGCTAACTGGCCAGTCGCTTCCAAAGGCCAGATTTGCGCCGCTATCGGACAGTGAGCGCATTCGATACATGTCATCAAGTCTTCGTTCACCGATGTGATGGATGCAACTAGTCAAAAGCGAGTCCTTGCGAGCCCAGAGGGGTTGCAGGTTGGCCACGACGCCGATTGCCGCGAATCTCTTTAGGTCGGCCTCACCGATGAGTTCACAGTGTGCAATCACCGGTGGACAAAGAAGTTTCGACAACTCCGCCTTGCGTGATTCAAGCAGGTCAAGCGTTTTGCTAATCGCGGCGTCACCAATTGCGTGCACGTGTGGGCTGAGACCCATTTCAATTGCCTCGTCGATTGCTTCGCCTAGTTCCTCAAAATCCCACACTGGTTCACCAAAGTTTTGTGAGTCAGATTCGTAGGCTTCGTTGAGCGCCGCCGTGGCACTTCCGAGCACGCCGTCGGCGAAGAATTTTGCAGCGTTGATTCGCAATCTGGGGTGATTCAATTCGGTTACAGCCAACTGGCATTTCTTGAAATAGTTCAGATCGGCCCGCCAGGTTTTCGGGTCAAATCGCAGAGCGAGGTGGGTTCGAATCTTCAAGAGATCCCGCCCGGCAAACTCTAGATAGATTTCGGTCATGCCGGGGTCTATCCAGGCTTCTTGAAGCTCGGTTATACCCAACGAGAGCAAACGCTCCTGAGCCTTTTCCAGTGCCAGAATCTCTTGTTCGATGGTAAGTGGCGGAATCTCATCTAGAACGAGGCGCATGGCCTCCCATTCGCGCAAGATACCGATGGGCCGCCCATCGTCGCCAATGTCGATGCTTCCGATGGAAACACTGGGCTGGGTTTCAAACAGGTCTGCGCGCTTCAGGGCCTCGGTGTTCACCCAAAGGGTGTGGTGATCATCGGCGTGCAAGACGACGGCTTTTCCATCGAAAGCCTCAAGGTCGAGATCGAATCGATCCGTAGCTAAGTCTCGTTGAAATGCGCCAGCGTCGATCCAATCCGCTTGCGGATTCTCGGCCGCATACCTCGCGATGACCGTCTGGATCTCAGCCAAGGATTTGCAGTCGGTGATCGATGGTCCGAGCGCTTCACGCCCAGCAAACAAGGGGTGGCTGTGGCCATCCTTGAATGAAGCCATGCGAACCTGTGGCATTAGGTGATGTTTTTCTCGTCAAAGTAGCAATGTGGACAAAGTGATTCGTAGGTCACGTCGAAACCGTCAATAGCAACCTGGGCACCGTCAAAGATGAATTCGCCGTTGGCTTTGCGCGCGTTGAACATGGCCTTTCGGCCGCAACGGCAGATCGTTTTCAACTCTTCGAGGCTGTGAGCGATTTCTAGTAGGCGAACGCTGCCTGGGAAACCATTGGTCAAAAAGTCGGTGCGAATTCCATAGGCCAGCACCGGCACATCTTCCAGTACAGCGATTTGCAGGGCTTGGTCAACCTGATCGCGAGATAGGAACTGGGCTTCGTCAATCAAGAGGCATGAAATTTTTGTGCCAGTTTCAAGTAGATGATCAGCGGCCAGTTTCACAAATGTCGACCGCAGATTCAACTCTGGTGTGACGAGAAAGTCGACGTGTCGGTCCACGCCGAGACGGCTGACGATTGTCGCGTCACCCTTTGTGTCGATGGCCGGTTTAGCTAGCAATACGTGCTGTTGACGCTCTTCATAGTTGTGGGCGGCCTGCAGAAGCGCAGTGCTCTTTCCACTGTTCATAGCGCCGTGGCGAAAGTAAAGCTTGCTCATTCGACAAGGCTAACAAATGAAGAGGGCGGCCACCGAAGTGGCCGCCCTCTCAACTGCTAGGAATTTAGTCGCCGTAAACCGCAGCCCAGTTAGTGACAGTCATCAAGTACAACTGACCACCCTCGATTGCATTTAGCAGAGCTGCCTTGCCCGCATCAGTGGTGATGTCAGGGCGAGACTTCAGCAGGTCAGCGCCGGTAGCGTGCACCTGAGCATTCAAGACGTAGTAGAAGTTGGTGTCGGTCTTGCTTGTGCGCATGATTGAAGTCACATTCAAGATACCGCTCTGCTCTTCGTCCTCGGTGATGAAGTCAGCGCTGGCAGCTGCCTTCGAGAACATGCTTGCCTTGAACTGAGTCATGACTGCGATCTTGCCATCCTTGATGCGGTAAGCAAACATGCGCTCAACCTGAGGGTTGTTTCCTGGGTCTTCCTCGATCAAAATGTTTCCATAGCCGTCTACTTCAATGTTGTCTGGCTTGTTCATGTATGGAGCCTCTGAGCCATCGAGAAGCATGGTCAATTCGCCACCCTTTGCAGGGCTCTTTGCGTCAGCCAAACGCAGTCGCCATAGAGCTCCACCGTCACGCTTGGTAACCAACTTGTTGTTTGGGTCAAGTGCGGTTGCGTTCTTGTCCTTGTTTGACTCGGTGGTTACAAAGTAGTAGTCGCGAGGGTTGTTAGGGTCGAAAGCTCCATCTTCAACACGAGCAAGCGAGGTGCCAAAAAGCGCAGCCTGCTTGTTCTGCTCGACTCCGTTTACTGAAGTGTCTACTGCCTTGAACTGAACGTCGGTGACTTTACCCTTGCCAACGAGTGAGCGGAACTCGGCTTCGGTCTTCAGGCCGTTGATGCTCATCACGTAGGTTTTACCGTTGGTCAAACCGGCACGGTCGTACCAGGTTCCAGTGTTGGTCTTGGTGCCCTGGTAGAGCCAAAGCTGTGAATCGGTAGCCGAGCCATCTTCGTTGCCGAAAAGTGCGGTGGTCTTGGTAGCGGTAGGAACTGCTACGAAGGTTTCCCAGGCGGCAAGACCAAGCTTAGGAATCTGTGCGATCTGACCCGCTGCGTTTACTGCGAAGCCACGGCTTTCGTCGCCACCCTCTTCTCCGGTTAGGTAGACGGCATCCTTGATTCCGTAAACCTTCTTGGTCTTCGGGTCGGTGTAAGAGAATCGACCTGCCGGTGCGAGTGAAGCAGAGCAGAAGCGGTTCAAAAAGTTAGTGTGTTGCGGGGTGCCGTAGGCATCTTTCTGAGCGGTACCCGCAGGTGCCCCAGGAGTAGAACCAAAGGTTTTGGTTGAGTAGTCGTAGAAGACTGCAGACTTTAGGAATTCCTTTGCATCGGTGACTTTTTGAGTAGCCGGGTCGATGGTGAATTCGGTTACGGTTGCGCCAAATGCCGCCCCACCGGCACGCTGAAGGGTGCTCGATACAGTTCCGTATGAGAGTTCGTGGTTCATCAAGAGTTTGACCGATGATCCCGACTTGAATGCGCCAGTACCATCTGGGACACCAGCAATCTGGTAGCCATTAATTGAATCACCCGCGGTTGAAAGAACCTTCAGTGATACCCCCGAGGCCACTGCCTCAACGTAGGTTGGTGTCTCAATCGCGTGAGCTGGTAGTGCGGCGGTAGCCACGATTGCTACCGTTGCGGCGGCAGCTGCCACCTTTGAACGCATGTTCATTCGTTTCCTCCATGTGTGATCAGCACTTGCTGATGCCACAATTGAATGATTTCTTCCTGAACGAATTGGAACCCAAAGAGAAAACCCCGCCAAACGAATGGCGAGGGCTGGTGAATTCTCGGAAACTACTTGTTAACCTTCGTAACTCCTGAAGGCGATGACTGCGTTGTGGCCACCGAAGCCAAACGAGTTGCTGATTGCAAGAATCGGACCATCCGGAAGCTTGCGAGGCGATGTAACCACATCAAGAGGAATCGCAGGGTCTTGATCTTCAAGGTTGATGGTTGGGGGAGCAGTTCGCTCGTGAAGAGCTAGAATCGTGAAGATTGCTTCGATTGCTCCAGCGCCACCGAGAAGGTGACCGGTTGAAGACTTGGTCGCTGAAATGGCAACGGTCTCGAGGTGGTCACCGAACACTCGCTTCAAAGCTGTGTACTCGGCAATGTCGCCAACCGGGGTGCTGGTTGCGTGAGCGTTGATGTGAACGACTTCTTCAAGCTTGGCGTTCGCCTGCTTGAGTGCGGCGATAACAGCTCGAGCCGCACCGGTTCCTTCAGGGTCTGGCGCAGTGATGTGGTGAGCGTCTGAGGTGACCGCGCCTCCAACGAGCTCTGCATAAATCTTGGCGCCACGCGCCTTGGCGTGTGCTTCGGTCTCAAGAACAAGCGCACCAGCGCCTTCGCCCATCACGAATCCATCGCGGTTCACATCGTATGGTCGTGAAGCGCGAGTCGGCTCATCGTTGCGCTTTGACAGCGCATGCATAGCGGCGAATGCTGAAATTGGCATCGGGTGGATGGCGGCCTCACAGCCACCGGCAACCACGATGTCAACTTGACCACTCAGGAGCCTGTCTAGAGCGTTAGCGATTGCCTCGGTGCTCGATGCACATGCTGACACGGCAGTTCTAACGCCACCGCGTGCACTGATGTCCATGCCGATTGCTGCGGCAGGACCGTTTGGCATCAGCATTGGAACAGTCATCGGAAGAACGCGGCGAGGACCCTTTTCCTTCAGCGTGTCAAACGCATCCAGCAGGGTCCATACGCCGCCAATTCCAGTTGCATACTCAACTGCGAGGCGCTCAGGCTCGACATCAGGAGAACCTGCGTCTGCCCAAGCCTCACGTGCCGCAATCAGGGCGAACTGGCTAGACGGGTCGAGACGCTTGCACTCCTGAGGAGTCAAGATCTCTGCCGCCTTGACCTTTGCCTGTCCGGCAAAAGTCACTGGAACCTCGTAACGAGCGATCCATTCCTGTTCGAGAGTCGAGATGCCCGACTCACCGGCGAGCAGTGCACGCCAGGTCGATTGCGCGTCGCCGCCGAGTGGCGTTGTTGCGCCGATTCCGGTTACGACGATCTTTTGAGTCAATTTTTTGCCTTAGCTTTTATTACTGCGCGTTGGTGATGAACGAAACAGCGTCATCTACGGTGATGAGGTTCTTTACTTCCTCATCTGGAATCTTCACGCCGAACTTGTCTTCTGCGTTTACAACGATGGTCATCATTGAGATTGAGTCGATGTCTAGGTCGTCGGTGAATGACTTGTCTAGCTGTACAGCCTCGGTTGCAATGCCAGTCTCGTCGTTGACGATCTCAGCAAGACCTGCAAGTACTTCAGTCTTCGAAAGTGCCATTTGTATCTCCTTTTGTGGGTATTTGACCGTGGTTAAGTTTAGGGGAGGACTACTACTTGAGCGCCGAAGGCAAGGCCTGCGCCGAAACCAATTTCTAGCGCCAGTCCACCAGATTTGACTTCGCCTGATTCGAGTAGCGCGTGCATGGCAAGAGGAACCGAGGCAGCCGAGGTATTGCCGGTGTAAATGATGTCGCGAGCAATTACAACGTGTTCTGGAACAGCGAGTTGCTTTGCCAATTCATCGATGATTCGGATGTTCGCCTGGTGAGTAACCAGAGCAGAAAGGTCATCGGCGGTAATTCCGGCTACTTCTAGAGCCTTTTTAGCAACTTTGACCATTTCCCAAACAGCCCATTTGAATACGGTTAGGCCCTCCTGGCGCAGGGTTGGCCAAGCTGCCGTGCCGTCACGAAGTTCGAGAAGCGAAGCGGTCATTCCGACTGCATCCCAGTGAGAGCCATCCGAACCCCAAACTGTAGGACTGATTCCCGGAGTCTCTGATGGTCCAACAATGGCCGCACCAGCGCCATCGCCAAGCAAGAAGCTGATGGTTCGGTCGGTTGGATCGATGAAATCGCTGAGCTTTTCGCCGCCAACTACGAGGACGTACTTGGCCATTCCCGAACGCACAAGGGCGTCGGCCTGGGCGATTCCGTAGCAATAACCGGCGCAGGCAGCCGAAATGTCGAATGCCGGAGCTGGATTCGCACCAATCTTGTCGGCCAACAGGGCCGCTGCAGAAGGAGTTTGGTGTGGGTGAGTGATCGTGCTGAAGAGAACTGCGCCGATTTCGGATGCGTCGATGCCGGCATTTTTGATGGCTTCAAGTGAGGCCGACACAGCCATGTCCATGAGGCTTAGGTTTTCGCTGGCACGACGGCGGGTGATGATGCCGGTGCGCTGGCGAATCCACTCGTCGCTCGAGTCGATTGGTCCAGCGATGTCGTCGTTTGTGACAGTCAGATCGCCACGTGCTGCCCCCAGAGAATAAATGCGTGAGAACTTGACCGGCGTGTACTGGTTCAAGGTTGGCTGTGACATGAATCCTCTGTTTCTGTGAGCTGCTACAAATTTACCGCGCGGGTTACGCGCTGTGGTTGTTAATTAGCGACAATGCTGCATCGATATTTTCGGGCGTCTTTACAGCGACGGTTTCAATACCCGGCATGCCGCGCTTCGCTAGGCCGGTCAGTGTGCCGGCCGGTGAAACTTCGATAAGCGCGGTTACCCCGGCGTTCACCATTGCCTGCATGCACAGATCCCATCTAACCGGGTTCGATACCTGGCTGACCAGAAGCTCAAGGTACTCCTGTCCGCTATCGACCAGTTGTCCGGCCTGGTTAGACCAGATGCTGATCTCAGGGTTAGCCGGAGAAAGATTTGAGCTGTATGCGGCGAGGGTTGATACCGCCGGTTGCATGTAACGGGTGTGAAAAGCGCCGGCAACCTGTAGAGGAATTACTCTCGCTCCGGCCAGTCCTTCGGCTACTAGTGCACTGATGGCTTCAGCCGAGCCGGCTGCAACTATTTGTCCGCCACCGTTGTAGTTGGCTGGAGTTAGATCGAGCTCTGCAAGGCGGGCAAGCACGATTGCTTCGTCGCCTCCAAGTACGGCCGCCATGCTTGTTGTTTCAAGCGCGGCGGCCTTCGCCATAGCGTTTCCTCTTTCGCGTACGAACTTGATGCCATCCTCGGAAGAAAATATCCCGGCAGTAACGGCAGCGGTAATTTCGCCGACCGAGTGACCTGCGACTCCCGCGATGCCCTGAGATTTTGGTGACTTTCCATCGAATAGGGCAGATACGCACGCCACGCCAGCGGCAACGATCAATGGCTGAGCTACCGCGGTGTCTCTGATGGTGTCAGCGTCGCTGATGGTTCCGTGGGACTTCAAATCAATGCCAGAGGCCTCTTGCATTAGCGTGAGCGAATCGGCAAAGGTCGGCAATTCAAGCCAAGGTGCCAAGAATCCTGGGGTTTGTGCGCCCTGACCTGGGCATGCGATAACAATCATGAAGTCACCTTATCGTTGAGTGGGTTGTTCGGGGTTGTTCATCGAACCCAAAACCATCGCAACCTGAAGAATGAATGCCTCACGAGCACCCGTGGCATCCCAGCCGATGATTTCGGAGATTCGTTTGAGTCGGTAACGCACCGTATTTGGGTGCACAAAAAGCGATCTGGCGGTGGTTTCCAAGGACCGTCCCGATTCCAGGTAAGTAGTTAGGGTTTCAAGAAGCTCGGATGAGTTTGAACTCAACGGCTTGTAAATGCGGTTCACCAGGGTGGCCTTTGCCAGCATGTCGCCGGCCAGCGCTCTCTCGGCTAGTAAATCATCCGCGTTTATCGGGCGAACAACTTTTTGCCAGTTTTTAACCACCGCAAAAGCGGCCAGAGCTGCCCGAGCTGAGAAGTGACCTTCACTCACCGATGGCGCCTCGGGGCCAAGCACGAGTGCCCCTGCACCAAAATACCCCTCAATTGATTCCGCTAGCGACATAAAAGTAGGCGATGAGGGGGAAACAGATTCGACGCGCCCCAAAACGATGATGAGCCGATTCCCGTGCACCCCAATAAGTACATCCGCTGAGCTCTTGCGAGTGACTCTGCGAATTGCGTCTTGATCGACCTGATCAAGCGTGGTCCCGACTAGGACCGCGACCGAACCCTGAGCTCTCCAGCCAAGTGCCGCTACACGTGAAGCGAGTTCTTCCTCGTTTTCTCCACTGAGAATCGAATCGACCACCAGCGCCTCAAGGCGTTCGTCCCAAAGACCGCGCGCTTCAGCGGCCCGAGCGTAGACATCGGCGGCCGAAAAAGCGATTTCGCGGCTGTAAAGCAAAACGGCTTCGCGCAGGGAATCATCATCTTCTTCTACTACGCGATCTTCAACTACCTGCACCACAACCCGAATTAGCTGGAGTGTTTCTTGAAGCGAAATCGATCGAAGCAACTCGCGCGGAGCGGTTCCAAAAACATCCGCCGCGACCCATGGCTGCGACTTTGGGTTTTTGAAGAACGAAACAAACGAGGTTATGCCGGCCTGGGCAACAAGGCCAACCGAAGAACGTCTTGCCGCGGGCATCTCTCGATACCAAGGCAACTGCTCATCAAGTCGCTTGAGCGTAGTCGTAGCCAGCTCACCCGAGATTGACTTCAGCCAATCAAGTGTTTGTTGCTTAGTTCTCGCCACCGGTCGAACCTGAAGTACCTGCGTTCACATCGTGCAGGCGGTATCGATCGATAGCCATCTGAGGAACGTTCGCATCAATCTTGCCCTGCTCGACGAGCTGCTCAAGAACTCGAACGGCGATAGAAGGACCGTCGATCTTGAAGAAGCGTCTAGCGGCTGCGCGGGTGTCTGAGAAACCAAAACCGTCGGCACCGAGAGTTGCATAGTCGCCAGGAACCCAAGGGCGAATCTGATCCTGAACCGCGTGCATGTAGTCGCTCACACCAAGAATCGGCCCGGTTGAACCAGAGAGTTTCTCGGTGATGTAAGCAGGGGCAACACTCTCGTTCGGGTTGAGGAACTTCTTTTCATCGCGAGCTAGTCCATCGCGGCGTAGCTCGGTCCACGAGGTCACCGACCAAATGTCAGCCGAAACGCCCCAGTCGTTATGCAGCAACTGCTGGGCCTCGTAAGCCCATGGAACTGCCACACCCGAAGCAAGAATCTGTGCCTTGTGTCCTTCGGCAGCATTCGTGCTGACCTTGTGAATACCTCGGATGATGCCGTCGACATCAACGTTCTCAGGCTCTGCCGGCTGAACGTAAGGCTCGTTGTAAACGGTTAGGTAGTACATAACGTTCGGGTCGACGTGGGTTCCGCCATACATGCGCTCGATACCTGAGCGAATGATGTGACCAATCTCGTAACCGTATGCGGCGTCATAGGTGATGACGGCGGTGTTGGTTGCGGCGATCATCGGCGAGTGGCCATCGGCGTGCTGCAGGCCCTCACCGGTTAGGGTTGTGCGGCCTGCGGTTGCGCCAATGATGAAGCCTCGCGCCATCTGGTCACCGGCCAGCCAGAATGCATCAGCAGTTCTCTGGAAGCCGAACATCGAATAGAAGACGTAGAACGGGATCATTGGCTGACCCTGAGTCGCATAGCTCGTGGCTGCCGCTGTGAATCCTGCGACCGAGCCGGCTTCGTTGATACCGGTGTGCAAGATCTGTCCAGCCGTGCTCTCCTTATAGGCAAGCAACAGTTCGCGGTCTACAGAGATGTAGTGCTGACCGTTCGGGTTGTAGATCTTCGCAGTGGGGAAGAACGCATCCATGCCGAAGGTGCGAGCTTCATCTGGAATGATCGGAACGATTCGCTCTCCGAATTCCGGCGAACGCAATAGGTCTTTTAGCAATCTCACGAAGGCCATGGTGGTGGCAACTTCTTGAGTCCCCGAACCGCCCTTGGCGACCTTGTAGACGCTCTCCTCTGGAAGCTTAAAGTCGACGTACTTGCTGCGACGCTCTGGCAGATAGCCACCTAGCTCGCGGCGACGCTCGTGCATGTACTGAATCTCTGGAGCATCCTGTCCAGGGTGGAAGTATGGAGGCTGGTAAGGGTTTTCCTCGAGCTGCGCATCCGTGATCGGGATTCGAAGTTCGTCGCGGAAGCCCTTTAGGTTATCCAAGGTCAGCTTCTTCATCTGGTGAGTTGCGTTTCGGCCTTCGAAAGACTTGCCAAGGGTGAAGCCCTTGATGGTCTTTGCGATGATGACGGTTGGCTGGCCCTTGTGTTCCATGGCTGACTTGTATGCCGCGTAAACCTTGCGGTAGTCGTGGCCACCGCGCTTTAGGTTCCAAATGTCGTCGTCGCTCATTCCCTCAACCAACTTGAGCGTGCGAGGGTCGCGACCGAAGAAGTTCTCGCGAACGAATCCGCCGTTCTCGGTCTTGTAAGTCTGGAAGTCACCGTCAGGTGTCTTGTTCATGAGGTCGACTAGGGCACCATCGTGGTCGCGGGCCAAGAGGTCATCCCACTCGCGTCCCCAGACAACCTTGATTACGTTCCAGCCCGCGCCTCTGAAGAAGCTCTCGAGCTCTTGAATGATCTTGCCATTGCCGCGAACTGGGCCATCAAGGCGCTGCAGGTTTGCGTTGACAACAAAGGTTAGGTTGTCGAGGTTGTCGTTGGCTGCAAGTTGAAGTGCGCCACGTGACTCGACTTCGTCAAGCTCGCCGTCACCTAGGAAAGCCCATACGTGCTGTTCGGATGTGTCTTTGAAGCCACGGCCGGCTAGGTAGCGGTTGAATTGCGCCTGATAAATCGCGTTGATTGGGCCTAGACCCATCGAAACGGTTGGGAACTGCCAGAAATCTGGCATCAAGCGTGGGTGAGGGTATGACGAGAGGCTGCCGGCTGCGTGCGACTTCTCTTGACGGAATCCATCGAGCTGGTCGGCGCTTAGGCGGCCTTCGAGGAAAGCTCGAGCGTATGGGCCAGGTGATGCGTGACCCTGAATGAAAATCTGGTCACCACCTGACGGGTGGTCTTGCCCCTTGAAGAAGTGGTTGAAGCCAACCTCGTAGAGCGAAGCCGATGAGGCAAAAGTTGAAATGTGACCACCAACGCCAACGCCTGGACGCTGAGCTCGGTGAACCAACATGGCTGCATTCCAACGCATCCAAGCGCGATAGGTGCGCTCGATCTTTTCGTCACCAGGGAACTCGGCCTCGTTTTCAGGCGCGATGGTGTTCAGGTAGTCGGTGGTCGGAACGTTAGGGACATTCAGCTGAAGCTCGTGAGAACGACGAAGCAGGTTCATCATGATTTCGCGGGCGCGGCCGCGGCCGTGAACTCGCGCAACTGCATCTAGTGACTCGAGCCACTCAGAAGTTTCCTGCGGGTCTTGGTCTGGGTTACTGACCGCGAATGCATCCTGGTTGTTAATCGACACCGACATCCTCTTTCTGGGGGATGGACAAAGATTTCGGGCTTTGTAAAGCCTCATAGAAGTTTATGACGAGTCGGTGGAATGATTTGTGTGTTTTGCTAGTTGCTTACACGAAACAACGTATTTTTAGAAGGAATTTTGATTATGACCCTGATCATCGGCGACCACGCTCCAGATTTCGAACTTGTCAATCAGTTTGGCGAGAATGTCAAACTCAGCGATTTCCGTGGCAAGAAGAACGTAGTCATCGTCTTTTACCCGCTGTCATTCTCGGGAATTTGCACCGGTGAACTTTGCGAGCTGCGCGATAACTTCGCTGCATTCCAGGATGCATCTGTTGAGTTGCTTGCAATCTCAGTTGACTCAAAGTTTGTTCAGAAGCTCTTCGCCGAGCAAGAGAAGTACGAGTTCAACGTTTTGGCCGACTTCTGGCCACACGGCGGTGTGGCAAAGCAGTACGGCGTGTTCCTCGAAGAGCACGGCATTGCAAACCGCGCAACCTTTGTCATCAACAAGGATGGCGAGTTGGTCGCGAAGTTCATCACAGCTCCAGGTCAAGCTCGCAACCTAGACGAATACAAGAAGGCACTGGCGGCGCTCTAAACTTGCGACCCGTCGTCTTTTTGGGATAGGCTTTCGGAGTTGCGTTTAGACGCAACCTCTCGAAAGAGGGGCCTTTAGCTCAGTTGGTAGAGCGCCACGCTTACACCGTGGATGTCATCGGTTCGAGCCCGGTAGGGCCCACAAAACGGTAATGCCGGGGTACTTAGGTGCCCCGGCATTAGTATTTTCGATATGGATGATTCACGCTTCACGCCTCCCGTTCGACGCTCACTAACGGACGCGCAATTGCAAGAAGCGCTGACGATCGCGCAGGCAGATGAAGCCGGCATCCTCGCCGCCATGAACTTGCTCGAAGAGCAGGCTGCTCTTCGCGAATCGGAAAAATTGGAGTTCGCGGGCTGGGAAGCGGATCTTCTTTCAACCGGTAGTCCACAGGCAATGCAGGCCATCAACCGTGAACGTAAACTTCGTGGACTTGAGTTGCTTGAGGTGCGAAACCCCGCAATCGTTGAAGAACCAATTCAAAACGAACCAACCGTGTTTAGCGAACCGCCAATTCAGACCCAACCGCCAGTCAGCAGCGAACCAGACGTACTCAGCGAACCACCACTGCTTATCGAGGATGTCGTGGCAAATCTTGCGGTGCAACAGATTTCTTCGCCGATTCCAGCGAACCAGGTTTTCGAAGATCTTGGCTCTGAAGAAGAGGAGTTCACCGCTGAACAGGAACAGGTCATCGCCGACCGCACTGGTTCGATAGATATCCAAGATTCGAGCGTGGAATTCGCTCCTGTCGCTGCTCCTCGCACCTTTGATGCAGGTGCTGCTTCGATCCCTAAGCCTCAAGTTACGTTGGAAAACCTTGCTCGCGACGAAGTTGCTCCGGTTGCCAATGAATTTGCAAAAGCTCAATTGGTGAAAGCCGAACGTGTCCAAGCTCAACGAGTACCAAAGGTCAAGCGCGAGGCGCGCAGCCTAGCCAGCTCTCAATTCTGGTCTTGGGCGGGACTCGGTGGATCCATTTTTCCTATGGGACTAGCAGTTTTGCTATCGCAAGCGAATCTTTCATTTGGTCAAGGCGCGCTTGCTCTAGCTCTTGGTTTCGCAGCGTCTGGCGCGCTGGTTTCGGTGGGCGCGCTTGCTGGCAAGAGAAGCGGTCTCGGCACGTTGATGCTTTCTAGAGCCGCTTTTGGCGTAACCGCTAACGCAGTTCCGGCAATCGTTCTAGCGATTACGCGTATTCTGGCCGCAGTTAGCATATTCGCCCTTGTTCCAATCGTCACCAGTTCTTCAGCCACGAATGAGCCGCTGGAGCTGTCCACTCAGAACCCAACTCTTTGGATCGCGGTAGTGTCTCTCGTTGGCATTGGAATACTGGCTTCGTTTGTTGCAATTCGGGGTGGGAATCTGCTCTACTCGACCCAGAAATGGGGAGCAGTAGCCGGGTTCGTTGCTGTGTTACTTGCGCTGGCTTTGATGGTACCGTCGATCAGGCTCGAAGCGTTGGCTTCGGTTGAGGGTGGCGGCTGGTTGGCGACCTTGGGTGCCGCCGCGCTCGTCTTCGCTTGCACCGGCCTGCTCTGGGTTGGAGCTGGAGCCGATTTCGCCCGCAGACTTGGTTCCGATCAGCTCGGAGTTAAGGTCGTCTCTTGGGTTTTCCTCGCAGTCGCGGTAATTCCATTCATAATCTCGCTCTTCGGCTTTGCCTACTTTGAATCGCTTAGTGATCAGGTGAAACTGCAGTTCTCGCAGAATTTCCTAATTGGTCTAGCTGCGTCAAATCCGCTGTCACTGGTTCCGGTAGCGGCTTCCTCAGCGATTGCACTAGTCGTCGGCGGTGCAATGGCGCTTTACTCCATCTCGCACTCGTTGCGCACCTTGGGTGTCGTCGTCAAACCCGTTGTTCTGCACCCAATCATCGCCATCTTTGTTATCGGCTTTGCAATTTTGGCCGCCGGTCGACTCTCAAATACAGACCTTTGGCACAACCTCGGCGGATACATCCTTGTCATCGCAGTTCCGACAGCAGCATGGGCCGGCATTTTCACCTGCGACATTTTGATTCGTCGCATTGCGTATCACGAGGTTTCGCTATCGAGAAGCTACGGCTTCTATAAACCAGCGAACTGGATTAACCTCGCCGGTTGGCTTGTCGCAAGTGCAATCGGATGGGGCTTCACGGTTTCCAAGTTGCCTGAATTCAGCTGGCTTGGTTACTTCACAACCGAAGGTTCGAGAAACTTCTGGCAGCTGAGTAATTTCGCAATTGTCGTTTCATTGGCGATCGGATTGCTGCTACCTGCTTTGCTGGGTATCCCAAGAATCAAGAGGCAAGAAGCCGAGGTCCTGTCACTGGAAGCTCGTAGAAATGACCTCAAAGACATTTTCGGGTTGGCAGACTAATGGCCGCTTCGCTCCAGCAATTGCTATTGGAATTTGAATCTCTCTGGCCTGTGAGTGGTGCCGAAGCCTGGGATGCACCTGGACTAATTGCGGGAAGCTCTCAGGATCGAATAAGCCGCGTGCTTCTCACAGTGGACGTAACCTCTGAAGTTATCGAGGAGGCCATTGACGGGGGATTCGACCTGGTCTTGGCACACCACCCATTCATCATGCGAGGAGTTTCATCGGTTAGCTCCGACACGGCAAAGGGTTCAACCCTGAGTAGGGCAATTCGCTCGAATGTGGCCATTTATGCCGCCCACACCAACGCTGACATCGTTGAGAATGGGGTTTCGGACACTCTCGCTAAGTCAATCGGACTCTCAAACATTGAGCCCTTGGTCTCCGACGGCACTTCGGTTGGTCACGGCCGTGTTGGTCTTCTGCCCGATGCAATATCACTTGGTGACTTTGCCAGAATCGTTGCCGGAGTTCTGCCTTCAACCGCTTCAGGTGTTCGAGTTGCCGGCGACTACGAACAACCAGTTCGCAAGATCGCCTTGTGTGCTGGGGCCGGTGACTCATTTATAGGTCGTGCGGTCGATGAGGGCGCAGATGTCTATTTGACCTCCGATCTGCGCCACCACGTGGTCCAAGACGTCAGAGAGTCGGCTATTCTGGGTGCAGGCAGCCCTGCAATCATCGATGTTTCGCACTGGGCGGCCGAGTGGCTTTGGCTAGAAGTTGCCGCAAGTCAACTTGCAGCGAAATTCTCAGAAATTCAGTTTGTAGTCAGCCACATCCGCACAGACCCGTGGGACTTCGTAGTCACTCAGTAGGAGAAGTACCAAAGTAATGGAAGCCACCGAAGCCGCACAATTGGATTTGCTTGCTCTTGCGAATCTAGACGTTGAGATCATGCGCAGCCGTCGAGCCATCGCCGAACTTTCAGACCCGGCACAGTATGCGACCGAACGCGGTTTGCAGTTGGACTTGGCTAGCAAAGTCATTGATGCACGTAATTTGCTTGACTCAATCGAACTTGAACTAAAGCGAGCTGAGACCGATCTTCAACTCGTCGAGCAGCGCATTGCCAAAGACAATGAGCGACTAGCGGTTACTAACTCTCCTAAAGATGCGCAGGGGATTCAATCTGAGCTTGTCTCGCTTGCGGCTCGCAAGTCCGATTTGGAGGATGCCGAGCTTTTCATCCTTGAGCGCAAAGAAGCCGCGCATTCAGAGTACGAAGCAATCGCGGCCCAGAAACACTTGGTTGACGCGGATCTTGAAGTCGCAATCAGTGCAAATGAGCAACAGCTCCTGAAGCTGCGTTCCGGTTTGGATCTGCAGATTCAGGATCGAGCTCAGCAGGCATCGCGCATTGCTCCCGAACTTCTCGAACTTTTCGAGAAAAAGGCTTCTCGGGGCATTCCGGTAGCCCGACTAGTTGGTCGAGAATGCGGTGCTTGCCGAATCAGCCTGGGTGCGAGCGCCTATGCCGAAGTCTCGGGTCTTGCCAAAAATCAGATAGCTACTTGCCCCGACTGTCAAGCAATCTTGATTCGATGAAGCTGCCTCAAAACCTAATCATCGAGGCCGATGGCGGTTCGCGAGGAAACCCTGGTCCAGCTGGTTCGGGCGCAGTTGTCATCGATGCCGACACGGGCGAAGTGATTCTCGAGGTGGCAAGATTCATCGGCGTGGCGACAAACAACGTCGCCGAGTACATCGCGCTCAAAGCTGGCCTCGAAGGTGCGGTTTCAATCAACGCTGATGCGCGCATACTCGTGCGAATGGATTCAAAGTTAGTCATTGAGCAGATGGCCGGTCGCTGGAAGATTAAGCATCCGGACATGATCCAACTCGGCGCCGAAGTTCAGGCTATCGCTCGCGGTAAACAAATTCGTTGGCAGTGGATTCCGCGAGAAGAGAACTCCAGAGCAGATGCCCTAGCGAACAAGGCCATGGATGATCGTGCTGACTCAGACGTTGCCTCTACATCGCAACCACCGCGGGCGTCTACGGTCGAGTTTGATCAATTGCTGCCTAGCTCGGTGAGAGCGCCTGGGCATGTCACCGAAGGTTTGACGACTATCATTCTCGTGCGTCACGGTCGAACCCATTTAACCGAATCCAAGAGAATCTCCGGAAGCGGTGGCCAAAACCCCGGACTGTCTGATGCCGGTCGCGGCGACGCGCACAACGTAGCCAAGGCCTTGGCTCAAATCGGCAACTCTGGCCCTTGGTCGCATCTCTCGCCAGTTTCGGCAATCATCGCGTCACCACTTCAGAGAACAGTCGATACCGCAAACATCATTTCCAACGAGTTGTCTCTTGGAGTTGAATTGATGCCCGAGATTCAGGAAATTTCCTTTGGAGATTGGGACGGACACACCGCCGAAGAAGCAAGAACCAAATGGCCCTCGGAATTCGAAGCTTGGCGTGGATCTTGGTCGATTTCGCCACCTAACGGTGAATCGCTAGAGGTCTTCGACAATCGAATTCAGGCTGGCTGCCGAGAGATACTTAGCAAGCACGTTGGCAAGACAGTCGTTGTTGTCGCCCACGTTATGCCTATTCGAGGTTTTGTTCGAGCGGGTATGAATGCCGGCCCTGAAGCCTATTGGCGACCTCAAATTTCGCCCTGCTCGATAAGTATCATTCGTTTCTGGGGCGATCAGGCTGCCGAACTTGTTGCCCTAAATTCAACTTCTCATTTGTAGAACTAGTTCATTGCCGTAACCTTGAACTTGGATGGGTCGGCAAGGCGATCGCGGCAGCAATGTCGAGGAACGTCCGGGCTCCATAGAGCGCGACGGTGGCTAACGGCCACCCAGGGCAACCTGCGAGACAGTGCAACAGAAAGTAAACCGCCGCTTTGCGGTAAGGGTGAAACGGTGGTGTAAGAGACCACCAGCGGGATGCGTGAGCGTTCCGGCTATGTAAACCTCGTCGGGAGCAAGGTCAGATAGAGATCTTATGAGCTGCTCGCTCTTGATCTCGGGTAGACCGCTTGAGGCCAGTGGCAACACTGGCATTAGATAGATGATCGTCACCTAGCAATAGGCACAAAACCCGGCGTATCAGCCGGCCCATCCACTAATCTTCGCGGTTTTTATACGCGAGTGCCGCTGCGCCCAAGATTCCTGCGTTGTTTCGTTTCGCAGCAGGGAGAATCTCGGCCGATAGCTTCAAGAGCGGTATGAATTCGTTGTGTTGCTTGGAAACGCCTCCGCCGATAACGATTAGATCGGGGGAGAAGAGTCTTTCGACTGTCTCGAAATACTTCTGTAGGCGAACGGCCCAGTCCGCAAACGAAAGATCTTCACGTTCCTTGGCCGAAAATGCCGCTTTGCTTTCATAGTCGATGCCATCTATCTCGAGGTGGCCAAGCTCAGCGTTAGGCACCAAATCACCGTCGATGAACAGAGCAGTACCAATACCTGTGCCTAGGGTGCACATGAAAACAAGTCCTTTTCGCTTGTGGGCCGCTCCGAATTTGACTTCGGCAACACCAGCGGCATCAGCATCATTGATCATGTGAACATGCTTGCCTAGTGTCTTTTCAAAAAGGGTCTCGGCGTCGAGACCAATCCAGTCCTTTGAAATGTTGGCCGCAGACATGGTTCGCCCGTGCTTTACAACCGCTGGAAAACAAATGCCAACTGGAACACTAAGTCTGCCCGGGTGCAGTTGTTCGACAATCTTCTTTACAACGGCTGCGATGTCTTCCGGTTTGCCGCCTTCAGGTGTCGCGAAGCGAATTCGTTCACCGATCAGAGTGCCGTCTTTTACGTTGACCAGAGCACCTTTGATTCCGGTTCCACCAATGTCAATGCCGATTGCGCGTTTTGCCATGAGATTCTTTCGTTTAGGGGAGAGTCAAGATTTCAGGGCCATCCTCTGTGATGGCGATGGTGTGCTCAAACTGGGCTGTCAGGCTTTTGTCTTTTGTGACGACGGTCCAGCCATCGGGCCACATGTCCCAGTCGTAACCGCCAAGAGTAAGCATTGGCTCAATTGTGAAGACCATGCCCACCTTGATTTCATCGTCAAACAGCGGAGCTGAGTCGTAGTGAGGTATAACCAACCCGGAGTGAAAAGCTTCACCGATACCGTGTCCGGTGAAATCGCGCACCGAGGAATATCCAAAACGACGCGCGTAGGTTTCAATAGTGCGACCGATGATATTTACCTGGCGGCCCGGAACTGCAGCGTTTATGCCGCGCATCATGGCTTCGTGCGTTCTGTCAACTAGGTCGCTAACCTCTGGAGCTACGTTGCCAATTTTGAACGTGAAGTTGCTGTCTCCGTGATAGCCGTCGTGGAACGCTGTGATGTCGATGTTGAGGATGTCACCATCTTGAAGCACAGTGTCATCCGGGATTCCGTGACAGATGACCTCATTGATTGAGGAACAGAGTGACTTTGGGAAACCCCGGTAGCCCAGGGTAGACGGATATGAATTCTGGGATATTAGGAATTCGTGGCCGATTCGATCAAGTTCATCCGTGGTGACGCCAGGCTTAGCGTGTTCTCCAACCAAGGCAATCGCCTGCGCAGCTATGCGCCCAGCTTTTCGGATCTTCTGAATCTCTGCCGGTGTCCGAACATGTCCGCCAGTCCAATTTGAGGGGGCTGATTTGCCGACATACTCGGGTCTCGCAACGCTAGCTGGCACGCTTCGGGTCGGTGATAGTTTGCCGGGCATCAGTAATCCGGTGTTGGCATCGCGAGGCATGACTAAAGTCTATTTCTATGGAAACCAAATCAAGTGAGCAAAACGAAGAGCCGCAATACTGGTTCAACCTGAAGACGCTCAAAGTCGAAAAAGGCCTGAAGTCACCAGCGCCACATCGAGTTGGTCCGTTTTCGAATAGCAAGGATGCTGCGGCTGCCTTGGAAACCATCAGAGCTCGCAGTAAGGCCTGGCAGGACTCTGAGAGCAAAGATTAGGCCCCCCTCTTAGTGGACCTTATTCGGCGAATGAAGTCGCTTCGTCAGGAAAGACAGAGGTCTCAACCTCGTTTTTATAGCTAACCGCTGCTTCGGCGAGAAGGTTGCGCATTTGGGCGTATTGCTTCACGAATTTGCGCGGTTTGTGTCCCGATAATCCCGCAAAGTCAGTCCAGACCAAAATTTGACCATCGGTCTTGGGCCCTGCGCCGATTCCAATTGTCGGAATTGTTAGAGCGGCCGAGATCTCGCCGGCGATGTCCATTGGCACCAATTCGAGAACGATCGCGAAAGCGCCAGCCTTTTCTAGGGCGAGTGCGTCTTGCATTAGTTGCGCGGCTTTGTCACCGCGTCCTTGTACCTTGAAACCGCCAAGTGAATGCACGCTTTGTGGAGTAAACCCAAGGTGACCCATGACCGGAATACCCGCAGAAACAATCGCCTCGATCTGAGTCGCACGCTCCGCGCCGCCTTCAAGCTTGACGGCTGCGGCTCCAGATTGCTTGATGATTTGGATCGAATTTCTAAGCGCGTCGTCGGCTCCAGTCTCATAACTACCGAAGGGAAGATCGACAACGACGAGGCTTCGTTTCGCCGCCCCTGCTACAGCTCGTGCGAATGGAATGATTTCTTCCACGGTGATTGGCAAGGTGGTGCTGTACCCAAGAGCGTTGTCGGCTGCTGAATCACCGACAAGGAGAACGTCGATGCCGGCTTCGTCAAAGATCTCAGCAGTCAGAGAGTCATAGCTGGTTAGGCAGCTAAATTTTTTACCAGCGGCTTTGAGCTCAGCGAGAGAGCTCGTTCGCACTTTCTTGGGCGACAAGTTTGTCACTAGCTACGCTTCCAGGCGTCTACTTCGATCTCAACCAGCATTGATGGGTTGATGAACTGGATTCCAGCAAGCATTGTTGCAGCTGGGCGAATTTCGCCAAACACTTCACCGTGAGCTTTGCCAACGGCATCCATGTCTTCTGCGCGAGAGAGATAAACACGGCTTCTAACTACGTCGGCAAGGGTATAGCCGGCCTGAGCAAGCGCAGGTGCGATCACTTCGTTCAAGGCGACAAGAGTCTGCCCATAGGCATCGCCTTCAGCCTGCAAAACGCCACCGACGGTTGCAGTTGAACCCGATACGTGTACGTATTCACCTGCGACTGTTGCGCGTGAGTAGCCGATTACGCTCTCCCACGGTCCGCCTGATGAAATCAACTTGTCTGCAGCCATTGCTTCTTCCTTACTATCCTGAGTATTTGTTTGTGATTGGCATTCTTCGGTCTCGACCGAAAGACATGCTGGTGATTTTGGGGCCAATTGCACCTTGACGGCGCTTCCATTCAGCTCGGTCAACCAGATTGGCAATCCTAGTGACCGTAGCCTCTTCATAGCCGCGAATGCTGATCTCTTCTCGAGACAAGCGTTCGTTGATGTAGGCCGCCAGGATTCCGTCGAGAAGGTCATAAGGTGGCAGGCTATCCTGATCGACTTGACCTGGCCTCAATTCAGCTGACGGTGGCTTTTCAATTGAGTTCTTAGGAATCGGCTCGGTTTCTCCCGCAGCCACTGCAAAGTCATTTCGCCATTGAGCAAGAACCCAGACCAGAGTCTTTTCGACGTCCTTCAGGGGCGCAAAACCCCCGACCGAGTCACCATAAATCGTGCTGTAACCGACGGCAAGTTCCGATTTGTTACCCGTGGTGAGAACCAGGTGGCCCTCGAGGTTGCTGAGAGTCATCAGAATCACTCCGCGCATTCGCGCCTGCAGGTTCTCGGCGGCAAGGTCTTTAGCCCTGAGTTGTTTCTCAATCGGCTTGACCAAACCCTTGATGGGTTCGATTCGGCACTCGATCCCAAGGCGTTTAGCCAAGTCGAATGCATCTGACTTTGAATGCTCAGATGAATACTTGCTTGGCATCGAGACGCCGAAGACTCTTTCCTTGCCGATTGAATCGACAGCAAGCGCAGCACAAACCGCAGAGTCGATACCTCCGCTGAGCCCAAGAATCACCGACTTGAAGCCATTTTTGTCGACATAGTCGCGCAATCCCGTGACCAATGCCTGCCAGATTTGCCATAGCTCGTCTGGTTGTTCTGACGCCGAAGCTTTGACCGGTTCAATGGTCTGCTTATCGGTCAAATCAAAAATCGCTAAGTCGGTGTCAAATTGCTTGGCTCGGCCAATGACCTGACCAGAAGCGTCGACCATCAGGCTGTCGCCGTCAAAAACCAGGTCGTCTTGTCCGCCAACAAGGTTCACATAGGCAATTGCACACTCTTGCGTTCTGGCAACATCCTGGATTACCTCGAGCCTTTCATCGCCCTTGGTGACCTCAAACGGGGAGCCGTTTAGCACTAGAAGGCAGTCGACGCCGGCCTTTTTCATGCCAGACACAGGGCCACCACTTTGCCAAATGTCTTCACAGATTGCGATGCCGAACTTGAGGCCGGAGTGGTCGAACACGACAAGGTCTGAACCTGGTTTGAAGTTTCGGTACTCGTCGAATACGCCGTAATTAGGGAGATGGTGCTTGGCGTACTGGGCGTGAACCTTGCCACCAAAAATTATCGAAGCTGAGTTTGTCGCGCCAGCCCAGCCGGAGCCTGGGGAATCACTTTTGACTGGTGCGGGATGGCCGATGATTACGGCGGTGTCGCCAAGCCCTGCGTCTAGCAATCTCGAGGCAAAAGCCTCGACAGCTTTTTCTGCGTCGAGAATGAAACTCTTGCGAATAGCTAGGTCTTCGATTGGGTAGCCCGTCGCCGCCATCTCGCCGAACAAGACGATATTCGCCCCCTGCTCGGTAGCACTCATCACCATGTCGAAGCAGGCGTTTAAGTTCTCAGATAGTTGGCCAACGACGGGATTTGTCTGGGCCAACGCTAAGCGAAGTTTCGGCATACCCATTAGCCTAGTAGCAGGGAGAGAGAGGAACACCCGATGGACAAGCAACGTGATTTCGTGCTCCGCACAATTGAAGAACGCAATGTGAAATTCATTCGCCTGTGGTTCACCGACGTTGCAGGAACTCTGAAGTCTGTGGCTATTGCGCCGGCTGAAGTTGAGGGTGCATTCGCCGAGGGCCTTGGCTTTGATGGATCAGCCATCGAGGGCCTTGCCCGAACCTATGAAGCGGACATGTTGGCGCAGCCAGACCCAAGCACTTTCCAGATTCTTCCATGGCGTGGCGAAATCGAACCTACAGCTCGCATGTTCTGCGACATTCAAACTCCGGATGGCCAGCCAGCCGCGGCCGACCCACGTAACGTTCTTCGTCGTGCGCTGGCTAAAGCCTCTGACCTTGGTTTCTCGTTCTACATTCACCCAGAAATCGAGTTCTACCTTCTAAAGTCAACCGAGTTGGGTCCAGACGGTGAGCCAGTTCCAGTCGATAAGGCTGGCTACTTTGACAACGTTCCAGGCGGAACCGCTCACGACTTCAGACGCCGCGCGGTGTCGATGCTCGAGCAACTTGGCATCAGCGTTGAATTTAGCCACCACGAGGGTGGTCCCGGTCAGAACGAGATTGACCTTCGTTACGCGGATGCGCTGACCATGGCTGACAACATCATGACCTTTAGGACTGTCATCAAAGAGGTCGCCATTGAGCAGGGCGTTTACGCCACTTTTATGCCTAAGCCGTTCACTCAGCACCCGGGCTCTGGAATGCACACTCACATGTCTCTCTTCGAGGGTGACACCAACGCCTTCTTCGAGGCAGGCTCTCAGTACCACCTGTCGAAGACAGCCAAACACTTCATCGCCGGCCTTTTGCGTCACGCACCCGAAATCACTGCGGTTACTAACCAGTATGTGAACTCATACAAACGCCTCTGGGGTGGCGGTGAGGCTCCGAGCTTCGTCTGCTGGGGTCACAACAACCGCTCTGCGCTCATTCGCGTTCCGCTATACAAACCAGCAAAGGGACAAAGCTCACGTATCGAGTATCGTGCCATCGATTCAGCGGCTAACCCTTACCTTGCTTATGCCTTGCTTCTTTCTGCTGGTCTAAAGGGAATCCAGGAGGAGTACCAACTTCCTTCGGAAACCGAAGACAACGTTTGGTCACTCAACGACGCCGAACGTCGCGCCATGGGTATTCAGCCGCTTCCGCAAAGCCTCGACCACGCCATTCGCAAGCTCGAGGAATCAGAGCTGGCCGCCGAGACTCTTGGCGAAGAGGTATTTAGCTACGTACTTGCCAATAAGCGCCGCGAGTGGAGTGAGTATCGCGCTCAAGTAACACCATTCGAGTTGAAGCAGAACCTAGAAACCCTGTAAAAGTCGTGGCCTACACGGATAGGGCATCGGGCCTCTCCGAACTAGCAAGATACGGTTTCAGTGACCTATCGAGCACGGTCTCGAAGCTAGATGAGCTTGTTGCCAAAGTTGGTGATTCCGGTCGCTCGGCAATTGCGTCACTTGGGCTATCAGCCGATCCCGATCAGGCTTTGAACGCCCTGCTATCTCTTGCCGATCTAGATAAGGCGCAAGTCAAGAACTTGCTGAAGAAGCCCGATTCAGCTAATCGCCTCTGCATGCTATTGGGCGCTTCATCCGCCCTCACAGACTTCGTCAGACGATATCCTGAACAACTCAAGTTGTTTGAGAAGCCTGCCTTGCTGGGCTCTGAAGCTGACTACAAGAAGCGAATCGTTGCGGCTGTCGAGGGTCATCTCAAAGACGGTTTTCAAAGCACGGATGCTTGGAATGCGCTGAGGCGTGCATACCGGCAAGAGCTTTTGTCGATCGCGGTATTCGATGTATCCCAAGCAGACCCTCAGCTCGGCCAACCGCTTGTAGCAGCTGCACTTGCAGACATTGCTGCTGCCGCTCTAGAGGCGGCAATCGCCATCGCACGTTTCGAGCTGAAGAATTCAACCGAGCACGGAGTCTTCACCAAGTCCGAAGTAGACGGTACCAAGTTCACCGTTATCGCCATGGGTAAGTGCGGCGCGCGTGAGTTGAACTACATCAGCGATGTCGATGTGATTTTCGTCGCCGAATCTGGTTCACCAGAGCTCGATAACCAGCGCGCGGTAGAAGTGGCCACGCGATTGGCCACGAGAATGATGCGTGCAATTGATGGAACCGCCACTGAGCCCATGCTTTGGCAAGTCGACCCGAACTTACGGCCCGAGGGCAAGTCAGGTGCACTCGTTCGTACATTGGATTCGCACGTTAGTTACTACGATCGCTGGGCACAAAGTTGGGAATTTCAGGCTCTGCTAAAGGCGAGACCGATTTCTGGCGACCTGGATTTGGGCAACGCGTATGTCGACGCTCTATCGCCCAAGGTGTGGGCATCTTCGTCCAGGGAAAACTTTGTTGAGTCAGTTCAGAAGATGCGTGAGCGCGTGCTCGAGTACATTCCGGCAAACGAAATTGACTATCAAATCAAGTTGGGCCCCGGGGGCTTGCGTGACATTGAGTTCACGGTGCAGCTTTTGCAATTGGTACACGGTCGTTCTGATGAATCTGTGAGACATCGCGACACCATTGGTGCTATTGATTCGCTTGCCGCAGCAGGCTACATCAGCCGTCTCGATGCCGCTAAGTTCTCAAAGCACTATCGCTTCTTGCGACTAATCGAACACCGCATACAAATGTCAGACATGAGGCGCACCCACCTAATGCCGACCTCTGCTGCCAAAGTTCGAGCAATTGCAAGGTCGATAGACATTAAGTGGTCTGATGAGGCCCTGCTGGCCAACTGGGACGCCGTAAAACTCGAAGTACGTTCGCTTCACCAACAACTCTTTTATCGCCCACTCCTTTCAGCCGTGTCCAAAATGGACACTCTTGAGCTCACCTCTAGTCAGGTAGAGGATCGCCTCAGAGCGGTTGGCTTTGCGGATGCCAGAGGTGCGGTTTCGCACATCAATGCCCTAACCAGCGGATTATCTCGAAGGGCTGCCATCCAAAGACAGCTCCTACCGGTTTTGCTGCAATGGTTTGCAGAGGGCAGCGACCCCGATGCTGCTCTACTTGCCTTCAGGCGC
>JBEEPX010000014.1:0-10356 GCA_041190885.1 Actinomycetota bacterium
AAATCGAGTGGTTAACCAATAAGGTTGTTGCCATGGCAGATGCAGCAGCGCAGCGCAGAGTAATCGTGGCAGAGGATGAGTCTCTGATCCGCATGGACATTGTTGAGACCCTTCGCGAGTACGGTTTTGACGTAGTTGCCGAAGCGGGGGATGGCGAACAAGCCGTTGCCCTATGCGAGCAACACAAGCCAGATCTCTTGGTCATGGACATCAAGATGCCAAACATGGATGGCATCACGGCCGCCGAGAAGATCGCACCGATGAAGATTCCGGTGGTTTTACTCACCGCGTTTAGCCAAAAAGAGTTGGTTGACAGAGCTAGCGAGGCTGGCGCAATGGCGTACGTGGTGAAGCCTTTTACACCGAACGACCTAATGCCGGCAATCGAAATCGCCCTGAGCCGTCACGCGCAATTCACTGCACTCGAAGCCGAGATTCAAGACCTCAACGAGCGCTTCGAGACCAGAAAACTTGTTGATCGCGCCAAGGGCCTTCTAAACGAAAAGATGAACCTAACCGAGCCAGAGGCGTTCCGCTGGATTCAAAAAGCTTCAATGGACCGCAGATTGACAATGCAAGAGGTAGCCACCACAGTCATCGAGCAGTTGGGCGCACCAAAAGAGAAATAAGCCTATTTCTTGGCTTTGATGAAGTTTGTGATGCGAACCGTCGAAAGTCGGCGGCCCTCTTCATCCGAAATCACGATCTCGTGAGTGGTGAGTGAACGGCCTAGAGATAAGGCGGTGCAAACCGCGGTAACTTTGCCGCTGGTCACAGAACGACTGTGTGAAGCATTGATTTCAATACCTACCGCCACCGAATCTGGATAGGCCCAGACGTTAGCTGCAAAGCTGCCCAGAGTTTCACCGAGCACTACGTGTGCACCACCGTGCAGAACCCCGAGTGGCTGAGTGTTTCCCTCAACGGGCATAGTTGCCACAGCGCGTTCGGCACTTAGCTCTAAAAGCTCGATTCCCATTCTTTCGGCGAGCAAGCCCAACCCGCGAAGTTTGCTTAGTTCGGCCGCTGCGGCACTCAACTTTGGTTCTGGCTTAGTCAATCGTTGCTCCTGAAAAGGTCGGTCAGGCAAAGTAGGCTTGCCTCATGAACGCTAATCCAAAGCCTACTCTTCTGCTCATTGATGGGCATTCATTGGCCTTTAGAGCGTTCTATGCCTTGAGCCCCGACAGCTTCAAGACCCCGGATGGTCAGCACACCAATGCGGTGCACGGCTTTATCTCGATGTTGCTAAATATTTTGCAAGCCGAGAAGCCCACCCACCTGGCAGTTGCCTTTGATCTTTCTCGCAGCTCATTCAGAACCGAAGAATATCCGGAATACAAAGGCACCCGCGGCGAGACCCCACCAGAATTCAACGGCCAAACCGAGCTTTTGACCGAAGCCCTTAAGGCGATGAACATCGTCACAATAACTCGCGAAAACTACGAAGCCGACGACATCATCGCCAGTCTGGCCGACCAGAGCGCCGAAAAGGGCTTTGATGTATTCATCGTCTCTGGAGACCGCGACACATTCCAGCTCATCAGTGAACGAACCACGATTCTCTATCCGGTCAAGGGTGTTCTCAATTTGGCTCGCATGGATGACGCCGCGGTTCTCGAGAAGTACGGTATCCACGCCAAGCAGTATCCGGATCTGGCCGCTTTGGTAGGCGAAACCTCAGACAATCTGCCTGGAATTCCGGGTGTAGGCCCAAAGACCGCAGCCAAATGGCTTCAGCAGTATGGCAACCTAGCCGGTGTGCTTGAAGCGGCAGCTGACATCCCTGGAAAAGTTGGCGAGAGCCTTCGCGAACACCGCGAGTTGGCAGTTCGAAACCGCAGACTAAATCACCTGGTTCGTGACCTAGACCTACCGGTCGATCAATCTCAACTTGAGCTTGGACCGGTCGACGAGGTCGCCGTGCGCCAAGTTTTCGGCAAGCTTGCCTTCAAAACTCTTACTGAGCGAGTACTGCGACTTCGTGGTGGCTCTGGCGCAACTTCAAGTGCGGCCGGCGATACCAAAGCAGCATTTGATGCAGCGTTTGCTGAAGAGCCAGCCGCCGCAGTGTTCGACGATATCGCCGTTCCCGAAAGCACTGAGCTAAAGTCAGCCGAACTCGTTTCATGGTTGAAAGAGCAAACCGGCACCATCGGTCTGGCTTTCGAATTCGTTTCAGACAAAATCGCATCAATCGGTTTTGCAACCGACACCGTTAGGCGATTCTGGCAGCCCGAATCGGCAGATCAGGTCACGTCAGTCCTTGGCGTTTGGCTAACCGACGCGACAGTCAAGAAATCGGTTTTCAAAGCCAAGGATGTCGCTCGCGCTCTTCTCGACTTGGGCGTAGAGATCGATGGCGTCGATTACGACCCGCTGCTAATGGCCTACCTGCTAAACCCGGTGCGGCGGGGCTACGAAATTGATGATCTTGCCTTGGAATACCTGGGCCACTCGGTCAAACGCGGTGACCCTAACCAGCTAGTAAGTGAAGATTCAACCGACATCAGTCTCGATGCTTGGCTTGCGATCTTGCTCAGCGGCAAGCTTTACAGCTTGGTTGAGGGCGAAGATCAGCTTCGGGTCTATGGCGAGATTGAGTTGCCCACGGTGCAAACTCTTGCGCGCATGGAGCATAACGGAGTCGCGATCGATGTTGCCAAGCTCGAGGCCCTGTTTGAGCGTCTGTCGACCGAAGTCAGTCAGGTTGCCAAGGCGGCTTACGAAATCATCGGTCACGAAATCAATTTGGCTTCGCCTAAGCAGCTGCAAACCGTGTTGTTCGATGAGCTTGGCATGGTTGGAACCAAGGCGGTCAAGACCGGCTTCTCAACCAATGCTGCGGCTCTAAACGAACTCTTTGAGCAAACCGGCCACCCGTTCCTAGAAAAGCTCCTGGAGCACCGCGAAGTAACCAAGATCCGCCAGATTGTCGAAATTGTTCTCAAGGCAGTTGGCGCCGACGGCCGAATCCACACCAACTACGTTCAAACCGGCACCTCGACCGGCCGCTTGTCTTCTGAGGCACCAAACCTGCAGAACATTCCGATCAAGAGCGAACGCGGTCGAGAAATCCGCGATGCATTCATCGTTGGCGAAGGTTATGAAACCCTTCTGACCGCCGACTATTCACAGATCGAAATGCGCATCATGGCTCACCTATCTGAAGACGAGGGCATCATCGAGGCGTTTAAGACCGGCGAAGACCTTCACCGTTTTGTTGGCGCACGTATCTATGGAGTCAAGCCCGAAGAAGTCGACTCAGCTATGCGATCGAAAGTAAAGGCCATGAGCTACGGCTTGGTCTATGGGCTCAGCGAATACGGACTGGCAAAGCAACTGCGAATTCCTAATGGCGAGGCCAAGCAACTCATGGCCGACTACTTTGCTCGATTCGGGGGAGTGAAGCGTTACCTGGCAACCGTGGTTGACGAGGCCAAGACCGTTGGCTACACGGTAACCACCTACGGCCGACGTCGCCCGTTCGATGACCTCAACAGCAAGATCTTTCAGCTTCGTGAAAACGCTAGAAGAGCAGCGCTAAATGCACCGATTCAGGGGACCGCGGCCGACATCATGAAGTTAGCCATGACCAAGATTGATGCACGGATGATTGAGAACCAGCTGAAGAGCCGAATGCTGCTTCAGGTTCACGACGAACTCGTCTTTGAGGTTGCCGCGGGCGAACTGGAAGCACTCAAAGAGCTGGTCATCGCCGAAATGCAAAACGTTGTTGAACTCTCGGTGCCGCTTGAAGTTCACATCGGCATCGGTCGCAGTTGGGATGCGGCGGGTCACTAATGGTTAGGGAGAACCTAACGGTGCGAAACGCGGAGGGTTTGCATGCCAGACCAGCCGCAGAATTCGCAAGACTTTCGCAAACCGAGGGCCACGTCGTTTTGGTTTCTAAGCCTGGTGGAACACCGGGCCGCGGCGACAGCATTTTGACCATCATGGCCCTAGGCGCCAAAGCCGGCGATCGGATCATTGTTGAGGTCACCGGACCAGACGAACAATCCTTGCTGGAGCGCCTAAAAACCGTTGTCTCGCCCTCATAAATCGGCTAGGCTAGAGGGGCGTGTTTTTTGCGCAATCCCAATCCATTGTTGCGATTAGGCCCAAAGAAAATCTTTGCCAGTTTGTCGCGACCCGAGTAATGCCCGTTAAGAGTAAATAAACACATGACCTCAAAGACCACCAAGCAGATCGCCGTAAACGACATCGGCTCTGCAGAAGACTTCCTTGCAGCAGTAGAAGCAACCCTGAAGTTCTTCAACGACGGCGACCTAATCGAAGGCACCGTAGTAAAAATCGACCGCGACGAAGTTCTTCTTGACGTCGGTTACAAGACTGAGGGTGTAATCCCTTCACGCGAACTTTCAATCCGCCACGATGCAGATCCATCAGAGATCGTTGCAGTTGGCGACACCGTAGAGGCACTTGTTCTTCAGAAGGAAGACAAAGAAGGCCGCCTAATCCTTTCGAAGAAGCGCGCACAGTACGAGCGTGCATGGGGCGACGTCGAGAAGGTCAAAGAAGCAGACGGCACCGTTACCGGTGTTGTTATCGAGGTTGTTAAGGGTGGTCTGATCGTAGACATCGGCCTTCGTGGCTTCCTTCCTGCATCTCTAATCGAGCTTCGCCGCGTTCGCGACCTAGGTCCTTACCTAGGCCAGAAGGTCGAAGCCAAGATTCTTGAGCTAGACAAGAACCGCAACAACGTAGTTCTTTCACGCCGTGCACTTCTTGAAGAGTCACAGTCAGCTTCACGCAGCACCTTCCTAGCAGACCTAGCCAAGGGCCAGATCCGCACCGGTGTTGTTTCATCTATCGTCAACTTCGGTGCGTTCATCGATCTTGGTGGCGTAGATGGTCTAGTTCACGTTTCAGAGCTTTCATGGAAGCACATTGAGCACGCCTCTGAAGTTGTTGAAATCGGCCAGGAAGTTACCGTTGAGGTTCTTGAAGTTGACCAGGAGCGCGAGCGCGTGTCGCTATCGCTAAAGGCAACCCAGGAAGACCCATGGCAGGTATTCGCTCGCACCCACGCAATCGGACAGTACGCACCTGGAAAGGTGACCAAGCTCGTTCCATTCGGTGCGTTCGTTCGCGTTGCAGACGGCATCGAGGGTCTAGTTCACATCTCAGAGCTATCTTCACGTCACATCGAGCTAGCCGAGCAGGTTGTTTCGGTAAACCAGGATGTTTTCGTCAAGGTAATCGACATCGACCTAGAGCGTCGCCGCATCTCACTATCGCTAAAGCAGGCTAACGAAGAGGTAGACCCAGAGGGCACCGACTTCAACCCAGCTCTTTACGGTATGGCTGCAGACTACGACGAGACCGGTCAGTACAAGTACCCTGAAGGCTTCGACCCTAAGACCAACGAATGGAAGGCTGGCTTCGAAGAAGCACGCGCCAAGTGGGAGAAGGAATACGCCGAGGCTCACGCACGCTGGGAAGAGCACAAGAAGCAGGTTGCAGCAGCCAACGAGGCAGCAGCAAAGCTTCCAGAGGTTAGCGAAGCTCCAGCAGCAGCGTCTTCATCATCAAGCTACTCAAGCGAGTCATCAGAGGCCGGCACCTTGGCTTCAGACGAGTCACTTGCAGCTCTTCGCGACAAGCTAAAGAGCGCCGAGTAATACTCAGCAATCGAAGCGGGTCGACCACCAGGTCGGCCCGTTTCGCTTTAACCTTAAGAATCGTTTCACTGAGCTCGCCAGAGATTTAGGCTTAGAGAATGTACATAGTCGGCCTCACCGGTGGGATTGCTTCAGGCAAGTCCACCGTCGCTGCGCACTGGGCTAGCCTCGGGGGTTTCGAAATCGATGCCGATCAACTGGCTCGACAGGTGGTTGCGCCAGGCAGCCGGGGTGCAGCTGGCATCCGTGCAGAATTTGGAGACGGTGTTTTCGAGAGTGACGGCTCGCTGAATCGCTCAAAACTAGGTTCAATAGTTTTTGCCGATGCTACCAAACGCCAGGCGCTAGAAGCCATCGTGCACCCGCTCGTTAAAGCCGAGGCCAAGGCGCAGGTTGCCGCGCAGCCAGATAACGCGATTGTGATCTACAACGTGCCGCTTTTGGTCGAGGCATCGGTCGATTTGCCGTTCGACAAGGTCATCACAGTCGAGGCCCCGGTAGAGAAGCAGATCGAGCGTCTAGTTCAGAATCGCGGCATGACTAAGCAAGAGGCAGAGGCTCGAATAGCGTCACAGGCCAGCCCGGCTCAGCGCGCGAACGTAGCCGACTTAATTTTGAATGCAAACCAGAGCCTCGAACTGATGCTCGCAGATGCGACAGCAATCTGGAAACAGATCGAACGGGAAGCATTGGCCAAGCATTCCGCTTGAGAATAACGACATGGAACCGACCAGATCTTTTGCGCCCTTTGAGGTAATCAGCGAGTACACGCCCTCGGGTGACCAGCCAACCGCAATTGCCGACCTTGCCGCACGAATCAATGCCGGTGAAAAAGATGTCGTGCTGCTCGGCGCGACCGGTACGGGAAAGTCCGCAACCACCGCTTGGTTGATCGAGGCTGTTCAGAAGCCGACCTTGGTTTTGGCGCACAACAAGACTCTTGCGGCTCAGTTGGTAAACGAGTTTCGCGAGTTGCTTCCAAATAACGCCGTCGAATACTTCGTCAGCTACTACGACTACTACCAGCCTGAGGCCTACGTTCCTCAGACAGACACCTTCATCGAGAAAGACTCCTCGATAAACGAAGAGGTCGAGCGACTTCGCTACAAGGCAACGATGAGCTTGCTGAGCCGACGAGACGTTGTTGTTGTATCAACTGTTTCGTGCATCTACGGCCTCGGTGCTCCCGCGGAATACCTGAATCAAAGCGTGGCGATCCAGGTAGGCGATCGAATCGACCGCGATGCTCTGATTCGTAAATTCGTTGACCTTCAATACAAGCGAAACGACTTTGACTTTTCACGCGGCAATTTCCGCGTCAAGGGCGACACCATCGAGATCATCCCGGTTTATGACGAACTCGCCACGCGCATCGAATTCTTCGGCGATGAGGTTGAGGCAATCTATTCACTTTCGCCTTTGACCGGTGAGATTCAGCGAGAAGAAAAGGCTGTCGCCATCTTCCCAGCCTCCTACTATGTTGCCCCGGTCGAGCGCATGGCCAAGGCCATGGAAGCCATCGAAGAAGAGCTGGTTTGGCGTGTCAAAGAACTCGAAACTCAGGGCAAGTTGCTCGAGGCCCAGCGCTTGAAGATGCGAACAACCTTCGACCTCGAGATGATCAAGGAACTCGGATTTTGCAGTGGCATCGAAAACTATTCGCGCCATATTGACGGACGCGGCCCGGGGGAGGCTGGCGCCTGCTTGCTGGACTATTTCCCTGAGGACTTTCTGACCGTCATCGACGAATCGCACGCGACAGTGCCGCAAATCGGTGCCATGTATGAGGGTGACTCGAGCCGCAAGCGAACTCTGGTTGAGCACGGCTTCAGATTGCCGTCGGCCCTAGACAACCGCCCGCTGAAGTTCAGCGAATTTCTCGAGCGAGTCGGCCAGACCGTCTATCTATCGGCTACACCTGGCAAATACGAGATGAACCTTGGCGCCGGCGTAGTCGAGCAGATTATTCGCCCAACCGGCCTAATCGACCCTGAAATCGTGATTAAGCCAAGCAAGGGCCAAATCGATGACTTGCTCGAGGAAATCAGAGTAAGGGCGGCAAAGGACGAGCGCGTACTGGTCACGACTCTGACCAAGAAGATGGCCGAGGAATTGACCGACTTCTTGACCGAAGCTGGCGTTCGCGTTCGCTACCTGCACTCGGATGTTGACACCCTGCGCCGCGTTGAGCTGCTGCGTGAGCTTCGCAGCGGCCTGTTTGATGTGCTGATTGGAATCAACCTGCTTCGCGAGGGCCTCGACCTTCCCGAGGTTTCGCTGGTGAGCATTCTCGACGCCGATAAAGAGGGCTTCCTGAGATCCACCACATCCTTGATTCAGACAATCGGCCGCGCTGCCCGAAACGTGAACGGTCAAGTTCACATGTATGCCGACAACGTGACCGACTCGATGGCAAGAGCAATCGATGAGACCAATCGCCGTCGCGCGAAACAGGTCGCTTACAACCTCGAACGAGGCGTTGACCCGCAGCCGCTACGCAAGAAGATTGCCGACATCACCGACCAGATTCTTCGCGAAGAAGAGGACACCGCTCAATTGCTTGAGGCTGCCCAAAAGAACAAGCGCAGCAAGGATGGCAAGACCGTCATTCCGATGAAGGCTCGAAAGGGCATCGCGGGAATGGCATACAACGAGATTCTGGCCGTGGTTGTTGACCTTGACGAGCAGATGAAGGCAGCGGCAGTCGAACTCAAATTTGAGTTGGCAGCACGTTTGCGAGATGAGATTTCAGAATTGAAGCACGAGCTTCGCCAAATGGAAAAGGCAGGTCACGCCTAGGCGTGCCGCCGTTAGCAGCGAGGTTAAACTTTCATGGTGTCTATTAGCCAGATCCACCACAACAACAAGCTCATCATCAAGGGCGCACGCGTTCACAACCTGCAAAACGTGAACCTCGAAATACCGCGCGACTCGATGGTGGTCTTCACAGGCTTGAGCGGTTCGGGTAAGTCTTCGCTGGCATTTGACACCATTTTTGCCGAGGGTCAGCGACGTTACGTTGAATCGCTATCGGCCTATGCCCGCCAGTTTTTGGGCCAGGTAGACCGCCCCGACGTCGACTTCATCGAGGGTTTGAGCCCGGCGGTATCGATCGACCAGAAATCTACTAACCGCAACCCGCGTTCGACCGTGGGAACCATTACCGAGATTCACGACTACCTTCGCTTGCTTTGGGCTCGAGTTGGTGTGCCATATTGCGCCGAATGTGGCGAGAAGATCGTCAAGCAAACACCGCAGCAAATCGTTGACCAGATTCTCGAGATGCCGGAGGGCACTCGTTTTCAGATTTTGGCGCAGATTGTCGACCAGAAGAAGGGCGAGTTTGTCGACCTGTTTCGCGATCTAAACGCCCAGGGTTTCGCTCGTGCAGTCGTTGATGGCGAGGTAGTTCAGCTTGCCGAGGCTCAGCCGCTCAAGAAGACCTTCAAGCACGACATCTCAGTGGTGGTTGACCGCCTGGTCAACAAGCCAGACATCATCGGTCGCCTGGCAGACTCTGTCGAGACAGCGCTAAAACTTGCCGGCGGAAGAATCTTGATCGACCTCGTCGACGTGGCCGATGGCCCAACCAAGACTCGAGTCTTTAGCGAGAAGATGTCTTGCCCGAACGAACACCCGTTGAGTCTGACTGAGATCGAACCTCGAACCTTCTCGTTCAACGCCCCATTCGGCGCCTGCCCAACCTGTTCTGGCCTTGGCACCAAGCAGGCAGTGGATGCCGACCTTGTAATTGGTGACCACGAAGCGAGCATCAACGGGGGAGTTATTCTGCCTTGGTCTACCCAGGGCAAGGGTCTGTTCAGTTATTTCACTCGCATGCTCGAAGGCCTAGCTGCCGACATGGAATTCTCACTCGACACCCCTTGGAACAAACTGCCCGAAGAAGTGCAGCAGGCGGTGCTTCACGGCAACAATTTCGACGTTCAGGTCAAGTGGAAAAACCGATATGGCCGCGAGTTGCGCTACACCACTGGATTTGAAGGCGTGCTGAGCTACATCGAGCGCAAGTACCTCGAATCAGAGAACGACTTTGCCCGAGGCCGCTGGAGCGGATTTTTGCGCGAGGTTCCTTGCTCGGCCTGTGATGGCAAGCGCCTAAAGCCAGAGGTTTTGGCAGTAAAGGTTGACGATCGCTCAATTGCCGAAGTTGCCGCGATGAGTCTTGGCGAGGCCGTCGAATTCTTCGACAAAATCACCCTGGATGACCGCGATGTGAAGATCGCCGCTCAGGTGCTGCGCGAGATTCGTGCCCGCCTAGACTTCTTGATCGCCGTTGGCCTCGACTACCTGAGCCTGGAACGTGCCGCCGGCAGCCTTTCTGGAGGCGAAGCGCAACGCATCCGTTTGGCTACTCAGATTGGTTCTGGTCTAACCGGCGTTCTTTACGTTCTAGACGAACCGAGCATCGGCTTGCACCAGCGCGACAACCGCCGTCTTATCGACACCTTGCTAAAGCTTCGCGACCTTGGTAACACTCTTATCGTCGTCGAGCACGACGAAGACACAATCAAGGCCTCCGACTGGATCGTCGACATCGGTCCCGGTGCTGGCGTTAATGGCGGAACCGTGGTTCACAGCGGCCCTTACAAAGAGCTACTCGAAAACAAGAACTCTGTCACCGGCGCATTCATGGCTGGGCGCGAGAAGATTGAGACCCCGAAGAAGCGCCGCGAAATCGACCCGGCTCGCA
>JBEEPX010000015.1:0-4047 GCA_041190885.1 Actinomycetota bacterium
GAGCAACCAAAAGCGCGCCCACTCCAACCGGGCCGCCAACCTTGTGAGCCGAAATAGACATCGCCGCCAGACCAGATTTTGCGAAACTAATTTCGGTATGACCAAGCGCAGCAACGGCATCACTGTGAACCGGAACCCCGAACTTACTGGCAAGTTGGGTAACTGCCTGAATGTCGGTCAAAACGCCGGTCTCGTTGTTTGCCCACATGAGAGTGATCAGGGCGACTTCGTGCCCCCGTGCTTCAAGCAAACTCTCGAGCGCAGCAATGTCGACAACACCTTCGGGTGAGACGGGCAACCAAATTGCCTCGGCCCCTTGCTCCTTCTCGAGCCATTCGATCGCGTCAATTACCGCATGGTGCTCGGTATAGGCGCTGACGATCAGCCGCTTAGCGGCATCCCCGTGATTTTGCTGCCAATAGAGACCCTTGATCGCCAAATTGTCGCTCTCGGTGCCACCCGACGTAAAAATGACCTCGCTGCGATTGCAATCAAGCGATTCGGCAATCGACTCGCGCGCCTCTTCGAGAACTCGCCTTGCAGATTGACCAAACTGGTGAACCGAAGATGGGTTGCCCACCAGCTCAAGCTGCCCGCGAAGCACCTCAAGCGCCTCGGGCCGCAGCGGCGTTGTGGCTGCGTGGTCGAGATAAACGGTCATGGTTCAAGCCTACTTTCGTTGGCATTGGTTAATCAGTTTGAAACCCAAGGTTGGGTAGGCTTTCACCTATGTCTGAATCGATGCCGACCCCTGGAACCATGGGCGTGACCATTAGTGGTGGCGTTGGCACGCTTCGGGTTTACTCAGAAAACGCAACCAGCATCGAGCTTTGCATCCTTGATAAAGCCGACCCAAGCCAGACAGATTTGATCTTGAACTTAGTCAAGGGCGACAACCACATTTGGCAGGTTAGCCACCCAGATCTAAAGCCCGGGGCTAAATATGCACTACGCGCAGATGGCCCAGATGCGCCGCGCAACTCATTCAACCCGAGCCTTCACTTGATTGACCCATACGCCAAAGGTGTGGTTCGCGAGAGCGCCCGTGAATACCACTGCGTCGTTATCGATGGCAGCTTCGACTGGCAGGGCGTCGAAAAACCAAATATTCCCCTTGATGAACTCATCATCTACGAAGCGCACGCTCGCGGCCTAACCCGCGGCAACAGTGAAATTCCGGATGACATTCGCGGCACCTATGCAGCTCTCGGACACCCGGCCACAATCGCCCACCTAAAGAAGATCGGTGTAAACGCGGTCGAGCTTCTGCCGATTCACATGTTCATTTCAGAACCGCGCCTGATGAACATGGGTTTGATCAACTACTGGGGCTACAACACCATCAACTTCTTCAGCCCGCACCCAAGATATGCGTCTGCAAAGTCACTAGAGCAGGGGCCCGAGGCTGTAATCGAAGAGCTCAAGACCTCGATTCGCGAACTTCACCGTAACGGCATCGAAGTAATTCTCGACGTGGTTTACAACCACACAGCCGAGGGTGGCGGCGGCGGACTCACCTACTCTTACCGCGGTCTTGACAGCTCGAGCTACTACCGCATGGATGACAACGGTTACTTTCACGACACCACCGGCTGCGGTAACTCGCTGAATTTCGGCAACCCACACGTGGTTCACATGGTTCTAGAGAGCCTTCGATACTGGACCACCGAACTTCAGATTGATGGCTATCGATTCGACCTAGCGGCAACCCTGGCTCGCAACGAAATCAACCACTTCGATGCCAACCACCCTCTACTTCGCGCCATCGTCGAAGACGAAACCTTCAAAGACACCAAGATGATTGTCGAACCCTGGGATGTTGGACTTGGCGGCTGGCAGACCGGAAACTTCCCGGATCGCTTCAGCGAGTGGAACGACCGGTACCGCGACAGCATCCGACGTTTTTGGCTTTCAGACATCGCGGCCGCTCGCAACAGCGGAAGCCACTGGAACGGCGTTGCCGATTTGGCAACCAGACTGGCCGGTTCTCGCGACATTGTTGACGGACCAAGTGGCCCGCTCGGCGGCATCAACTTCATCACCGCACACGATGGTTTTTGCTTGAAAGACCTGGTCAGCTACGACGTGAAGCACAACCAGGCCAACGGCGAGAGCAACCGTGACGGCACCAACGGCAATCACTCGTTCAACCACGGTCACGAGGGCGGCGGCGAAAGCCCCGAGGTTCGCGCCGTTCGCCGCAAAGCTGCCCGCAACCTGATGGCAACGCTACTGTTTTCGGCTGGCATTCCGATGGTCACCGCGGGTGATGAACGCGGCAAGTCGCAGAATGGCAACAACAACGCCTACTGCCAAGACAACGTGATGAGCTGGGTGAACTGGGATCTAAGCCGTCAGCAAGAAGACTTTGAGACCACGTTCTCCTACCTGACGAACCTTCGCCACACCTATCCATCGCTTCGCCCTAAGGCCTTTGGTGACTTCAATCACGCGACCGATGATCACGACATGGTCAAGTGGTACAACGCCGATGGCGAAATCATGAGCGAAGAGAACTGGCACGACCAAGAGTGCCGAACCATCCAGAGGCTAACCAAGCACACGACCGACAAGGTTACCGAAGCTCTGGTGCTAGTAATTCATGGCTCCGAGACCGCTAAGTCTGTGACCCTTCCGGAACACGATGATGTTGTCGGTTATGAACTGATCTGGAATAGCGCGCACGAGTTACCACCCAACGAGTTTGAGAAGTTCGCGCCGCTTGACGCAGTGACTCTTTCGGGCACTTCAATTCAGCTCTTCCGCGCGATTTTCTAACCAGCCAAAGCTTCGGCTTTGCTAACGGATAAGTAAAGCCTTTGTTACGCAAGCGTTTTCAGCGGATTCGTTCGCTAAGTTATGGAGTGTGAGCAAAACCATCGCATTCAGACACGATCGCCCATTCGGCCGCCTGCCAATTCTGGCCGTTAGCCCATCTGTCGAAGGTGGTCGTTGGCCGGCCAAGGCTTTCGCTGGCGAGGTCATTCCATTCGGTGCGACGGTGTTTCGCGAAGGTCACGATGCCCTAGGTGTAGAGGTTTTGCTAACCGACCCATCAGGCAAAGAGACTGTGCACCGCATGACCGCGGGGGCACCTGGCTCAGATCGCTGGCACACAAGCGCTCAACTCAGCCTGATCGGCGACTATCGGTTCAAAATTCGTGCATTTGCAGACGACTATGAAACTTGGCACCACAACGCCAGCGTAAAGATTGCAGTCGGCGTTGACGAAGAACTGATGATGCTCGAGGGACAGGTTCTGTTCAATCGGGCGGCTGCCGAAAAGGGGCGCACCAAGGCCAATGCAAAGCTTCTTGGTGAGCTAGCTGAAAAGCTTGCCGACAATAACCGCAGCGCAAAGGCGCGCCTGGCCGATGCCGAGAGCGCCGAGGTTTTGAAGGCAGTCGCCGCTCAACCAATTCGCAGCCTGATCACGCTAAGCGACGAATTCGTAGTAAAAACCGAGCGAGAGTTAGCCGGCGTCGGCGCCTGGTATGAATTCTTCCCCCGCAGTGAAGGCGCAAAGTTCGACGAAAAGACCAAAACTTGGGTCTCGGGCAATTTCAAAACTGCCGCCAAGCGCTTGCCCGCGGTTGCCGAGATGGGCTTCAACGTTCTCTACATGCCACCAATCCACCCGATTGGCACGGCACACCGCAAGGGCCCAAACAACACGCTTGTCGCAGGTCCGCAAGATCCAGGCTCGCCTTGGGCCATTGGTTCGTCAGCCGGCGGACACGACGCAATTCATCCTGATTTAGGCACCGAGAAGGACTTCGCGGCTTTCGTTAAGGCCGCCAACTCCCTGGGCATTGAGATCGCTCTTGACCTAGCGCTGCAGGCATCACCAGATCACCCCTGGGTAAAGACCAATCCGGAATGGTTCACTACTCGCGCCGACGGCACAATCGCCTATGCCGAAAACCCTCCGAAGAAGTACCAAGACATCTACCCAGTCAACTTCGACAATGACCCGGAGGGCATCTATGCAGAGGTGCTAAGAATCATGCGCCTTTGGATTGGTCGTGGGGTAAAGATTTTCCGCGT
>JBEEPX010000016.1:0-3831 GCA_041190885.1 Actinomycetota bacterium
ACGTATCGAAGGACAAGATTGCCCTTCAGCGTTTGAAGGAAGCTGCCGAGCAGGCCAAGAAAGAGCTTTCACAGTCGATGTCGGCCAACGTTCAGTTGCCTTACCTATCGCTAACCGAGAATGGCCCAGCGAACCTTGACGAGACCATCACTCGCGCCCAGTTCGAGCAGCTAACCGAAGACCTATTGGCTCGCACCAAGAAGCCTTTCAACGACGTAATCGCCGAGGCTGGCGTAAAGGTCGCCGACATTGCACACGTTGTGCTTGTTGGTGGTTCAACCCGTATGCCTGCAGTGAGCGAACTAGTCAAGAGCTTGACCGGTGGCCGCGAGCCAAACAAGGGTGTAAACCCTGACGAGGTTGTCGCAGTTGGTGCATCGCTACAGGCCGGTGTTCTAAAGGGTGAGCGCAAAGACGTTCTACTCATCGACGTCACTCCGCTATCACTTGGTATCGAAACCAAGGGTGGCATCATGACCAAGTTGATCGAGCGCAACACCGCGATTCCAACCAAGCGTTCAGAGACCTTCACCACCGCCGACGACAACCAGCCATCGGTGAGCATCCAGGTTTACCAGGGTGAGCGTGAGTTCGTTCGCGACAACAAGTCACTCGGCAACTTTGACCTATCGGGCATCGCACCAGCACCACGCGGTGTGCCACAGATCGAGGTCACCTTCGACATCGACGCCAACGGCATCGTGCACGTGTCTGCAAAAGACAAGGGCACCGGCAAAGAGGCTTCGGTCACCATCACCGGCGGTTCTTCACTTTCGAAAGAAGACATCGAGCGTATGGTTCGCGAAGGCGAAGAGCACGCAGCTGAAGACAAGAAGCGTCGCGAAGAAGCCGACACCCGCAATGCGGCTGAAGGCCTTGTCTACCAGATCGAGAAGTTGATCAAAGAGAACGACGAGAAGCTACCTGAGGATGTAAAGACCTCGGTTCAGGCCGACGTTGATGCTCTAAAGACCGCGCTCGCCGGAGACGACATCGAAGCAGTGAAGACCGCTCTCGACAAGCTAAACGAATCACAGCAGAAGCTAGGCGAAGCGATCTATGCGGCGCAGCCTGCTGAGGGTGAAGCGGCTGCCGAAGAGGCTTCGGGTGAAGATGTTGTTGACGCTGAAGTTGTTGATGACGAAGAGTCTGACAAGAAGGACGCCTAATGAGCGACTTCGTTTCTCCTGACGACTCCCACCTCGTCGGCGAATCAGATTCAGAACAGGAGCCACGTTCTTCATCTGACTCGCCTGCGGGTGAGTCGTCAGCTGAAGCCGGCACCACCGAAGCGACCGAATCTTCAGCGTCAGGCGCGGGCGAGTCGTCTGCTGAAGCCGGCACCAACGAAGCCGACATTACCGACCCGATTGATCAGGCTCTAGCCGACCTGGTTGACGACCTTGGGCCGCAGTCGAAAGAGGCAGAACTTCTTGCCGATTTGCAGCGTCTGCAGGCGGAGTTCGTGAATTACAAGGCGAGGGTTGAGCGCGACCGCGATGTTGCGCGCAACGCCGCAATTGCAGAAGTTCTTCGTGCGCTGTTGCCGGCACTCGATGACCTGACTCGCGCCGAGAATCACGGCGACCTTGAGGGTTCACCGTTTGCCGCAGTGGTTTCAAAGATTCGCAACGCAGGCGACAAGTTTGGTCTGAAGCAGTTTGGTGCCAAGGGCGATAAGTTCGACCCAGAGCAGCACAACGCTTTGGTTCAGACTCCAAACCCTGAGGTCACCGAAAACGTGATCGCCGATGTCGTTGAACCGGGTTACCTACTTGGTGACCGACTACTTCGACCAGCAATGGTCGCGGTTTTCATCCCAGCCGAATAAGCATTTCGAATAAACGAGGTTTCATAAATGGCAAGTCAAGATTGGTTCGACAAGGACTTTTATAAGGTTCTTGGCGTATCTAAAGACGTGTCTGAGGCCGAGCTAAAGAAGGTCTATCGAAAACTTTCTCGCCAGTATCACCCAGACACCAACCCGGGTGACGCCAAGGCCGAGGCAAAGTTCAAAGAGATATCTGAGGCGTACTCGGTGCTGTCTGACAAAGATCAGCGCGCCGAGTATGACCAGATGCGCGCGATGGGCAGCGGAGCTCGATTTACCGGCGGCGCTGGTGGCGGTTTTCCCGGAGGTTTTCCGGGAGGCGCAAACTTTGGCGGAGGTGGTTTCGAAGATGTGTTCTCGAACCTATTCGGCGGTGGCGGAGGCTTTGGTGGCCCTCGCGGTCCGCAGCGCGGCGCTGACCTAACCACGACGCAAACCCTAGATTTCATCGATGGCGTGAAGGGCACCAGCATCAAGCTGAACCTTCGTGCCGGCGGTGAACCGACCACAATCAAGATTCCGGCGGGCGTTCAAGACGGCCAAAAGATCAAGATTGCGGGCAAGGGTCAGCCTTCACCAAACGGTGGACCAGCTGGCGACCTAATCATCACCGTCACGGTGAAACCACATCCGGTGTTCACTCGTGATGGCAACAACCTGCGCGTGACCGTGCCGGTCACCTTTGCCGAGGCAGTTCTGGGTGCAACCATTCAGGTGCCAACGCTCGGTGGCGAACCGGTCAAGCTTAAGGTTGCCCCTGGCACGCCTAACGGGCGTGTGCTTCGAGTCAAGGGTCGAGGTGTCGTGACTGCCAAGGCAGAGGGCGACTTGCTTGCCACCGTTGACATTGCGGTGCCTTCGCATGTGAGTGAGAAGGCCAAAAAGGCGCTCGAGGAATTCGACGGACTATTGCCCGAAGAAGACCCACGCGCCGACCTACTCAGCAGAGCCGGGCTCCTCTAAGGAGGCAATAAATGGAACAGTTCGACGAGAACACTCCACTGTTTGCAATTTCGGTTGCGGCCGAGTTGGCCATGATGCACCCGCAAACCCTGCGCGACTACGACCGAATCGGTCTTGTGGTTCCCGAGCGAACCGGTGGTCAAACCCGTCGCTACACAATGCGCAACGTAGCCCAGCTTCGCGAGATTGCTCGCCTCTCATCCGAGGGCGTCAGCCTCGAAGGCATCCGAAGAATTTTGGAACTTGAAAATCAGAACACCGAACTCTCACAAAGAGTTCGTGATCTAGAACAGGCCTTGGCCAACGAGATGATGAACCGCCCGGGCAACCGAGTGTTCGCAGCCGGTGACCAAGGGGTCGAGAGTTTGACTCGCGGCCAAAGACCGTCGAAGCACACGCAAGTAGTGCTTTGGCGGGCGAAGTAGAACTTCGCAGGCCCGAAGAACTCGGGCAAAGTGCAGCAACCCTGTGCGAAAGGAGAACCAAGTGAACAACCAAAACATGCAGCAAGAAGACCAACAGAGTGCCCTCGAAAAATACGGTGTGAACCTTACCGAGGTGGCCAAGGCGGGCAAGCTTGACCCGGTGATCGGCCGCGATGCCGAGATTCGCCGAGTGTCTCAGGTGCTTAGCCGCCGAACCAAAAACAACCCCGTGCTCATTGGCGAGCCCGGCGTTGGAAAGACCGCGGTGGTCGAAGGCCTCGCTCAGCGCATCATCGCGGGTGACGTGCCAGAGAGTTTGAAGGGTAAGCAGCTGATTTCGCTCGACCTGGCTGCCATGGTGGCCGGCGCGAAATATCGCGGTGAATTCGAAGAACGCCTAAAGGCGGTGCTTGCCGAGATCAATGCCGCCGAGGGTGGCGTGATCACCTTTATCGACGAACTTCACACCCTGGTTGGTGCCGGCGCGGGCGATGGCCAAGATGCCGCCAACATGCTTAAGCCAATGCTTGCCCGAGGCGAACTTCGCCTGATTGGTGCAACCACTTTGGATGAGTATCGCGAGCGTATCGAAAAAGACCCCGCCCTAGAGCG
>JBEEPX010000017.1:0-4522 GCA_041190885.1 Actinomycetota bacterium
GCACGAGTTGCCCTCGGGGCAGTAGCTTCAAGTTTCCTAAATCAACTCGGCATTGAACTGGTTACCCACACCGTTGGCATCGGCCCGGTAATGGCTTCCGCCGATCTTCCAGTTCCAACGCCTTCGGATGTTGAAATGCTCGACGCTGATCCGATGCGTTGTTTCAATCCCGAGGTTTCGGCTGCGATGGTCGCCGAGGTCGATGAATGCCACAAGGATGGCGACACTCTCGGTGGAGTTGTTGAAACGCTTGTATATGGTCTGCCTCCAGGTCTTGGCACGTTTGTGCACTGGGACCGCAGACTCGATTCACAACTTGCTGCCGCGCTGATGGGTATTCAAGCGATCAAGGGCGTTGAGGTGGGCGATGGCTTCGAAACTGCCAAGCGTCGTGGTTCTGTAGCGCACGACGAAATCGAGCGAGACTCTGATGGCATTGTGCGTCGCCTTTCTCACCGCGCTGGCGGTGTAGAAGGCGGTATGTCAAATGGCGAGGTCTTGCGCGTGAGGGCAGCGATGAAGCCGATTTCTACGATCCCTAAGGCCCTGGCCACGATCGATGTTGCCACCGGCGAAGCCGCTAAGGCTCACCACCAGCGATCAGACGTATGCGCGGTTCCTGCCGCGGGTGTTGTTGCCGAAGCTATGGTTGCCTTGGTTATTGCCAATTCTGTGCTCGAGAAATTCGGTGGCGACTCAGTTGCTGAAACCAAGCGAAACCTAGAAAGCTACCTGGCCAGCATTCCTGCCGTGCTAGCTTCGTTCGACGCTAAATAGCCCGTGCCTACCAAGCCTGAGGTGATTGTTTTGGTCGGCCCAATGGGTGTCGGCAAAACCACCGTTGGCCGCAAGCTAGCTAAGGCCCTAAAAGTACCTTTTGTTGATACCGATGCGTTGTTCATCGCGAAGCATGGAGCCATCGCCGACTACTTCGAAAACCACGGTGAAACTTCTTTCCGCGCTCAAGAAGAACTCGTCTTGGCTCAAGCGATCTCCGCTCCTGGGGTGGTTGCCACAGGTGGCGGAGCTGTGCTGAGCGAACTGTCGAGATCACGCTTGACCGCGACAACCGTCGTCTACCTAGCAACCGACGGCAAGCACATTGCCTCGAGAATTAAGAACGGCAATCGCCCTCTACTCAAGAATGGGCTCGATGACTGGCAGCGAATTTATGACGCGCGAAAGCCAATCTACGAATCGATTTGTGACTTTAATATCAATACATCCGGCCAACCGCTGAATGCTACCGTCGCCGAAATACGCGAGAAAGTTGGCGTCTAATGAGCCAAACCACGATTACCGTTTCAGGCGACGCACCATACGATGTTGTGATCGGGCGAGCCCTGCTTGGCGAGGTTCCTGCCGCTCTTGGCTCATCGGTTCAAAAGGTGTTGATCGTTCACCCGGTTGCCCTCACCACAAGTGCAGAGGCGCTTCGTGAATCTCTAGTTGCAAGCGGATACGAGGCTATAGTTGCCGGCGTGCCAGACAGCGAAGACGCTAAGCGGGTCGAGGTCGCTGCTTTCCTATGGGGAATCCTGGGGCAATCAGACTTCACTCGAAGTGACGCAATCATCGGCTTCGGGGGAGGCTCGACCACCGACCTCGCTGGTTTTGTTGCCGCAACTTGGTTGCGAGGCGTCAAGCTCATCCAGATTCCAACTACGTTGCTTGGCATGGTCGATGCCGCAATCGGCGGAAAAACCGGAATCAACACCAGCGAGGGCAAGAACCTTGTCGGCAGTTTCTATGCACCCTCGGCTGTGATCGTCGATCTCGACACCTTGCTAACGCTTGCGAAGAACGAGATTTTGGCTGGTTTTGGCGAGGTCGTGAAGTACGGTTTCATCGCCGACGAGCGCATCCTAGAAATTATCGAGGCGGACCCAGCGATCGCAACTGACCCGGCAACACCGGAGTTTCAGGAGATTATTGAACGCTCGGTGGCGATCAAAGCTCGTGTTGTCGGTTCAGACTTCAAAGAGGCCGGATTGCGCGAGATTTTGAACTATGGACACACCTTGGGTCACGCAATTGAACATGCGGAGCGCTACAAGTGGCGTCACGGTGCAGCCATTGCGATCGGAATGGTGTTCGTGGCCGAGCTTGCCCGTCTTGCCGGTCGATTGAGCGACGAAGTGGTGGATCGCCACCGCTCGGTGCTCAAACTTCTTGGACTACCCACCACCTACAAGGCCGAAAAGTGGGGTCAGCTCACCGAGACCATGCAGCGCGACAAGAAGTCTCGCGCCGGAACTCTGCGCTTTGTTGTGCTTGACGCGATTGGCAAGCCAACGATTATGACCGCACCGACACCAGAGATGTTGCACGCCGCTTATCAAGAGATTCTCGAAGACTAGGTAATCTGAAAGTATGTCGACTGTATTGGTATTGAACGGGCCTAACTTGGGCCGCCTTGGTTCGCGCGAGCCTGACATCTATGGTTCGGTCGACTACGCCGGCCTAGAAGCATTGGTTGAAAAGCGTGCCGGTGACCTTGGTTTCACCGTCGAAATGCGTCAAACCGACAGTGAATCAGAGCTTATTGGCTGGTTGCACGAGGCTGTTGATCGCGGGCTGGATGTGGTTTTGAACCCCGCAGCGTTCACTCACTACTCGTATGCGGTTCGCGATGCCGCAGTTCAGGTGACCAAGTCTGGCCGCAAACTCATCGAGGTGCATCTCAGCAACCCGCACACACGTGAAGAGTTTCGCCACAAGAGCGTTATTTCGGGTGTTGCAACCGGTGTAATCGCGGGATTTGGCGCCGAGTCCTACCTACTTGCGCTCACCCAACTAGCCGCCTAAATCGGTTAGAATGGTTCAAACGCACAATCTGCGTTTATTTTTTTGAACAATCTGAAACGAGTGATTCGTCATGGCAACTTCCAATGACCTCAAGAACGGCATGGTTCTAAACATCGAAGGACAGCTTTGGGCTGTAATCGAGTTCCAGCACGTCAAGCCAGGCAAGGGCGCAGCGTTCGTGCGTTCAAAGCTCAAGAACGTTCTAACCGGCAAGGTTGTCGACAAGACCTTCAACGCTGGCGTAAAGGTTGAGACCGCCAACGTTGACAAGCGAAACATGAACTACCTCTACAACGATGGTGAAGGCTTCATTTTCATGGACAACGAGACCTACGACCAGGTCACCCTAAGCGAAGCAACCGTTGGCGACGCAGTCAACTACCTTCTTGAGAACCAAGAGGCAGTCGTTGCAATGCACGAAGGCAACCCAATCTACGTTGAGCTTCCAGCAAGCGTTGTTCTCGAGGTTACCTACACCGAGCCTGGCCTTCAGGGCGACCGTTCTTCGGGTGGCACCAAGCCAGCGACCGTTGAGACCGGCCTAAACATTCAGGTTCCTCTGTTCCTCGAAATCGGCACCAAGGTTCGCGTAGACACCCGCACCGGTGACTACCTCGGCCGCGTGACCGACTAAGTTGAGCGCTAGAACTAAGGCTCGCAAGCGCGCTGTTGACGCCGTTTTTGCGGCTGACCTTCGCAAAATTTCGCCTCTTCAACTGCTAAATGAAGTAGCCGACCTTGCCGCAGACCGTCAAAACCAGGATGCAATCTTTGGTTATGCCCGTGACATTGTCGAAGGCATCATCGAACACCATGATGAGATCGACGATTTGCTCGAAACCTACTCACAGGGATGGGCTCTCGACCGCATGCCTAACCTAGATCGAGCCATTTTGCGCTGCGCTGTCTGGGAAATCCTGCACAACGACGAGGTTCCAGATGCCGTTGCAATTAACGAGGCGGTCGACCTTGCCAAAGAGCTTTCGACAGATGACTCCGGTTCATTCGTCAATGGCCTGCTGTCAAGGATTGCAGCAACAAAGTCAGCAAAGTAGCGGTTTTCGACTGCTACAATAAAGTCCAACATCCTTTAAAGACCGTCCAGAGAGACGGAGAAGGAGGTGGGCGTGTCTTCACGCACCGTCTTGAGCAGCGACGACATCGATCGCGCGGTTACGCGTATTGCTCATGAAATTCTCGAAGCCAACACTGCACTGCAGAAGAGTGGCACCAAAAACCTCGTAATTCTGGGCATTCCTACCCGTGGCGTTTTGCTCGCCGAGCGCATCGCCGCTGTGATCGCAAAGGCCGAGCCCGAAACCAACGTCGATGAACTACTGGGTCGACTCGATATCACGATGTACCGCGATGATCTTGCCCAAAACCCGGTGAGAAATGTCACAGAGACACACATTCCGGCCCAGGGCATTGACGACAAAGTCGTTGTGTTGGTTGACGATGTTCTGTTCAGTGGGCGAACAATTCGCGCTGCTCTCGATGCACTCAACGACTTTGGACGCCCTAGGGCCGTTCGACTGGCAGTTTTGGTTGATCGAGGTCACCGCGAACTTCCAATTCGTGCCGACTTTGTTGGCAAGAATCTGCCTACCGCTCGCGAAGAGCGCATCCGTGTTCAATTGAACGAATCAGATGGCAAAAACGCAGTGGTGATTGAGGCGTGAGCATGAACCGAAACCTTTTGTCAGCGGGCGAC
>JBEEPX010000018.1:0-12023 GCA_041190885.1 Actinomycetota bacterium
GAGCGTTGTGCCAAGCTAAACGACGAGCTCGGTGGCGGTTCGATGACTGGTCTTCCAATCATCGAGACCAAGGCGAACGACGTTTCTGCATACATTCCAACCAACGTGATTTCGATCACCGACGGTCAGATCTTCTTGCAGTCAGACCTCTTCAACTCAAACCAGCGCCCTGCTATCGACGTAGGTATCTCGGTTTCACGTGTTGGTGGTGCGGCTCAGGTTAAGGGCATCAAGGGTGTCTCAGGAACCCTAAAGCTAGAGCTTGCTCAGTACCGCGCACTAGAGGCATTCGCAATGTTCGCTTCAGACCTAGATGCAGCATCACGCCAGCAGCTAGCTCGTGGTGCACGTCTGATGGAGCTTCTAAAGCAGCCTCAGTACTCACCATTCCCTGTTGAAGAGCAGACCGTATCGATCTGGGCCGGTACCACCGGCAAGCTCGACGAGGTTCCAGTCGAAGACGTTCTACGTTTCGAAGCTGAGCTTCTTGAGCACCTACGTCGCAACACCAAGGTTCTAACCACCATTCGCGAGACCAGCAAGCTGGAGAGCGACACCGTGGCAGAGCTTGAGAAGCAGGTAGCTAAGTTCAAGAAGAGCTTTGCAACCAAGGGTGGCGAAGCGCTAGCTTCAGCCGGCGACGCATCAGTCCTAGACGAAGAAGAAGTCACTCAGGAAAAGATCGTCAAGCAAAAGAAGAAGAAGTAATTCTTCTCTTTTAGAGACAATCCAAACTGACGACCAGAATTTAGGAACGGAGAGACATGGGAGCGCAACTTCGCGTCTACCGGCAGAAAATTAAGTCTGCCCAGACGACCAAGAAGATCACTCGCGCCATGGAGCTAATTTCCGCTTCGCGCATTTATAAGGCTCAGCAGCGCGTTGCAGCATCAACTCCATACTCGCGTGCAGTCACTCGCGCGGTTTCGGCTGTGGCCACATTCTCGAATGTTGACCACCCGCTAACCACCGAGCCAGCTCGCATCGATCGTGCCGCGGTTGTGATTTTCACTTCTGACCGTGGTCTAGCCGGTGCGTTCTCATCAAACGTTCTCAAAGAGGCCGACCAGCTTGCCAACCTGCTTAAAGAGCAGGGCAAAGAGGTTGTGTACTACCTCGTTGGCCGCAAGGCTGTTGCTTACTTCGGATTCCGTCGTCGTGAGGCTGTTCGCAGCTGGATCGGTGGCACCGACTTGCCACAGTTCGACACCGCCAAAGAGATCGCCGATGCTGTTGTAGCGGCCTTCAACACCGACTACGCAGACGGTGGCGTTGACGAAATTCACCTAGTTTCAAACCGCTTCGTTTCGATGATCGCCCAGGTTCCTGAGGTTGTCCGTTTGCTACCTCTAGAGGTAGTGGAAGGCACCGAGCCTCCTGCAGCCGGCGAAGTGTTCCCGCTATACGAGTTCGAGCCAGATGTAAACAAGGTGCTCGACGCACTGCTACCGGTTTACATCGAAAGCCGCATCTTCAACGCAATGTTGCAGTCTGCAGCTTCTGAGCACGCAGCACGTCAGAAGGCCATGAAGTCGGCCACCGACAACGCAGAAAAGCTCATCAAGAACTACACCCGATTGAGCAACTCAGCTCGTCAGTCAGAAATTACCCAGCAGATTTCCGAAATCGTTGGTGGAGCAGACGCACTGTCTACCACCGGTGACGAAGACTAAGAGAAAGAAATAGACATGGCCGAGACCAAGAAGAAGGTCGCTGCACCAGCAGCGGGCACCGGACGCATTGCTCGCGTTACCGGTCCTGTGGTTGATATCGAGTTCCCACACGATGCAATCCCAGCGATCTACAACGCACTCACCACTGAAATCAACCTGGATGGCGAGAAGACCACTCTTACTCTTGAGGTTGCTCAGCACCTTGGCGACGACCTAGTTCGCGCCATCGCTCTGAAGCCAACCGATGGTTTGGTTCGTGGCGGACTAGTCAGCGACACCGGCGCACCTATCTCGGTGCCAGTTGGTGACGTGACCAAGGGCCGCGTATTCAACGTAACCGGTGAAGTTCTAAACGCAGCTCCTGGCGAGAAGATTGAGGTCAACGAGCGTTGGTCAATCCACCGTCAGCCACCTGCTTTCGACCAGCTTGAGTCAAAGACCAACATGTTCGAGACCGGCATCAAGGTCATCGACCTTCTAACCCCTTATGTTCAGGGTGGAAAGATCGGTCTATTCGGTGGTGCTGGTGTTGGTAAGACCGTTCTTATCCAAGAGATGATCTACCGCGTGGCAGAAAACCACGATGGCGTGTCTGTATTCGCCGGTGTTGGTGAGCGTACCCGTGAAGGTAACGACCTCATCGACGAAATGACCGAGTCAGGCGTTATCGACAAGACTGCACTGGTCTTCGGCCAGATGGACGAGCCACCTGGCACCCGTCTTCGCGTAGCTCTTTCTGCTCTAACCATGGCGGAGTACTTCCGCGATGTTCAGAAGCAGGACGTTCTGTTGTTCATCGACAACATCTTCCGCTTTACTCAGGCAGGTTCTGAGGTTTCGACCCTTCTAGGTCGTATGCCATCTGCCGTGGGTTACCAGCCGAACCTTGCCGATGAGATGGGTCTCCTTCAGGAGCGCATCACCTCGACCCGCGGTCACTCGATTACCTCGCTACAGGCAATTTACGTGCCTGCAGACGACTACACCGACCCAGCCCCGGCGACTACCTTTGCCCACCTAGACGCAACCACCGAGCTTTCTCGTGACATTGCTTCTCAGGGTCTGTACCCAGCGGTTGACCCGCTAACCTCGACCTCTCGTATTCTTGACCCTCGCTACATCAGCAAGGACCACTACGAGACTGCAACCTTGGTTAAGTCAATCCTTCAGAAGAACAAGGAACTTCAGGAAATCATCGCCATCCTTGGTGTTGAAGAACTCTCTGAAGAAGACAAGATCACCGTTTCGCGCGCACGTCGCATCCAGCGCTTCTTGTCACAGAACACCTACATGGCTACCAAGTTCACCGGTGTTCCTGGATCAACCGTTCCTCTAAAGGACACCATTGAAGGCTTCTCAGCCATCGCACGCGGTGACTTCGACCACGTTGGTGAGCAGGCATTCTTCAACCTTGGTGACATCAACGATGTTCTCAAGGAATGGGACAAGATTCAGAAGGAATCAGGTAAGTAATAATGGCCACCCTTCGTGTTGAACTTGTAGCAGCCGACCAGGCCGTATGGACTGGTGAAGCCAAGATGGTCATTGCTAAGACCGTCGAAGGTGAGATCGGTTTGCTACCTGGTCACGAGCCGATGCTCGCCATCCTTGGCGCCGGCGAGGTTCGCATCACCCTTGAAGACGGCAACGTCATCAAGGCAAATGCCGAAGATGGTTTCTTGTCTGTCGAGAACAATGTTGTGACCGTAGTGGCTCGCAACGCAGCTCTCGTCTAAACCTTCAGCAGTATTGAAAAACCCCGGCCAATGGCCGGGGTTTTTTACTTCTCGGTTCCGCGAGGTTTTACGTTTGGTCGTTCGCGGCGGTTAGCGGCCGGAACCCACTTCACGTCGCCACCGTGGTTCACGTTTGCATAGCGAGCTAGAACGAAGAGCAGGTCGCTGAGACGGTTCAAATACTTGACCGCAAGAATGTTTACTCCTCCGTTGTGGTGGCCCTTTTTGGCTGGCTCGGTGCCGTATGCCTCGATTGCGTGCCAAGTGGCTCGCTCGGCTCGGCGCACCACGGTGCGGGCAAGGTGAAGGCCAGCGGCAAGTCCTGAACCGCCAGGCAGAATGAACGAGTCAAGCTTGCTCAGGTCTTTGTTGTAGTGGTCGATTGCCTCTTCGAGCGCATCGATCCAAATCGCGTCAACACGCAGCGGTTCATACTCGTAGTGTTCGTTGAGAGGGTTTGAGAGGTCAGCACCCAGGTCAAACAGGTCGTTCTGAATCTGCGATAGCAGGTGCAGAGTTGCCTCGTCGAATTCGTTCTTAGCCAGGCTTACAGCCACGCCAATTGCCGAGTTTGCCTCGTCAACATCGGCGTATGCCTCGATGCGCGGGTCGGTCTTTCTAGTGCGCGAAAAGTCGCTCAAACCGGTCATGCCTTCGTCGCCGGTGCGGGTGTAAATCTTAGTTAGTTTGACCATGCTCCAAGTGTAGGTCGGTGTCTTGGCTGGGCTTCGCTGATTGTCGAAATAGCATTGAGAAATGCTGTTCTTGTTGCCGCCATCTGAAACCAAAGCTAAGGGCGGCGGCGCGCTAACCATCGACCAGGTTGCCCTCACCTTTGGTGGTTTGAATGCGACCCGCGACCTAGTGCGCAACGCCGCCGGGCTTGATAGCGTTCTCACCGCACCCACAATGCCCGCGCTTGATCGCTATACCGGCACCCTTTACGGTGCCATTCATGGGCGAGGCCTCAAGGGCACACCAACTCAGCACAACCAACTCTCGACCCTCGAGCGCGCTGGGGCTAAAACCTCGGTCTTGGTGCAGTCGGCGCTGTTTGGCTTGATCCCGGCAACCGATCTGATTCCCGAGTATAAGCTGAGCCCCACAAAGAATCTTGGGGGAGTGAACCTGAAGAAAGTTTGGGGCGAAGCTCACCTGGCAATCTGGCCTAGGTTGCAAGGTTTAGTCATCGACCTGCGGTCCAAGTCCTATGCCGATCTAGCGCCGATTCCAAGTTCGGTTGAGCACTACACGGTGGCCGTATTTGTTGAGCGAGAAGATGGGTCACTCGAACAGTTGAATCACTTCAACAAGAAGGCCAAGGGGCAATTGGTGCGTGCCGCTTTGACCGCAAAGAAGGCTCCGGAAACCATCAAAGATTTGCAAAAGTGTGCAGCCGCTGCCGGATTGAAGTTGGTCGTCAAAGGCTCCGAGTTAACCCTGATTACCACCAGCGCTACCTAGGCGCTTCGGCCGTTTCCCTATTTTGTCGAGGTCTCGTCAATCATCGGTTCGATCATCGGTTGAACTTCTATCGGTTCTGGAAGTTCAATCACACCTTCGACTAGCGAGACTATGAAATTCACCGAGCCCTCGTTGCCGCTTAGGGCAAAGCCCGGCACCAACCACGATCCAAAATTCTTGTCCCAAACGTTTAGCAGCAAAGGTTTTGCCGAGTTGATAGTTACCGTGACCTCGGTTGGCTGCTGTTCGGGTTGCGCAGGTGTCGCAACATCTCTGTTGCTCGCAGAGTAAACCGGGTATTCGCTTTGAGCTGGGTTTCCATACCAGCGCCAGTCTGTCAGGCGTTGAACGGTAGTCTTGGCTGACACCGTGCCATAGGTGCCGCGATCGACTACACGCACCGAGTGGCCACCCGCCCAAGCCAGGCGGCCCGTCGAGTCATAGCCAATGTTCCAGGTGATGGCGGTTTCTTGCCCGGCTACCTTCAAGCTTGCGCTGGCCCCGGCCGACCACTCGTCTTTGTAAATGGTGATGTCTTGCTTGTTAACCGAAAGGCCGGTTGCGTTAAACACGCGAAGTGCATCTCGAAGAATCTGAGCTTCGCTTGGCAACAGCTCGGGGGTTGGTTTTTGCTCAACGTACTCGGCGCAGAATTCAGAGCCGTCCTCGGCCAGCTGTGTCGTCTTGCAGGCAGGTGCCGAGCTGGCCACGAAGCTGTTGAAATACCAATTGCCGGTTCCGCCCCACCAAATATTTACGCTCGAGGCGGTTCCATCCTCGGTGCCGATGAAATACGAAGGACTTTCAGTGCTCCACTGGCTGCTTCGCTGAACTTCACCAGAAACTCCCAGCGCGGCAGCAGCGCGTACCAGCACCGACTCTGGTCTGCCTTCGAGTAGCAGTTGATAAACATGAGCCTGTCCGGCTTCGTCGCTCAGGCTCGAACCAGCAACGTAGGTGTAGTTGACCGGGTTGATCATCATTTTGTCGCCGGCAAGCTTGCCTTCGGCGGCGTCAAGCATCGAGGCTTTTCCAACTTGGTCAGTCGACAGTGAGATCAGCGGGCTTCGTGGCAGCACGCTGGCGCTGATAAGTAGAGCCACCGAAATTGCAATCAGTGGCAGCGCGCCTTGGGCCAACCGTTTTGTGAACATAGGTTCAGTATCGCCTATAACAACCCGGCGCGTGATCTTGAACCATGCCGATTGCCTGCATCATGGCATACATGGTGGTTGGGCCGACAAAGCCAAATCCTCGTTTTCGAAGTTCTTTGCTTAGCGCGGTTGATTCAGTGCTTGTGGCCAGCCACTCAAATTCGCCTCTCGTCTCAACCGGCTTAAAGCTCCAGACCAAATCGCTGATGCTCTCGCCACTCGACTGCATTTCTAGGATGAGGTTCGCGTTTTTGATTGTGCTCAGAATTTTGGCCCGATTTCTGATGATTCGTGCGTCTAGCATCAATCGATCAACATCCGAATCCTGCATCTTGGCGACGCGCTGCAATTCAAAGCCATGAAACGCCTCTCTAAAACCCTCGCGGCGTTTCAGGATTGTCAGCCAAGACAGCCCAGCCTGAAAGCCCTCGAGGGTTAGGCGCTCAAAGATGGCCTGATCGCCTCGAACTTCGACACCCCACTCGGTGTCGTGATACTCGCGATAGAGCAGGTCATCGTTCAACCAAGAACAGCGGGCCAATCCATCTTCAAATTGTTTTGTAAAACTCATTCTTTGGCAGTCAAGCCTTCTAGTTTGAGTAGCCAGCGCTTCGTTGGCAAGCCATCGCCACCCGAATAACCCGTGATCTTGCCCGATGCACCTAGAACACGGTGGCATCCGACGATGAGTGGAACCGGATTAGCACCAACTGCACCACCGACAGCCCTTGAGCCCTTGGGCTTGCCGATTGCCGCGGCTATGTCGGCATAGGTTTTGGTCTCACCAAAGCCGATTTTGGCAATCTGCGCCCAAACAGACTTTTGAAATTCTGTTCCCTGCAAATCGACCGCGAAGTCGAGCACCTTGCTTTTGCCAGCAAAATAGCGCTTCAACTGCTTCTCTGCTTCGGCTAGCACCTTGGCCTTGCCCAGTGGCGCGATTGAATCGGCGCCCATGGTCAGGAACACGATTTTTTCGTTTTTGGCATAGAGGGCAATCGGCCCAATTGGTGAATCGAACTGTGCGCTTGCGTCAAAGTCTTTTCTAATCATGTTTCCAACCTAGGTTTGCCTTTGCTCTATCCAAACACGAAAGCCGGATCTGTAGAAAAGATCCGGCTTTCGTGAGTGTTGATAACTACATCGCTTTCCATGCTTCATCGAGGCAAGAGCGCAAGATCTGTTCGATCTCGTTGAACTCATCGCGGCCGATGGTTAGCGGGGGAGCGAGCTGAACAACCGGGTCGCCACGGTCGTCAGAACGGCAGTAAAGCCCTTCCTCAAACATGCGGTGCGACAAGATGCCTCGAAGCAACTTCTCTGACTCGGCGTCGTTGAAGGTCTCCTTGGTCTCTTTGTTCTTGACCAGTTCAATCGCCCAGAAATAACCTTCGCCGCGAACGTCGCCAACGATTGGCAGGTCCTTCAGCTTTTCTAGGGTGCGACGGAACTCCGGAGCGTTGCGAGCCACGTTGCCAACCAAGTCCTCTTCATCAAAGATGTCTAGGTTTTCTAGTGCGACTGCGCAAGAGACCGGGTGACCACCGTAGGTGTATCCGTGTGGGAACAGTGCGGTGCCGTGCTTGAACGGTTCAAACAACTTCTCGGCAACCATCAATGCACCGATCGGCGCGTAAGCCGAGGTCATGCCCTTTGCGCAAACAAGCATGTCAGGCTCGAAGTCATACATGTTTGAAGCGAACATGCTGCCAACACGCCCGAAGCCGTCGATGGTCTCATCTGCGACGATCAACACGTCATACTTGTCGCAAATTTCACGAATCTTCTTGAAGTAGCTCTTTGGTGCGGTGAAGCAACCACCAGAGTTTTGTACCGGCTCAAGGAAGAATGCCGCAACAGTGTCTGGGTCTTCGAACAGAATCATTTCTTCGACTCGATCAGCTGCCCACTGGCCAAACTCTTCTTCAGTCTCAAACTGATCCTGAGCACGGTACCAGTTGGTGTTTGGCACGCGGAAGGTTGATGGAACCAGTGGTTCAAACGCCTTCTTCATCGATGGGATGCCAGTCAACGACAAGGCGCCGTGAGACGTGCCGTGATAGGCAACCGAGCGGGTCAAGACCTTGTGCTTCATTGGCTTGCCGGTCATCTTGAAGTACTGCTTGGCTAGCTTCCAAGCTGTTTCGTTTGCCTCGCCACCGCCGGTGGTAAAGAACACTCGCGACAGGTTCTTTGGCGCGTATGAAAGCAGGCGCTCGGATAGCTCAATACCTGGCTTGTGGGCGTGCGACCAAAGCGGAAAGTAGTCGAGCTCTTTCATCTGCTTCGCTGCAGCTTCGGCTAGGCGTTCGCGTCCGTGACCGGCATTCACCGAGAAGAGGCTCGAGATACCGTCAAAGTAGCGCTTGCCGTTTTGGTCCCAGAAGTGGTGGCCCTGGGCGTGGGTGATGATTGGAATTTCACCGTTCTTGGCATAGAACGGGCTGTGGCGGGTGAAGTGCAAAAACATGTTGTCTTTTGCAGCCTGCTGCAGCATTTTGGGGGTTGCTTCCTGACCTGCTCGTCGAGCGTCCAGAAGCGGGGTGGCGGATTCTGCTTTCTTACGATTCCAGATAGCCATTTGATATCACTCTTTACATTAGGTTTTTCAGGGGAATCATCTGGTTCCCCAGTTGTATACCTGCTTCGCGACCTTCAAATACACGAACGTTTCGGTAGAGGTCACTCCGGGCAGTGTCCGGATCTTTGAATTGAGCAGTGCGATGAGATCGTCATCGTTCTCGCACACCACTTCAACCAAAATGTCAAAACTTCCAGCTGTCATTACTACGTAGTCGACCTCGGGCATCTCGGCCATCGCTTCGGCAATCTCACGAGTGTCGCCGCCGCAGCGCACGCCAATCATTGCCTGACGATAGAAACCAAGTTGCATGGGGTCCGTTACTGCAACTACCTGCATTACGCCCGAGTCGGTTAGCTTTTGAACGCGTTGGCGAACCGCCGCCTCGCTGAGGCCAACCTTCTTACCGATTTCGGCGTATGAGCGGCGACCGTCTAGCTGCAACTGCTCAACGATCGCCTTTGATACGTCGTCTAGTTGGCTCGATTTGGTGCGCATTACTCTGGACATGATTCGAGTTTGGCAGTCAAAACGGCATTCCGCAAACGAATCCGCACCTGTTTCGCGATATTGCGACTGATTTGATAGCAAAATGTTGCAAATCGGTCCGATATTCGTGACTAGAATCGCATCAACAGCGCAATTGCTCGAAGAGGAGTCACAAGTGTCGGTTCGCAAACTAAAGAATTTTGTCAACGGCGAATACGTTTCTGCCAAATCTGGCGAGACCAGCGATGTCATCAATCCGGCCACCGGTGAGACCTATGCAACCGCGCCAGTTTCTTCGGCCGCCGATGTCGCCAGCGCATACCAGGCCGCCGAAAAAGCTTTTGAAGAGTGGAGCCAGTTCACCCCGGGCGAGCGCCAGTTGGCTCTGTTTAGAATCGCGGATGCCCTGGAGGCTCGTGCCGAAGAAGCCGCAGACGTCGAGTCAGAAAACACCGGAAAGCCGCGCAGCACGCTCGTCGAATACGAGATGGCGCCATCGGTCGATCAGATTCGATTCTTCGCCGGTGCCGCAAGAAACCTAGAAGGTCGCGCAACCGCCGAATACGCTCGAGACCACACCTCTTCAATCCGACGCGAACCCATCGGTGTCATCGGCCAGGTGACGCCTTGGAACTACCCGCTAAACATGGCGGTCTGGAAGTTTGCGCCGGCAATCGCAGCCGGAAACACCGTTGTGTTGAAGCCATCAGACACAACACCCGCATCGACTCTTTTGCTTGCCGAAATCGCCGCCGAGTTTTTGCCAAAGGGCGTGTTCAACGTCGTCGCCGGAGACCGCGACACCGGCCGCGCGATGATCGAAAACGAAATCCCTCAGATGGTCTCAATCACTGGCTCGGTTCGCGCGGGAATGGAGGTTGCCAAGTCGGCAGCCACCGATCTGAAGCGAGTTCACCTTGAACTAGGTGGCAAGGCACCGGTAATAGTTTGTGCCGACGCCGACCTTCAAAAAGCGGCAGCACAGATTGCCATTGCAGGTTTCTTCAACGCCGGTCAAGACTGCACCGCGGCGACCCGCATCCTGGTTCATGAATCGGTGCACGACGAGTTCTTGGCGTTGCTGGTAGCCGAGGTCAAGGCAAACGCCACGACGGGTGACCCAAGCCGCGATGACATTTTGTATGGCCCGGTCAACAATGTGAACCAGCTCGAGCGAGTTCAGGGCTTCATCGACCGGTTGCCTGATCACGCAAACCTTGAAACCGGCGGTGTGCGTGTTGGCGACCGCGGCTACTTCCTAGAGGCCGCAGTGCTTTCGGGCTTGAAGCAAAAAGACGAGCACATTCAGAGCGAGATCTTTGGCCCAGTGGTTACGGTGCAAAAATTCAGCACGGATGAAGAGGCACTGCGCTGGGCAAATGATGTCAAATACGGTCTTGCCTCATCGGTCTGGACTCAAAACCACACCCGTGCCTTGCGATTCTCAAAGTCACTCAACTTCGGTTGCGTCTGGATCAACACCCACATCCCACTGGCGGCCGAAATGCCTCACGGCGGTTTCCGTCACTCTGGATACGGCAAAGACCTCTCGCAGTATGGCTTCGAGGACTACACGCGCATCAAGCACGTCATGTCTTACATCGGGGAGTAAGTGAGCCGACAAGCTTGCTTGATGGGCGAGCGACGAGTCGATGTTGAGCGAAGCGAACACATCGGGGAGTAAGTGGGCCGACAAGCTTGCTTGATCGGCGTTACTTTTCCACAGATTCGACCCAGTAGGCAGGTCCGTCCGCAGGCCCATTGAACACTGGATAAATGCAGCTTGCCTGGATTCTTCCATCTCTGGTTCTTGGCGCCTATCTCGGAGCCACCACTGGGTCTTGGTACATGCTGGCCATGTCTGCCATGAGTGGACTAGTTGCCTGGTTCGTCCGGCAGCGGCAGGCTTATCAACTCGACCCAGATGCGGTAATCCGTGAAGTCGGCAGACACCATTATCTTGGCGAAAAGAGATTGCCCCGAGCTCAGGTATTTTGGCGCAAGGTCTGGGTTCAAGCAGCCACGGAACACCTTTCGAGTCAACAAACCCGTCGCATGAATGGCGAGAGGCTGGCACAGCTTCAGCGCCAATGTTTCGCCGATTCGGCACAGTCGCGACTTTGGCTTGGACTACGCAATGGCGCCCATCTCACCATTGACCTGGCTGGATCGGTGCCGCACCTTTTGATTGTCGGCCCAACCGGCTCTGGCAAGAGTGAACTGTGTCGGTTGTTATCGGTTGGGTTGGCTAACGTGACTGGGGCGCCATACGAGTTGGCTTTCATCGACTTCAAAGGGGGAGCGACGTTTAGGTTTTTGAAAGAACATCCCAGTGTGGTCGGCATGGCCACCGACCTTGAAGATCACAAGCTCTTCTCGGCAGGCCTGGCGGCCGAGTTGGCAAGGCGAGAGAGGCTTTTTGCGGATGCCTCGTGTTCAAGAATCGACGAGTATCGGCAGCACGAACCTCTGAAACGTATGGTCGTGATCATCGACGAGGCCACGACCTACATGCGGTCGGGCCCAGTAGCTGCCGAGTTGGTCGAGTCGCTTGCGGCCAGAGGACGCAGTTTGGGTGTGCATCTCATCCTCGCAACTCAAACCCTGACTGGTTTGCCAAGGCAGGTGTTGGCGAACCTTCGGCTACGAATTGCGGTCGGCGATGTCGACCCGGTCGACCTGATGCAGATGGGAATGCATTCGAGAACGGGCAACCAGCGGTTGCATCACGAAAAGGACTGGCGCTCAGCCAAACTGCTCGACGAAAATTCGCGAATTCAAGAATTCGTTTTTCCGCTTGGCGCAACCAAAAACTGTGGCAGTATTTGAGTAGATGCGCTTTAGGGTGCATTTGGTTGTGTTGGTCGGGCCAATGTTGGCCCCTCTTGTATAGGAGTCACGGCAATGAATAAGCCTCTTCCAGAAG
>JBEEPX010000019.1:0-7368 GCA_041190885.1 Actinomycetota bacterium
GTTGCTCGAGTCGCTAGCTCGAAGTGAAAAACTTTGGGAACGCCGAGTGGCAATCATGTTCACCTTTGCCTCGACCAGGGCTGCCGTTTTAAAGATCGGCCCTGCCGATTTTGAACCCACCTTGCACATCGCCGAGATGCTGGTGAACGACAAGCACGACCTGATTCACAAAGCCACCGGATGGATGCTTCGCGAAGTGGGCAATCGCGATGTTGAAGAATTGCGTAAATTTTTAACCCGCTACGCGGGAGGAATGCCGCGCACCATGCTGCGCTATGCCATCGAAAAGCTCGAGCCCGAAGAGCGCAAAAAGTGGTTGGGAGCGAAAAAGACTTTGTCGAAATAACAAGGTCGTGAATCTTCGGTGAGCCGAATATTTCAGTTAGATTATTGGCGGGGAATACCTAGAGAACCAGAAAAGGACCTCGCTTGAAGAAATTGATTGCCTGCTTGGCTGTTTTAGCCTCGGCTCTCTTTGCCAGCTTGATGAATCCGATTGCCTCTTTTGCGGTCGACACGGTTTCCGTTTACAAAGACAACATTTCAGGCGTGAATGCAAACGGCGTGAATTGGATCGGCGCAAAGGGATCGAAGCTTTATTGGCAGCAGGGATCGTCGCTCTACGTCTTCGACAAGGACACGAATCAGACCACAAATCTGATCACCGGCACCTTTAACGGTCAACCGTTTGCCTTTGCCGGCGATAAGTTAATCTTCAACGTTTACGTATCAAGCAACCCGGGGCAGGAGCCCTATGTGACCGATGGCACTATTGCCGGAACGCAGTTGCTTAAAGACATTACGGCTGGCACGGGCCAATCTATGCCGGGGAGCTTCAAAACCCTAGGCAACAAAGTTCTTTTCAGAACGTGGCCGAATCAAACCGGTCAACGTGGCTTGTGGGTTACCGATGGAACGACTGCTGGAACTACGAAAATCCGCGACTTCAACTATTTTCCTGGCATGAGCGACGCGGCCGAACTAGGTGGCCGCCTTTACTTTGGTGCTGACCCATCGGGCTACAACACAACTATTTGGTCAACCGACGGCGTAAGTGCATCTCAGGTTTCAACTGTCACCACCACTCAAGCCAAGTTTGCAACTTTTGGCAGCTGGGTATATTTCGCCGGCGAAGCAGCCCAGGCCGCGCTTGCTAACTACAACGCAAGTAAAACCGGAACCGAGTTGCTGAGGACCAACGGAACCACTACCGAGTTGGCTGCAGATATCAATGCCGCCGGTTCATCTTCGCCCGACTGGTTTGCAGTTCTGAACTCGGCTTTGTATTTCAGCGGCAACGATGGATTTCACGGCTCAGAGCTCATGAAGTTCGACGGAACGGTTGCGACTTTGGTGAAAGACGAAGTGGCCGGAAGTTCGAGTCCTTCCATCCAAGCACTCACTTCGTTCAACGGAATGCTTTATTACCAGGCAAACGCATCCTCTCAAAACGGTGAGCTATTTTCGTCCGACGGCACTACTTCAGGCACCGGATTGTTAGCCGACATCTTCCCGGGCGACCAGGTTTGTGTGATGTATTGCTATGGATCTCCCCAGCCGAACTCATCAAACCCTTCGTATTTCACCGAGTTTGACAACAAACTCATTTTTGGCGCAAAAGATGGTGTCGTTGGTGGCGAACTGTTCGCAATCACACCGTCTTCGATCGTGAGTCCTCCAGCAAACAACCAGGTGGTCACCGTGACCCCGGTTGCCCCGGTGGTGCCCGTTTTCAAGCAACCTAAATTTGCGATGCCATCGAAAATCGAAATCGATAAAGATGGCAAGGTGAGCCTCAAAGGCAAAGACATGGATGTCACCTCGGTGCTCATCAATGGCAAGCCGCAGCGCATTGACTTTAATTCAGAAGACAAACTCGAGTTCAACACCACCGGTTTGGCTAACGGCACCTACGACCTAGTGATGAAGGGTGCCTTCGGCACATACACGGTTCAAAAGGCGATCTTTGTTGGTGAACCTGTCGTCACTCGAGTCGCTGGAATCTCAGAGCGAACCATGAGTGCCGAGGGCGGCGAGCTGTCGATTTCGGGTGTTGGCCTAGAGGGCACAACTCAGATCACGATGAATGGTCGCGTGCTCGACATCGTTAGCAAGACCGACAGCAAGGTCACCTTCAAGGTGCCTGCGTCAACGGTGTTGTCTCGCAACTCACTGATGATCGAGGGTTCGTTTGCGCCGATGCTCTTCAACAACGCCTTTAGTTACAGCCGCTAAACCAAACCAACTTTGTCCTGGCAAACCTAGTCGGCCCTTGCTAGTCGGTTAGGTCAACAACCACTGGAACGTGGTCGCTAGGGGCTTCGCCCTTGCGTTCGTTGCGGTCGATGACCGCGTTGGTCACGCGCTCGGCAAAAGGTTCGCTGCCCAAAATAAAATCGATTCGCATGCCTTCGTCTCGAGGGAATCGAAGCTGCTGGTAGTCCCAGTAGGTATAGCCGGTGGGGATGCGTTCGCGAACCACATCGCGCAAGCCGATCTGCTCGAAGGCCTCGAAGGCCTGGCGCTCTGGCTCTGAAACGTGAGTGGCACCGGCAAAGTCGTCGATGTTCCACACGTCATAGTCGAACGGTGCGATGTTGAAATCGCCCATCAGAGCAAACGGCAAATCAGGCTCGTGCTCGACCCATTCGGCAACATTCGAAGCCAGGCGATCTAGCCATTCAAGCTTGTATGTGTAGTGCGGGTCATCGAGGGTTCGGCCGTTAGGAACATACAAAGACCAAAGGCGCACGCCATTAAAGGTGCCGGCGATAGCGCGGGCTTCTTCAACCTGAGGCTTGCCCTCTTTGCCAAAACTCGGCATTCCGCTGAACCCAATTTCAAGATCTTCGATCGGAATTCGGCTGGCAAAGGCCACGCCGTTCCATTGGTCGAGGCCGTGGGCGGTCACGGTGTAACCGGCATCCTCGAATGGTTTGTATGGAAACTGCTCGGGCTTGCACTTGATTTCTTGCATGGCAAGAACATCCGTGTTGCTGCGCTGCAGCCAGTCGACAACGCGGTCGACGCGAGTGCGAATTGAGTTGACGTTGTGAGTGGCGATGCGCATGAATCAAGGCTAACCGAAGGCCGCGCCAGCCTCGATAAACTAGAGCAATGACCTTCTCATCAGCAGCCAAGCCACGCCTCGTTGAACTAATCAAAGAGCTCGCCGTCGTTCACGGCCGAGTCACTCTTTCGAGCGGCATCGAAGCTGACTATTACGTTGACCTTCGTCGTGCCACCCTGCACCACGAGGCCGCGCCGCTGATTGGTCAGGTAATTCTTGACATGCTCGATGCCGCTGGCATCACCGACTTTGATGCAGTTGGTGGCCTCACCATGGGTGCCGACCCGGTTGCAACCGCAATCATGCACCAGGGTGCAGCGCGCGGTCGCGCAATCGATGCGTTCGTGGTTCGCAAGGCAGCCAAGGCGCACGGCATGGGTCGTCAGGTTGAGGGCCCGGATGTGAAGGGCAAGAAGGTTGTCGTTGTTGAAGACACCTCAACCACCGGCGGCTCACCGCTAACCGCAGCAAAGGCACTCGAAGAAGCCGGCGCAATCATCGTTGCCGTGGCAACCGTGGTCGATCGCGACACTGGTGCCGACAAGGTCATTGGCGACGCCGGCTACAAATACTTGAGCGCGGTGTCACTTGACGATCTCGAACTCCGTTAAATCCGAGCGCCACATGGCGCCGTTTGTTCTAACCCTCATCTCGTCGATGTTCAGCGTGATTGCTGGCTCGATGATTTTCATGGCGTTTCCCTGGCTTGCAATTCAACTAACCGGTTCGGCAACCAGCGCCGGCGCGATGATCGCAATCACCTCGATTCCTGGTCTGCTCATGGCCCCGGTCATCGGCTCGATCATCGACAAATTCGGTCGCCGCAAAGTGGGCATCGTCATCGAACTGCTCACCGCAGCCGCCACCATCCTGATTCCGATCGCCGCCGGCATGTGGCAAATGACACTGCCGCTGCTAATCGCCATCGGCCTAATTCGTTCGCTGGTTTCGTCGGGTGCACACTCGGCCCGCAAATCATTTATGCCGGATGTCGCCCGCACGGCCGGCCTGTCACTCGAGCGCGTCAACTCGATTCAAGAGGCAACCTTTGCCAGCGGTTTTGCCGTTGGCCCGGCACTGGCATCTGTTTGCATCGGCATCTTTGGTGTTTACAACACCATGTATGTGATCGCGGGCTTTGGCGTGCTGGCCGCAGCAATCATGCTGTTTGTGCGCGTGATCGAAATCGTTGAGCCGCACGAAGAAGAAGGCAACCTGTTTAGGTTTGCAACCGAGGGCTTTCGCATCTTGGCCAAGACGCCATCGGTTGCAATCATGCTCGCCGGCGTGATGACCCTGGCCATGATTTATATGCCGACCGAGATGGTCATTTTGCCGACCTATTACAACCAGACCAAAGACCCAGAGGCACTCGGATTCTTGCTCTCGGGCATGGCCGCCGCAACCATCTTTGGTGCTCTCGCCTTCGAAAAGCTTTCAAAGAAATTCAAGTATTCGACCATCTTCAGAATCGCCATTTTGGGCGTCGCCGTTTCGATGCTGCCGATGTCGCTGTTGCCGCCATACTGGGTCATGATTTTCTTCGGCTTCATTTTGGGCGTCACCTGGGGTCCAATTACCCCGTTGTTGAACACGGTGATTCAGCGCAAGATTCCACCGAGCAAACGCGGTCGCGTGTTTAGCCTCGAGATGGTTATTTGGTCGGCTGGCCCAATGATTTCGATGGTGTTCGCAGGCATGGCAGTCGACACCTGGGGTGTGCAGCCGGTTTATATCGTGGCCGCGATTGCAACCACCACTGCTGGCTTCTTGGTCACTTTCAACAAACGTATGAAAGAGATCAACACAGCCGATTTCGCCGACTAATCCACAGATTTACGACTTCCCCGAACCCGAGATTGGTTCGAGGTTTAGTTTTGCCTCATGCCTATTGCAACTGTGCAAAAATCAGATAATCTGAGTTTTGTGAAAGAGATGACCGTGACCGAGGTTGCTCGCAACTTTTCGGCCGTGATAGATGCCGTCGAGGCGGGTGAAGAGATTCTGGTGCGCCGTGGCAAAGTGACGGTGGCCAGAATTCAACCGGCCCAAAAGCATGTGCCAAATGGCGCTGCCTTGATTGAGGCACTCAAGAAGATTCCCGCGCTTGAACCGCCTTATGACCCGGCCGTTGGCGATGTTTGGGATGAAGTCATTGCAATGAGACGCGATCCAATTAACATTCCCAAAGACCCATGGGAAGAGTAGTCCTCGATACCTCCGTGCTGATTGCTATCGATCGTGACCCAGCGATGATAGGCAAACTTCTGCGGGCGGATGAACAATATTTCGTGCCGGAAGTCGCAGTTGCCGAGTATTTAGTTGGCGCGGAACTCTCATCGTCGCCCGAACTGAAGGCCAACAAACTGGCGAAACTTGAGGCATTCGAAACGCTCGTTAGCGTGGTGAATTTCGGTCGTCCCGAGGCCAAGGCTTACGCCATATTTTCTGCAGCCTCGAAGCGCAACGGCACACCGAGAACAAACTTTGACATCGCGATAGCTGCAAGCGCCTTGGTGCTCGATGCAAAACTAAAAACCTCAGACCGAGCGGCAAAATTCGAAGAGCTGCCGGGCATAACAGTCAGTTATTTCTGACCGAGCGACAGCCGCTTGAGTTTGAACTAAACCAGGTCGGCGACCGAGTTAAGAATCTCGGTTGGGCGGAACGGGTATTTAGCGATTTCGGCGTCGTCGGCGATGCCGGTCAAAACCAAAACGGTGTGCAGGCCAGCTTCGATTCCGGCAACCACGTCGGTGTCCATGCGGTCACCAATCATGCCGGTCGACTCTGAGTGAGCGCCAATCTTGCGCATCGCGCTTCTAAACATCATCGGGTTTGGTTTTCCAACAATGTATGGCTCCATGCCGGTTGCCTTGGTGATCAAAGCTGCAACCGAACCGGCGGCGGGAATCGGTCCATCGGCCGAAGGCCCGGTGGCATCTGGGTTGGTCACAATAAAACGAGCACCGGCACCAATTAGGCGAACCGCGGTGGTTAGATTTTCGAAACTCAGGTTGCGGGTCTCGCCAAGAACCACGTAGTCGGGGTTTTGGTCGGTCATCACAAAGCCAACGTCATAAAGCGCCTGGGTCATGCCGGCTTCGCCGATCACAAAGGCCGAACCGCCAGGCTTCTGGCTGGCCAAGAACGCGGCGGTGGCAAGCGCCGAGGTCCAGATGCGGTCCTCGGGAATGTTCAAACCGGTGGCAACCAAGCGAGCCGATAGGTCGCGAGGGGTATAGATCGAGTTGTTGGTCAGCACCAAGAACGGGGTCTCTTCGGCCGTCCATTTCGCGATCAGCGCTGCGGCGCCTGGAATTGCCACGCCCTCGTGCACGAGCACGCCATCCATGTCGGTGAGCCAAGAATTGATTTTGCTGCGATCTGCCATGTCTCAAGAATACCGTTGGCAACCGCGGCTAGGGTTTCGGGCAGGTAAACCTCAAATAGGCTTGAAGCATGTATTTGATCTTTGGTGCGGTGGCCGCAATGATTTGGGCGAACTCGCCCTTCGCCGACTCTTATGAGTCCTTTGCTCACTTTGAACCGCTCAAAGGCTTGGCCATCTTTTTGTTCTTTTTGACCCTCGGCATCGAGCTTCGTCACGAGATCACCCACGGCAGTTTGGCCAAACCTCGCCAGGCAGTGGTGCCAATTTTCGCCGCCCTAGGTGGCATGGCCGTGCCCGTCATCATCTACTCACTCATCAACGATGGCCTGCCAACCGCCGCCGGTTGGGGTGTGCCAATGAGCACGGATGTTGCCTTCGCGCTGGCGATTTTCGCACTCGCAGCCAAGGGGTTGCCAAAGCAGTTGCGCGCATTTGTTATGACCGTTGCGGTGGTTGACGACTCGCTAACCATCTTGATGATCGCCTTGTTCTTCACCGCAAACTTTCACCTGCTCTCGGTGGTTTCACTCGCCGGCGTAATCATCGGCATCTTTATGCCGAAGGGCGAGATCGTGCTGAGCAAGCTCGAAAATGTGGTCAAGTTTGGTGCGCTGCCGATTTTTGCTCTGATGTCTGCCGGCGTGAGCCTGAGTGGTTTCAGCCTCGACAAGTTGACCGGTTCAACCATCACGTTGGGCATCGTGGCCGCCATGGTTATCGGCAAGCCGCTCGGCGTGATTGGCACGGCCTGGTTGGTTACCAAGAGCGGGCTCGGCAAACTGGCGGCAAATCTAAAGTGGGCCGATATGCTCTCGATCGCGCCGCTTTTCGGCATGTGTTTCACCGTTGCCCTTTTGATGAGCGAGCTCTCATTTGGCAACAACGATGACTGGCACGACACCGC
>JBEEPX010000020.1:0-3194 GCA_041190885.1 Actinomycetota bacterium
CCGGCCCGATGCCGAGGGTTTTTCGATTTGAAACTTGTTTTACTTCTTGGCGCCCTGTGCAGCAACCGCTGCAGCTCCAGCGGCCGCAGCCTCTGGGTCTAGGTATTCGCCACCAGCAACGACCGGCTTGAAGTTTTCATCCAGGTGGTAAACCAACGGAATACCGGTTGGAATGTTTAGCGCGGCGATGTCTTCGTCTGAGATTCCATCGAGGTGCTTTACCAACGCGCGAAGCGAGTTACCGTGCGCGGTAACCAAAACGGTCTTGCCGCCCTTCAGCGCAGGCTGAATGTCTGAAAGCCAGAACGGAAGCATGCGGTCGAGAACATCCTTGAGGCACTCGGTCTTTGGAATGTTGTCGCCAAGGTCCGCGTAGCGCTCGTCGTGAGCCTGCGAGTACTGGTCGGCGTCATCGATCGGCGGTGGTGGAACATCAAAGCTGCGACGCCACGTCTGGAACATTTCAGGACCGTACTCGGCAAGGGTTTGAGCCTTGTCTTTACCCTGAAGAGCACCGTAGTGACGCTCGTTTAGGCGCCAGTCGCGCTGAACGTCGATCCAGCTGCGCTCGGCAGCGTTGAGAGCGATGTGCGCGGTGTTGATGGCACGCTTTAGGCGCGATGTGAACAGCAGGTCAGGCTTCAAGCCCGACTCGGCAAGCAGCTCGCCCGCACGCTTGGCTTCGGCGCGACCTTGGTCGCTTAGGTCAACATCCACCCAGCCGGTGAACAAGTTTTCTTGGTTCCACACCGAGTTGCCGTGGCGCAGAAGAATGAGGGTGTACTTAGCAGTCATGCCCTCAAGTTTAGCGGTCGGCTATCTTTGAATGCGTGGCAACAAAGAAGCCGGTAGGCACAATCACTCGCGGAACAACCAATCCAAATCGGTTGCGCCGAGTCGATCGCTACATCGCCAGCCTGCCGGTGCTTCGATCATCGAAACAACCAATCGTTGTAGACCTGGGTTTCGGTGCCAGCCCGATTACTGCGGTTGAGCTTCTTGCCCGGCTTGCGAAGGTAAACCCAAACACCCACGTTGTTGGCATCGAAATTGATCGCGAGCGAGTCGACCGAGGTCTAGCCGTTGCTCACGAGAACCTGCACTTCACTCACGGCGGTTTTGAGGTTCCTTTGCCGGCTCAACTTGGCAGCCAGGCGACCATCATTAGGGCATTCAATGTTCTTCGCCAATACAACGAAGCCGAAGTAGCCGACGCTTGGGCTCGCATGCTCGAACGCCTCAGTCCCGAGGGCCTGCTGATCGAGGGCACCTGTGATGAGATCGGTCGCCTTTCGACCTGGATCACCCTAGATAAAACCGGGCCAAAGTCCCTCAGCATTTCGCTTCGCCTGAGTGGGCTTGATTTGCCTAGCAAGGTCGCCGAGCGCCTGCCCAAAGCCCTGATTCACCACAACACAGCCGGCGAGCGCATCCATGAATTTTTGAATGCCTTGGATGCGGCCTGGCGCAATAATGCCGGACTCGGTTCGTTTGGCGCTGCGCAGAGATGGGTTGCTTGCTGCAAGGAATTGTTGGCAGCAGGTTGGCCGCTGGTGGGCGACAAAAAACGTTGGCGTTTGGGCGAGCTCACCATCGACTGGCAGGCCGTCAGGCCAGATTGAATTCTTAGGGACCGTCTAAATAGCCGGCAGTTCGGCCCTGGCTTCATCTTCGGTCATGCCCGAGGCGCAAAGCAGGTCAACCAGCAATGGGCGAAGCAACAGGAGCACGCTCGCCTCGCGAATTTGGTCGGCAATGCCAAATCGCTTTGGGTCGAGCTGGTGCATAACCTCGGTTAGCAGATCCTCTGCCTCGCGAAGCACCTCAGGCTCTTCGAGCCCACGAGCCAAAAGCGCGACTCCGTCGGAAATCTGCTCAAACAAGTCGGCGAGGTAGGGCCTAGACACACCGTCGGCAACCAAAAAATCCACTCGCCGAACCACAACACGAAGGTTTCGAGTCGCTAGATCCATACCGCGCATCAGTCGCACCTGACCCGATAACTCGTCGCGATACTTTCGCAAGAAAGGAGAGATGCGGGCGATTGCGATTGCGCTATCTAGCGATAGACGCCAGTTATCGACCAGCGGCTGAGATTTGCGCACCCGAATGAGCGCCTCGTCGACAACGGTGACATCCACGTTCTTAACAGCGATTTTGAGGGCGCTGAGTGAATCAAGAAAGATGGCGAAGAGTTTGTTTGCGTCTTTGATGGCCAGACCGCGAGGGTCTCGCGGAATCAGTGCCGTGAACAACAGGGCCGTGGCACCACCGATGAGGCCGTCGAGGCTTCGAATGAAAACGCCACCTTCTGGCGCCGGCATGATGTAAACCAGCATTGCCTGAATGCCAACCGTGAGGGCAAAAGCCGCCGAACCGGTGATGAAGCGAGCGGCGAGGAGTGCGATGAGCAATACCAGCGACATCTGCCAGACGCCTTGGCCGAGAGCCATCAAAAGCAATTCGCTTAGCGCAATGCCGACTACCATTCCAAAGGCGGTCTCGACAATTCTGCGCGGGCGGGCGTCGCGAGTGAAACCAAGCGATGCAATCGTGACAGTCACCGCAAAGATTGGGTTTGAGTGGCCCAGCACAAAATACGCGAACGAAAACGCGGCAGTCGCGCCGAGCACGATCTGAATAATCGGGGGGATCGACTCAATGACTCGCTGAGTCGAACCGCGCAGAGTCCAGTGCAACTTTGGCGTGTGCAACTTCACTAGTGACGCCCACCCATCAAAAGGTTGCGCTTCGGCAGGTCGGCCGCCTTGCCAGCGCTTTGCGGCACAATCACCTCTTGAGTCGCAGCGATGTCTCCGTGGTTTCCACGAACCACAAGCTCGGCATCTTCGGGAGTGGATCGGCTCAGCAGCGCGAGCGCAATCGGCCCCATCTCGTAGTGCTGGCCAGCCGTGGTGATTTTGCCGCGAACGACATCGGTGCCGGCAACGAATACCTCGTCGCCAACTTCGGGAAGGTCGTGGCCCGAGCCATCTAGGTGTAAAAAGGTTAGCCTTCGCGGCGGGTGTCCTAGGTTGTGAACCTTGGCAACGGTTTCTTGCCCGCGGTAACAACCCTTAGAAAGGTGAACCGCGGTCGATAGCCAGTCGAGTTCGTGAGGTAGTGAACGATCATCGACCTCGTTTGAAATGCGTGGCCTATGGGCCTCGACTCGAAGTGCTTCGAGAGCCATC
>JBEEPX010000021.1:0-5558 GCA_041190885.1 Actinomycetota bacterium
ATCTGATTCGCGAATCAGTGACTCGCTTTGGTCGCTTGACCATCGCCGAATTAACCTCGGATGGCGAACCCGCGAGCCTGCGCAGCCACCTAAAGTCATCTGACCCCATTCTGCTAACTCAAATTTTCAATGACATTCGCCTCAAGCCATTCGCTCTTCGTGAGGTTGAAGATGGTTCCCTTGCATCGAGATTTGAGCCCGAGGTTTTGTATTTTGGCCTGCGTGAAGTTGGCTTCTCGGCAGTGCGAGTGGGTGCCGACGGATCGGTTTTGTCGCCGCGCACGAAGGTAGAAAAAGTGGAAACCGAGACCGAACTGAGCACCATCGAAACCGACATCGCGAGGCTTCGTGAACACGAAGCCAAACTAGGCGAAGAACCAGATGGCGACGATGTGATGCGTCAGATCTCGCTGGCCATCAAAAACAAAGCCAAAATCGACGTCACTGTAGTGACAGCAGCCGGGGCCGAGATTGAATACACGCTCGAACCAATCGGAATCGCAAATGGCCGACTCAGGGCCAAAGACCGCAAGGCAGATATCGAGCGCACTCTGCCGCTGACCAGCATCACGAAGGTTAGGCTTTAAGGATGACCAGCGGGCCACTAATCGTTCAAAGCGACAAGACAGCTCTGCTTGAGGTCGACCACCCTCAGGCTGCCGACGCTCGTCATGACCTGGCTATTTTCGCCGAGCTAGAGCGCGCGCCCGAGCACATCCACACCTATCGAATCACTCGACTGGGCCTCTGGAACGCCCGCGCCGCCGGTCATGATTCTGATTTTGTTCTTGGCGTTCTCGATAAATACGCGAAATTTGCCGTGCCCGGTTCGGTGCGCGCTGACATCACCGAAACCATGGGTCGCTATGGCCGACTAGTCATTCAGCGCAGCGAAGACGGCGAACTCGAATTGTTCTCAACCGACCGTGCAATTTTGCTCGAGGCCAGCCGCCACCGAAAGATCTCTGAACTTCTAGACGGCCCGATTTCAAACGAGGCTTTCCGAATTCAGCCCTGGGCACGCGGTCAGGTAAAGCAAGAACTTCTAAAACTCGGATGGCCCGCCGAGGACTTCGCCGGCTATGCCGAGGGCACTCCCCACGAAATCGATTTGGTGCAGGGCGAGTGGGCGATTCGCAACTATCAGACTCAGGCAGTCGAGAAATTCTGGGCCGGCGGATCTGGAGTGGTCGTTTTGCCATGTGGCGCAGGAAAGACAATCGTCGGCGCTGCAGCCATGGCCGTAGCAAAAACCAACACCCTAATTTTGGTCACCAACACAGTTTCGGCACGACAGTGGAAGAGCGAGCTACTCAAGCGCACGACTCTAACCGAGGATGAAATCGGTGAGTACTCTGGCTCGCTCAAAGAGGTCAAGCCGGTAACCATCGCGACCTACCAAATTTTGACGACCAAGCGAAAGAGCGAATACGCACACCTCGCGTTGTTGAATGCAAACGACTGGGGTCTTATCGTCTACGACGAGGTGCACCTGTTGCCAGCGCCAATTTTCAAAATGACCGCCGACCTTCAAGCCCGTCGACGACTCGGCCTAACCGCAACCCTGGTTCGCGAAGATGGCAAAGAGGGCGATGTGTTCTCGCTCATCGGCCCGAAGCGCTTCGATGCACCTTGGAAGGAAATCGAAGCCCAGGGTTACATCGCACCAGCCGCCTGCTTCGAAGTTCGGGTAGATATGCAAGACGAAGAACGCCTCAACTATGCAATTGCCAGCCAGGATGAGCGCTATCGAATCGCAGCAACCAGCTCAATCAAGATTCCCGTGATCACCGCGCTGATGAACAAGCACAAGGGTGAACCAACTCTCATCATTGGACAATACCTCGATCAAATTCACGCCGTGTCGGGAGCCTTGAAGGTTCCTGAAATCACGGGTGAAACCCCAATCGATGAGCGCGAGCGCCTGTTTGATGAGTTCAGAACCGGCAAGATCAATACTCTCGTGGTCAGCAAGGTCGCCAACTTCTCAATCGACCTGCCAGAGGCTTCGGTGGCAATCCAGATTTCAGGTTCTTACGGCAGCCGACAAGAAGAAGCTCAGCGCCTAGGGCGCCTTTTGAGGCCAAAGGCCGACGGTCGCAGCGCAAGTTTTTACACTCTTATCGCTCGCGACACCGTCGATCAAGACTTTTCCCAGAACCGCCAACGCTTCTTGGCCGAGCAGGGCTACAGCTACGAAATCATCGACGCGCACGACCTCTAGGCAACCGGCAGCAACGCTGGGGCGAACATCACAAGAAACTCACCTCACTCTCCCAGAACACTCTCAGCAATCTTTCAGATAACACTGTGATATTGAAGGTATGGAAAACGTAAAAGTTCTGGTCGTAGACGATGAACCAAACATCCGAGACTTGCTTGCCACTAGCCTTCGCTTCGCCGGTTTCAGCGTTCACGCTGTTGCCAACGGCGCCGACGCCGTGCACGCGGCCGAAAAGGGCGAACCCGACATCATTCTGCTCGATGTGATGTTGCCCGACATGAATGGCTTCAGCGTTACCAAGAAGATTCGATCGATGGGCATCATGGCGCCGGTCTTGTTCTTGACCGCTCGTGATGAAACCGAGGACAAAATCACCGGTCTCACAGTTGGTGGCGATGACTACATGACCAAGCCATTCAGCCTCGACGAGATCGTTGCCCGAATTCACGCAATTCTTCGCCGCACCAAGCAGTCGACAGTCGAAGAATCTGTTCTTGAAGTTGGCGAAATCAAAATCAACCAGGATGCCCACGAGGTTTTTGTTAACGGCGAACTAATCGATTTGAGCCCAACCGAGTACAAGCTGCTTCGCTTCTTGATGTCGAACCCAAACCGAGTTCTGACAAAAGCACAGATTCTTGATCACGTTTGGGAATATGACTTCAACGGCGAAATGGGAATCGTTGAGTCTTACGTTTCGTACCTTCGCAAAAAACTTGATCCACTGACCACCGAGCCGTTGATCCAAACCAAGCGTGGCGTTGGCTACATGTATAAGTCTGCGAAGAACGGCAAGTAATGAACCAAAAGGTCGGCAACGCGTGGGAGCAAGTATCGCTTCGCGCTAAGTTGACCACGCTCTCGGTGGCGCTAATCGGGCTACTTCTTGTGGTTTCAAGCCTGGGCACCATTTCGCTTCTGAAAACATATTTGCAGAGCAACGCCGACAACCTCTTGGTGAGCACCGCCGAGGCGCTGCGCGACGAAGACCCGAGCTTGATTGAGGCCAGGCTTGCCAATCACGAGCTCGAGCTTCCACCCTTGCCAAGCGACTTCTACATCGCCTACCTCGACACCGATGGTCAACTGCTTATCGGCTTAGTTTCATCTACCGACGGCAAAAAGAGTGTTCCAAATTTGAGCAAGTTCGACATCGCTTCGGTGGTCTCAAGTCAGGGCGTTCCATTCGATGTTGATTCGAAGGGCATGTCGGGCAATCGCGTAACCCGCGCCGAATGGCGAATGGTCGCGCTGCAGCTTCACTCGATGCCCGGTTCAATCGTGGTTGCGCTTCCAACCGGCTCGAACCAAGCTCTTCTAAATCAATACGCAACCATCGGTGGCGGCTTTGGCGTTCTGCTGCTCGTTCTCGCCGGTCTAAGCATTTGGTTCACCATATCTTCGGCGCTTCGGCCGCTAAACGAGGTTGAGCGCACCGCCGAGGCTGTTGCCGCCGGTGACATCTCACAACGACTAATCGAACGCCCAGGTAAGACCGAAATCGCTCGACTGAATCGAGCTCTCAACAGCATGCTTGATGGCATGGAGACGGCGCTGCAATCTCGAAACAAGACTGTCGATCAAATGCGTCGCTTCGTTTCTGACGCTAGCCATGAACTTCGAACTCCCCTAGTTTCGGTTCGCGGTTACGCCGAGCTTTACCGAATGGGCGCTCTCAAGAAGCCAGAGCAAATCGCCGAGGCAATGGGGCGAATCGAGAGCGAAGCGATTCGCATGACCGGATTGGTTGAGAGCCTTTTGGCGTTGGCCCGCCTTGATGAATCTGCCGAAATCTCCAAGCAACCAACCGATTTGGTCGCCCTTGCTCGAGACGCAGCCAAGGACGCCTCTGCCGCCGATAGCCAACGAGATATTCGGGTGACCGATGAGTCTGGTGAACCGCTCGCAGACAATGCCAAAATGACTCTTCTCGCAGACGCCTCGTCGCTGCGTCAGGTCTTTACCAACCTGCTCGCCAACGCATCCAGATTCTCGCCCGAAGGCGCCTCGATAGAAATCGCTCTGCACGAGAACAAGTCGCACGCCTTGCTAGAGATTCGCGACCACGGCGAGGGTGTTCCAGAGCAGTTGCGCGAAAAGATTTTTGAACGTTTCTATCGCGTCGACAATTCGCGCAACAGCGAGACCGGCGGCTCTGGCATCGGCCTCTCAATCGTCTCGACAATCGTTGAACGCCACGGCGGAACCATCGTCGCCGATGAAACGCCTGGCGGTGGCGCAACTTTCCGCGTCTCACTTCCGAAGAAGTAATCCACAGATTGCTTTTTGGGCCAGTTAGCAAGGCTGACAAACCCGCAAACTTGGGGCATGACCCAATTCAGCGTTGACAGCGAGCGCGTAATGGCCGCTAATCTTGCCATTCAAAACACCATCTCACGGCTGAGCCAAGAGAGCGATAGCCTGCATTCACAACTCATCGGACTGCAATCCTCCTGGACAGGCGCAGCCGCCAATAGCTTTCAGGAACTAACCGCTCGATGGAAAGCTACCTCAGCCACGGTAGACGCTCAACTCGCCGAGGTAGGCCGAGCGTTGGCAACCGCGGCGAACCAATATGCCGAAATCGAATACGCGAATCAGCGACTTTTCTTGTGATTCGAAGCGATCCAGCACTCGGAGGGTTTAGCCACTTAAAACAAATGGGCGACCACCGAAGTGATCGCCCATCTGGTTTAGAACTATTAGAAGTCCATGCCTCCGCCTGGAGCTGCAGGTGCAGCCGATGCAGGCTCTGGCTTCTCGGCAACAACAGCCTCGGTGGTCAGGAACAAACCAGCGATTGAGGCTGCGTTCTGCAATGCAGAGCGGGTTACCTTCACTGGGTCGTTGATGCCAGCCTGAAGCATGTCTACGTATTCGCCGGTCGCAGCGTTTAGGCCCTGACCTGAAGGAAGCGATGCAACCTTCTCGGCAACTACGCCTGGCTCTAGGCCAGCGTTGATTGCGATCTGCTTTAGCGGAGCCGAGATTGCAACGCGAACAATGTTCGCGCCAGTAGCCTCGTCGCCGGTTAGGTTCAGCTTCTCGAAAGCGGTCTTGCCAGCCTGAAGTAGCGCAACGCCACCACCAGCAACAATGCCCTCTTCAACGGCAGCCTTCGCGTTGCGAACTGCGTCTTCGATGCGGTGCTTGCGCTCCTTTAGCTCAACCTCGGTTGCTGCACCAGCCTTGATGACTGCTACACCACCGGCAAGCTTGGCTAGTCGCTCCTGAAGCTTCTCGCGGTCGTAGTCGCTGTCGGTGTTCTCGATCTCGCGACGAATCTGCTCAACGCGACCAGCGATCATGTCATTGTCGCCAGCGCCCTCAACGA
>JBEEPX010000022.1:0-9199 GCA_041190885.1 Actinomycetota bacterium
CGAAACGCCTCGATTCAAGTATTCGTGGCGACCTCGAACTCCTCGACCGATTCGATCGATGGGGTGAGGAGCTAATCTCGGCTCTGGGCGAGGTTTATGACCTCGACAAAACGATTCCTGCACTGATCGATGTGCTTGCGAGCCGCCACCTGCAGCGCGACGAACCGCTTAGGCAACGAGACCGTCAACGAATCCTTGAGCCGGATTGGTTTCAAAAGCCAGACACAATTGGCTACGTTGCCTACACCGACCTGTTCGCTAAGAATTTGAGCGGTTTGGCTGACCGAATCGACTATCTGAAAAAATTGAAGGTTTCTTATCTTCACCTGATGCCGATTCTCGAGCCGCGACCAGGGGCAAACGATGGCGGTTATGCGGTCATGAATTACGGCGCACTTCGCAAAGATCTTGGCACCATGGAACAACTGCGTGAAGTTGCCGACCGGCTTCACGAAAGCGGGATTTCGCTGACCCTCGACCTGGTTCTCAACCACGTTGCGATGGAACATGAGTGGGCGCTGAAGGCCAAATCCGGCGAAGCCAAATACCGCGACTACTTCTACGTTTACCCGGACCGAACCGTTCCCGACGAATTCGAAAAAACACTTCCCGAGGTTTTTCCGGACTTTGCCCCCGGCAATTTCACCTTCGACAAGGAACTAAACGGATGGGTTTGGACAACTTTCAACGACTACCAGTGGGACGTCAATTGGTCTAATCCCGAGGTATTTTGTGAATACGCCGACGTAATCGGCAACTTGGCAAACCACGGCGTGGACTGCCTGCGACTAGACGCAATCGCATTCATCTGGAAGCGTCTTGGAACCCAGAGCCAAGGTGAGCCTGAGGTGCACGCTATCACTCAAGCGATTCGAGCCTTTTCCCGAATTCTTGCCCCTTCACTGATATTCAAGGCCGAGGCCATTGTTGGACCAGCTCAGGTTGGCGCCTATCTGGGCGAGGGTGAGCGTGCCGGCAAACTTTCGGATCTGGCTTACCACAACAGCCTGATGGTGCAGATTTGGTCTTCAATTGCGGCCAAAGATGCCCGGCTTCTTGAGCTTGCTCTTTCAAGGTTCAAGGCCATTCCGACCAACACTGCTTGGGGCGTATACCTCCGATGCCACGACGACATCGGCTGGGCAATCGATGACACCGATGCCTACCACCTCGGTTTCAATGGCCACGAGCACAGGCTCTTCCTCGCCGATTACTACACCGGTAAGTTCTATGGGTCTGAGGCCAGGGGAGCGGATTTCCAGATTGACCCCGTCAGTAAAGAGCGTCGTACCTGTGGTTCGGCGGCAAGCCTGAGCGGCATCGAAGCTACCGAAGCTAGAAAAGATAAGCAGGCACTACAGCAGGCGATTAATCGTTACCTCTGCGCCTATGCGATGGTCTTTGGCTTTGGCGGAATCCCGTTGCTGTACATGGGTGACGAGATCGGTCTTTTGAATGACTCGTCATATAAAAAAGACAAAAACAAAAAGGATGACAGCCGCTGGATTCACCGGCAGCAAATGAATTGGGCCAGCGCCGACGCGGCTGCCAGCGGAAAACAACCAACCTCCGCGGCTACGAGGATCAGGAAGGGTATCGACAACCTGATTTCGGCGCGAACTCGAATCAGTTCGCTGCACGCAGGCGTTGCCACCAAGGCGGTAGCGGGTCGCGGCCAAGGAGTAGTCATCTTCGAGAGGCTGCACCCCGCGGGGAACCTAACCCAGATCTATAACCTCGGCGATGGCAACCGCTGGATCGGCAGAGACGAATTACCAAATCTGGGAAACACGGTAACCGATCACTTGACCGGCAGGGTTTTCGATTTGAACGAGGGCTTTCAAGTGGCCCAGTACGAATCGCTCTGGTTGACCTGACAATGAAAAAACCCTGGCCGTGGAGGGCCAGGGTTTTAGTGTCCGAAAGGGGACTTGAACCCCTACCCTCATAAGAGGACTAGCACCTCAAGCTAGCGCGTCTGCCATTCCGCCACCCGGACGAGTGTGCGTTTTCAAAGCTTTTCACTTCGGCAACGAGCCTCAACATTACCAGATAACTCGTTGGTCGCCTAAACCGCGTTTGTCTTCCAAGTTGCCAATTTTCGGGGTAGTTTAGGGCTATGGCTATCGACCCTCGCATCGCACTTCAGCAGTTCATCGCTTCCTTGGAGCGTCACTTTGAGGCGGCGTCTACTCGCCGCGGAGATGACTTCACTGCCGTCGAGCAGGCCTACGACCACTTGAAAGAAGCCTTCCTCGATTACGAAGAAGCGCTCGGCGAAAAATACGAAGAGTATCTTCCGATTGAGCTGGCCGAAGACAACTAGTGAATGTCTTTGATGCGGTAGTCCTTGGTTTCATCCAGGGGCTCACCGAATTCCTGCCAATCTCGTCAAGCGCGCACGTTCAAATTGCTGAGCAGCTCTTGGGCCTCAGTGACATGTCAAAGCCAGAACTGACTGCTTTCATTGCCACAATTCAACTCGGCACCGAACTAGCGGTGTTGATCTACTTCTTCAAAGACATTTCTAGAATCCTCACAGCCTGGTTCGCCGATTTGGCGAAGCTGCCAAAACGCGTGCTGGTGAGGAAAATTGGCGCAAAGGCGCCAATCCACCAAGACGCCAAGCTTGGCTGGCTGATCATCGTGGGCAGCCTGCCGGTGGTTGTGATCGGATTAGCCTTCAAAGACCTAATCGAAAACGATCTGCGCAATCTTTGGGTCATCGCCGTGATGCTGATCGTTTTTGGTGTCATCCTTGGCTTGGCCGACCGATATGGAAAGCGAAACAAGTCGATCGAGTCACTCTCAACTAAGCACGGACTGTTGTTTGGTTTGGGTCAGGCTCTCGCCGTAATCCCTGGTGTATCAAGATCGGGTGGCACTATTTCGGTCGGCCTGGCTCTTGGCTACAGCCGCCAAGCCGCGGCTAGATACAGTTTCCTGCTTGCGATTCCCGCGGTTTTGGCCAGTGGCGGCTACGAATTTTTGAAGACCTACCAAGACTTGTCGCAGGCCGATTTAGTGGCAACCGTAATCGCCGCCATCGTCGCCTTTGCGACCGGCTTTTCTGTGATTGTGGTTTTGCTGCGCTACCTGAACCGAGGTTCGTTTATGCCGTTTGTGGTTTGGCGAATCGTGGTTGGCATTGCGCTACTCGCCATGCTCAGCAACGGGGTAGTAACCGCTTAGTCCTTTTCGCCAGGTTCATCGCCGGGTTTTGACTCTGACGCGCGAAGGAACTTTTCAAATTCCATCGCCAAAGCGTCTCCGGTCGCAGCCTGAGACTCGGCCTCATCACGAGATTTCTCTAACTGCTCGATATAGCCGGCCATTTCCTCGTCGGCCTCTGCAACCTCGTCTATGCCGCGCTCCCAGGTGAATGCTTCTTCGGCCAGTGTTCCGTGGTCAAAGCTAATGCCCAATAGATTTTCAATCTCGATTAGCAGCGCCAGGGTTGCCTTAGGTGATGGTGTGTTGTGAACGTAGTGAGGAACCGATGCCCAAAGCGCGATGCTAGGAATGTTGGCCTTTTCGAGTGCGATTCCCAGAACGCTCAAAATGCCGACAGGGCCTTCATACTGGCTTCGCTCGGCGTTTAACTCGGCACGCACACGCTCGTTCTGACTCGTGCTTGAAACGCTGATTGGTCGAGAATGTGGCACGTCCGCCAACATGGCTCCCAAGAAAACAACCGCATCAATCTCGCGATCGTCAATCATCTCCATGACTTCGGCCGTGAATGACTGCCAACGTCTCGAGGGCTCGGTGCCGATTAGAACATTGAGGTTCGAATACTCAGGATGTTCGACAAGCGCTTCAGCGCCTGGCACACAAAAATCGGCACTCGGCCAGGTAATCTCGCGTTTTCCATCCTTGTCGAATGAGACGGTCGGGCGGGTGAATTGGAAATCGTAATAATCTTCGGAATCGACGGTTGCGACGACGTCGGCAGAGATCTTCTCGCAAATGAACTTTGCAACGTTGCTGGCAGAATCGGCGGCATCGTTCCATCCTTCGAACGCAACGACTAACGTTCGCCCCCCAAAGATGCGACTGGATTCGTTCAAGTGCTTTCCTTCTTCAACAATTTGTCTTCTAAAACTCTAAGCCAAACCGGCGCGGGTAAACTCGAGTCTTATGTTTGGTAAAAAGCTTCCGGCCGCTGTCCTTTGGGACATGGATGGAACTCTGGTCGACTCTGAAGAGTATTGGCTGAGCAGCGAACAGAGCCTCGCAATCGAGCACTCGGGTAACTGGAGCGAGCGGGATGGCCTCGATCTAATCGGCATGAGCCTCTACGAGTCCACAAAGATCATGAAGGCGAAAATCGGAATCGACCTTGAGCCGGAACAAATCATCGAGAAACTGACCGACTCGGTCTCTGCCAAACTTGCCGTGGCAATTCCATGGCGACCGGGCGCCCAAGAGCTGTTGCGTGAACTTAGAGCTAAAGGCATCAAGACCGCACTGGTAACCATGTCGATGCACCGTATGGCGCAGCAGGTTGCCGATCAGATTCCCTTTGATGCCTTTGACGTTGTCGTTGCGGGCGACGATGTAACCCACGGCAAACCGCATCCTGAGCCATATTTGCGGGCCTGCGAATTGCTTGGAGTGCGGCCGCAAGATTGTGTGGCGTTCGAGGATTCGCTAACTGGATTGCTCTCTGCAGAAGCTGCCGGAACCAAAGCCGTGGGTGTGACAAACATCGTTCCGCTTCCACGTGCCGACGGGCGCATCATCTGGCCAACTCTCGCCGGCGTGCGAGTCAAAGACCTCAAGAAGCTTTTCAAATAAGGAAACCATGTCAGAAAACTTGCTAGACAACATGCCTCGCTTGCCTCGCGGCCCATTTCGTGCCGGCGACCGAGTTCAACTCACCGGACCAAAAGGTCGCCTCAACACGATCACCCTCATCGAGGGTCAGCGCTACGGTACCCACCGTGGCGATCTCATGCACGATGACATCATCGGGCAACCCGAGGGCTCGGTCATCAAGAACCAGTTCGGTGTTGAGTACCTCGCGTTTAGACCGCTGCTGAGCGACTTTGTGCTTTCGATGCCTCGCGGCGCAAACATCATCTACCCGAAGGATTCGGCTCAGATTGTGACCATGGGCGACATCTTCCCAGGCGCAAAAGTAGTCGAGGCAGGCGTTGGCTCTGGCGGTTTGTCAATGTACCTGTTGCGCGCCATCGGGCTAACCGGTCACCTGACTTCGTTTGAGCGTCGCGGCGAGTTTGCCGACATCGCTAAAGCAAACGTGGCAACCAACTACGGGCTTGTTCCATCAAACTGGGATGTCTTCATCGGCGACCTGCAGGATGAGTTGCCGAAGAAGTGCGAACCCGGCTCAATTGACCGAATTGTTTTGGACATGCTGGCGCCATGGGAGTGCATCGAGGAGTGTGCCGAGGCATTGGTTCCCGGTGGTCTCATCATCGGCTACGTTGCCACGGTAACCCAACTTTCAAGGTTCACCGAGGCTCTTCGCGACAGCGAACACTTTGCCGAGCCCGAGGGGTGGGAATCAATGGTGCGTGGCTGGCACCTGCAGGGCCTAGCCGTTCGACCAGAACATCGAATGATTGGTCACACCGGTTTCTTGGTAACCGCCAGAAGAATGGCTCCGGGAACCGTTATGCCTTACTTCAAGACCAAGGCAAAGCCAGAGTTCGACGATGCAGACATCGCGGTTTGGAACCCAGACCACATGGGTGAGCGAAAAGTTAGCGACAAGAAACTTCGAAAGACCATTCGCAACGCAGAAGCAGCGGCAGAAGCCAGAGCCGAGCAGTAAAAACCTCGGTAAACTTGAACCACTCAACGATCGAAAGAAATCACTTGCGTAAAATCATTGCCTTGACCGCAGCAGCCCTACTAACTGCGTCTCTAGCCGGATGTGCTCCGACGAACCCCGCCGATGCCCAGTTCGCTGGCATTACGCCAACCTGTGATTCCTTCACAACCGGTGCAGCTGCCGACAACATCAAGGTTGACACCGACATGAGCAAGGTTCCGACCGTTGATTTCGCAACCCCGCTAACCGCGGATGAGATTCAAACCAAGATCGTGGTCGAGGGCGATGGCCCTAAGTTCACCGGCAACGAACTCGTTGACCTAGAGTATGTCGGCGTAAACGGCGGCACTGGCAAAGTTTTCCAGAGCTCAAAGTTTGACGGCACCGATTTTGCGTCGCAGTTCATGGCGGCCGGAGGAACCCCCGACTTCTGTCACGCGCTTTCTGGCGTGCGTGAAGGTTCACGCGTTGCAATCCTGTTCCCAGCTGCCCAGGCGCACGCCGGTCAGGGAGTTGCTGATCTTGGTATCGGAACCGACGAGTCAATCGTCTTTGTATTTGACCTCTTGAAGGTATTTCTGCCTCGCGCGGTCGGCGACGACAAGGGCAATGGCGTCGGATTCCCTGCTGTGGTTCGCGACCCGAAGACCGGTCAGCCAGGTTTGACCACCACCGGCGGAACCGCACCAACCGAGTTCAAAGTTCACACCCTGATCAAGGGTCGTGGCGACATTGTGAAGAAGGGCCAGATTGTCACTCTGCACTACTCGGGCTTCCTTTACGAAAGCGGCAACGTCTTTGATTCCTCATGGGACAAAGGCCAGCCAACCCAGTTTGCGCTTGCCGACGGTCAGTTGATTCCAGGCTTCATCAAAGCCCTTGAAGGCCAAACCGTTGGTTCTCAGGTAATCGCCATCGTTCCACCATCAGATGGTTATGGAAACCAGGAGCAGGGCAGCATCCCAGCTAATTCGACTTTGATCTTCGTAGTAGACATTCTCGGTACCAACAACACCACTCACTAGTCTGTCCTCGGGGGAGACACATGGCAAAGCTCAGAAGCACCTGGCAGCCTTATAAGACTGATAAGTCAGAACGACTGATGCAGTTGACCTCGGCGCTGCTTTTTGCCGAGCGTGGGCTAACCAAGCGCGAGCTTTACTATTCGATTACCGACTATCGAGCCGACGTTGACGCCAAGAAATCTGACGACAGTCTGAACCGAAAATTTGAACGCGATAAGAGCGACTTGCGCTCTTCGGGAATCCTGGTTCAGGTCAGCAACCCACTCGACGCGCCCGAGGAACAGCGTTACGTAATCTCGAGCGACTCGTTCGTATGGCCTACCAAGACGACCCTGAGTCCTCATCAACTTCAGCTACTCAACCTGGCATCACAGGCTTGGTCGATGGCTTCGTTCTCGAGCGAAGTCAACCAGGGTCTAATCAAGCTACGCTCACTGGGGCTCGAACCTGCCGAGGCCGACTTGCTTGGCCTGGCACCAAAGTTCAAGACCCACGAGCCATCATTCATGCCGCTGAATAAAGCCGTTGACGAGCGCTATGAAGTAACCTTCAACTACCGCCGGCAAGATGGCGAGGTTAAGGCCAGACGAGTTCGCCCCTGGCAGCTGCAAAACATCAGCGGTCAATGGCTATTGGTTTGCTTCGATGTCGACCAAAACGAGGTCAGAAACTTCTTGCTCAAGCGAATCGTTTCTAAAGTTTCGGCCGTCGAAATCGGCCAAGAGCTGGTGACATTCGATGCACCCAGCGCCGATGAGCTTCAGGCTGCCATCGACGATCTAGCTGCGCACACCGCCAAAAAGGTGGCCACCATCAAGGTTCGCAAAGACTCAAGTGCTTGGTTTCACTTTCACCTCGATGAGAATCAAGACGTCGAAGTAAGTTTTGAATACATGGATCTTCACCTGCTGGCAGAAGAGTTAAGCGTTTTTGCACTCGACATCAAGGTGATTAGCCCTCGAGAACTCGACGAAGCGATTCGAGCCGGCTTCGAAAAGGTGGCCTCAGATCATGCCTAAATTGAAATCATTGGATGGTGAATCGCGGTTCAATTTCATGCTTGCCCTAATCGCTTATCTCGAGCGTGCCGGCGAAGTTTCAATGGCCGAAGCCGCCGAACATTTCAACCTGGATGAAAAATACCTGCGAGATGTAGTCTTTTCGATCAATCAGCTTTCGGTTGAATTTCCCGGGCGCGAAGAGATTTTCTTCTTCATCGATGCCGATCTCGCCGACGAGGGAATTCTGTCGCTCTTGCAAAATGACCTGATTCAAGATGTTCCAAGACTCTCGAGCAGACAGGCTGCTGCGATCGGAGCCGGTTTGAACTACCTGGCGACGATGCCCGCCTTTGCGGACGATGCAGAATTGAAGGCCCTTCAGGAACTGATGGGGCAGGGGACTGGCCGCGGGCTGGCGCCAGCTATTGCGGTCTCCCCGGGTAGCGAAGACGAGTACGCCGAGATCCTTCGCAAGGCACTCTTAGCTGGAAAACGAATCTCTTGCGAGTATCTGAACGCAAAGGGCGAGAAGACTCAGCGAGAAATCGACCCGCTTCGCATAGATTTGCGATCAGACGGCACATATCTGCGCGGCTACTGCCCAATCAACGAGGGCCTGAGGAATTTCAAACTGGATCGAATGCGACTGGTCGAAATCACGGATAAACCCATTTGTGACCAAGCAAAATCAATCTCAGAAATCGAAGACTCTCTGTATGTGGCACAGGCCAGCGATATCGAAGTTACCGTCGAACTAGAACCCGAGGCATACGGCCTTATCTCTGAGTTTCAAACGGTAGACGAGCCAACCAGCATCGGCAACGGCTCGATTCGCGCGGTCATCAAGGTCGGCCACCTACCGAACATTGCCAAATTGATTTCGCGCTACCGCGGAAAGGCAAGAGTGATCGAGCCAATCGAGGCTCGAGAGCTGGTCAAGAACTATGCCCTGAGGGTCTTGGGCGAGTCGGCTGAGGTCGCCCTCGCAGAGGTCGAATAATCATGGGATTCTGGGCCTGGTTCTGGATTTGGGTGGCACTTTCGGTAGCTGCTCTCGCCACTCTCATGTTGATCGGCAAATCACTGTTCAACCGTTTGCTCGAGGTCCTTCACCAATTGGAGCGCCTCGAACCGAAGACCGCGGCCTTGATTGCAGCAATCGATAATCACGAAGCTGCTGCCAAGCCTGCCGACAACGTGAGCGACGACCCGAGGCTCGCTCGCGCCGCTTGGCGCAAACTCGTCGTGGCCAAGGCAAAGAAACGACAGGCAAGACAGCGTAGGCTTATAGCGTCTTTGAAAGCGTTTAAACCCGAAGAAAGCAGGTTCCACTAATGCGACTAAATGGCTGGGAATGGATCATCATCCTT
>JBEEPX010000023.1:0-2563 GCA_041190885.1 Actinomycetota bacterium
GGGTTGCGGCGAACCGCCCAAATCATTGCCTTGGCCATGATCAAAAGCGGGGTCACCTTCACGCCGGCAAAGTCGGTCGAGGCCTTTAGGCGCTTCACATATTCCATGGTGCGGGTGGCATCCACGTCAACAAAAATGCTCACGTGGGGTGCGGTGAATGCCGACGAAACCATCGCGTTGGCAATGGCCTTGCGAACACCCTTAACCGGGATGCGCTCTTCGCGCGCCGTAGGCGCACTTGGAGTTGAAAGGTTGCGGAACACCGAAGCCTGCTCGGCGCCGGCCAAGATGTCTTCGCGGGTGACTTCGCCGTTCGGGCCAGATGGGGTCACCTTGGTGATGTCTACGTTTAGGTCGCGAGCGAGTTTGCGAATTGGCGGCTTGGCCAAAACCTTGTCTTCGGCGAGCGCAGCGGTCGCGGTTGGCAGGCTGGTTGCTGGGTTGGCAACTCGCGGTGCAACCCCGGCGGCAGCTGGAACGGCAGCACCGGCGCGGCGGCGGCTTGGCGCGTGGGCTGTTGACGTGCCGTAGCCAACCAGGTTCGGCTGCTTGCTGTCGGCAGCTGCTACCTCGGGAACGTTTGTGATGATCGAGGCGTGCTGCTCGGCGATTGCCGGCTTTGCCGCCTCGGGAACAACCTGAATCGAAGTGGTCTGGGTGCTGACCGCACCAACGGCACCATCGGCAACCATAACGGCGATGATTGGCTTGCCAACCTCAACGGTGTCGCCCTCTGCGCAGAGCAGCGAGTCAACAACGCCGGCGAACGGAACCGGCAGTTCAACCAAAGACTTTGCGGTCTCGATCTCAACGATTACCTGGTTCACCTCGACGGTATCGCCGGCCTTTACCTTCCAAGAAACGATCTCAGCTTCGGTTAGACCTTCGCCAACATCCGGGAGGTTAAAAAATGCAATCTGGCTCATGAGTTTCTTAGCCCTTGCCTAGTAGCCCAGAGAGCGGTCGACCGCTTCGAGGATTCGGTCGGCGTCTGGCAAGAATTTTTCTTCGAGCTTGGCCGCTGGATAAGGAACATCGAAACCACCGACACGAATGACCGGGGCCTCGAGGTGATAGAAAGCAAGTTCGGCAACGCGAGCCGCGATTTCTGAGCTCACCGAAACGGTGGTGTTGGCCTCGTGGGTCACGATCAGGTGGCCGGTCTTTTTGACCGATTCGATGATGGTGGCGTAGTCAATCGGTGCAATCGAACGAATGTCGATTACCTCTAGTGAACGACCCTCGGTAGCTGCAATTTCGGCAGCCTGCAAAGCAGTGGCAACCATTGGGCCATAGGCAACCACGGTCACGTCGGTCCCGTTGCGCAAAATGTGTGCGTCGTGCATGCCAGCAGGTGGGTTGTCTAGGTCAACCGGGCCCTTTTGCCAGTAGCGGCGCTTTGGCTCGAAGAACAAAACTGGGTCTTCGCTCTTGATGGCCTGCTGAATCATCCAATAGGCGTCGTTTGGGTTGCTCGGGCTAATCACGCGAAGGCCGGGGGTGTGGGCAAAATAAGCCTCTGGGCTTTCGCTGTGGTGCTCGATAGCACCAATGCCGCCGCCGTAAGGAACGCGAACCACGACCGGCATGGTCATGAAGCCCTCTGAACGGTTCTGCAATTTAGCCAGCTGAGTGGTGATCTGGTTAAAGGCCGGAAAAATGAAGCCATCAAACTGAATCTCGGCAACCGGGCGATAGCCGCGCATGGCCAAACCAACCGCGGTACCGACGATGCCGGCCTCGGCGATTGGTGAGTTAAAGACTCGCTTTTGGCCAAATTCGGCGTGCAGACCTTCGGTCACGCGAAAAACGCCACCGAGCTCGGCGACATCCTCGCCAAAGATCAAAACCTTGTCGTTATCGGCCATTGCCTTTCGAAGGCCGGCATTGATGGCTTTAACGATTGTCATTTCAACGACGTTGCCCATGATTAGTGACCGCCTTCGTTGCCGCCGAATGAGGCCTCATAGCCCTTTAGCCAAGCCGACTGCTCTTCGATCAGAGGGTGCGCTTCGCTGTAAACGTGCTGGAACATGTTCTCGATCGGTGGGGCACCGAGGGCGAAGGTCTGCTCGCGAATGGTGTCGGCCATCGCTTCGTTCTCGACCTCACACTGCTCAAAGAATGAATCTTGGATGCCCTGGCGGCGAAGGAACTTTTCGAGGCGCACGATCGGGTCGCGCTGCTTCCAGTAGTCAACCTCGTCTTGGCTGCGGTACTTGGTTGGGTCGTCAGAAGTGGTGTGCGCACCGATGCGATAGGTGAGTGCTTCGATCATGAACGGGCCGCCGCCGTTACGGGCGTCATCCATGTGTTTTTTGGTGACCGCGTATGAAGCCAAAACGTCGTTGCCATCGATGCGAATGCCCGGAACACCAAAGCCTGCGCCACGCTCGAAGAGCGGCACGCGAGTTTGAGTGCCAACGGCCGACGAGATCGCCCACTGGTTGTTCTGGCAGAAGAACACCTGAGGGGTGTTGTTGATTGCCGCGAAAAGGAATGACTCTGAGATCTCGCCTTCGGCGGTTGCGCCATCGCCAAAGTAGGTGATTACGGCTTCGTC
>JBEEPX010000024.1:0-3823 GCA_041190885.1 Actinomycetota bacterium
CAGATAGGTCATGGTCTGGTCGAACGGCTGGTGCTGGTAAAGGCTCGCTAGGCCAGGCTCGTCGATGTAGGCCGGGCGCGCTGGAGACTGACCGGCAACCGCCTTGGCAATCTCTGCGATGTGAGCCGGTGTGGTGCCGCAGCAACCTCCGACTAGACCGGCGCCATACTCTTTGACGAACTGAAGCTGAGCTGTTGCCAACTCGCTGCCGGTTAGCGGGTAGTGAGCGCCGTGAGGACCCAAAATCGGTAGACCAGCGTTGGGCATGACTACGAGCGGTAGTTCAGAGAACTTGGACAGGTAGCGAAGGTGCTCGCTCATCTCGGTTGGGCCGGTGGCGCAGTTCATGCCGATTGCGTCGATGCCCAAGGCGCTGAGAGCAGTAAGGGCGGCACCGATTTCAGAACCGAGCAACATGGTGCCGGTGGTCTCAACGGTTACCGAAACCAAGATCGGCACGTATATGTCTAGGGCCTTCATGGCCCTCTTTGAACCAATGACTGCGCTCTTGGCCTGTAGCAGGTCTTGGGCGGTTTCGATCAGGATGGCATCGACGCCACCGCGGATTAGGCCGAGCGCCTCGAGTTGGTAGGCGTCGCGTAGTACAGAGAATTTCTCGTGTCCAAGGCTAGGCAGCTTGGTGCCTGGGCCAACCGAGCCCAAAACCCAACGTGGTTTTTCTTCGGTGCTGAAGTCGTCGGCAATCTCGCGTGCCAATTTAGCGCCGGCAAAAGCCAGCTCCTCGATGCGGTTCTCGATGCCGTACTCGGCAAGGTTGGCGAAGTTTGCGCCAAAGGTGTTGGTCTCAATCGCCTCTGCGCCGGCCTTTAGGTACTGCGCATGAATGCCAGCGATGATGTCGGGGCGGGTGACGTTCAGAATCTCGTTACAGCCCTCATAGCCCTCGAACTCATCGAGAGTGGGATTGGCTTCCTGAATCATCGTGCCCATCGCGCCATCGGCGACAACGACACGTGAACGAACGGCCTCGATGAGGGCTTGAGATTTAGGGGTAAACATACGTTACAAGTCTAAACCAGAGGGGTTTGCCGAATATACTTATGTGATGCCTGATTTCCCTTTGCTACGCGATGAACTGCGCCCCTCGGTTGGCGCAAAGCGGGTCACCGACGTTTTGGCCGCAAGGGCCGCAAACTCAGAGCCAACTCTTTCGTTTGAATTCTTTCCACCCAAGGATGAAGACGGTGCCGCGACGCTTTGGCGTTCGTTCGACAAGCTTCTTGAGGTAAACCCGGATTTCGTTTCGGTTACCTATGGCGCCGGCGGTTCGAACCGCGAAACTTCGCTAGCTGTCGTTGACCGCATGGCCAAGCAGGTTCTCACCATCGGTCACCTGACCTGTGTCGGCGCCACCCGTGCTTCAACGCGTGAAGTGATCGACCGCTTTGAAGCTGCCGGAGTGAGCTCAATTCTTGCTCTGCGCGGTGATTCACCACGCGACAACCCCAATGCGCTCGCCGAAGGCGAATTGAAAACCGCGCTTGAGCTAGTTGAGCTAGTTGCTCGCGATACCAACCTCGAAGTGGGAGTCGCAGCTTTCCCAGAGAAGCACCCCGAGTCCCCCGACTTGGCGCACGACGCAAAGGTGTTGAGCCTCAAGCAATCTGCCGGCGCTAGCTATGCAATGACGCAGCTGTTCTTCACAGTTGAGGCCTACACCGAATTGGTTGAAACGTCGAAGCAGGCCGGCGCAACGATGCCGATCATCCCCGGTTTGATGCCGATTTCGAACGCCGACCGCATTGTTCGCATGGCCGAGATGAGCGGCGCGAAACTGCCGACCGAGCTGTTGAAGAAGTTCGAAACCGCAGATGAAGCCCAGGCGCGAATCATCGGCATGGACTATTCGATTAAATTGGCTGCCGACCTGGTTGCCGCGGGTGCCCCCGGTTTGCACATTTTCTCTTTGAACCTAGCCAAGGCGGCACTTGAAGTGGCCCGTGGTGCGGGGCTTTGTCGCTAGTCGGGATTAGTCTGAACCCGTGAATGACGATCAACTAGCCTTTGACTTTTCGCCAGCCTTGCCCGATTGGGCAAAGAGCATTGGCGTTTTCGATCTCGAAACCACCGGCCTTGACCTAACCGATGCCCGCATTGTTACTGCTTGTGCAGTAGAGCTAGATGAAGCAGGCGAGGTAGTTGGCAACAACGTTGAGTGGCTAGCCGACCCGGTAATTGAAATTCCGACCCAGGCAAGCGATGTGCACGGCGTGACCACCGAAATAGCCCGTCGTGACGGCAGGCCGGCCGCCGAGGTCGTCGAAGAGCTTCTGGTTACCCTACGCGGTTTTTTTGATCGCGGTATGCCCGTGGTGGCCTACAACGCCCCATACGACTTCACCATTTTGCATTTTGAAGCGGTTCGCCATGGGCTCGAGCCGCTGAGCAACCCCGGCCCGATCATTGACCCGCTGGTAATCGACAAATTTAAAGACCGCTACCGCAAGGGCAAGCGCCGTCTCGAGAATGCTGCCGAGTTTTACCAGGTTCGACTCGACGATGCCCACAATGCAACCGCCGATGCGATTGCAGCCGGTCGGGTTGCCCAGGCAATAGCTAAACGCTGGGCCGATGAACTTCCGGCAACCGCTGCCGAACTTCACGAACTGCAAATCAAGTGGAGTGATGCCAACGATGCCAGCTTCGAAGACTTCATGCGCAGGCAAAACCCCGATTTCACGATTACGCGCGGTTGGCCTCTGAAGCTTTCAAACTAAACCGGTCGTAAAAAAAGCCCCGCCGAAGCGGGGCTTTTTTGATTTCTCTGCGACTTATGCGCCGAAGTTCTTGTAACGTGCGTTGAAGCGCTCGACACGACCAGCGGTGTCCATGATGCGCTGCTTGCCAGTGTAGAACGGGTGTGACTCTGACGAGATTTCAACGTCGAACACTGGGTAGCTGTTGCCGTCTTCCCACTCAATGGTCTTGTTTGAGGTCGCGGTTGAGCGAGTAAGGAACGCTACACCCGAGGCCAAGTCGCGGAAAACAACTGGCTCGTACTTTGGGTGAATGTCTGCCTTCATAGGAAAACTCCGTTTGTAGATTGAAAACTGTGGGGTTGAGTGCACTAGGCACTAAAGGAAAAGCATACCAGATTGGTTTTGCCCTCGCCAGCGCTTTTGGAACTTATTTGGCGCGAGCTCGGAATCTGCCCTCAACGTATTCGACGTGAAGACCAAAGCCGAATGCCTCGCTGATTTTGTCTGAGGTGAGCGTGCTGTGAATCTCGCCGGCAGCAAAGATCTCACCGCCTCGAATCAACAATGCGTGAGTGAATCCTGCCGGGATTTCTTCGAGGTGGTGGGTGACCATGACCATTGCCGGTGCCATCGGCGCTGAGGCGTAATGGCCGATGATGTTGATGGTTTGTTCGCGAGCCGCCAAGTCGAGGCTGGCCACCGGCTCGTCTAGAAGCAACAATTCTGGGTCTGGCATGACCGCACGTGCGATTTGGGTGCGCTTGCGTTCACCGTCGCTCAGGGTGCCAAAGGCTCGATCAGCAAAGTTCTCGAGATGCCACTCGTTCAAAACTCGACGCGCGCGGCGCTCATCGATGTCGTCGTACGACTCGTTCCAACGGCCGGTTACGGCATAGCTGGCGGTCATTACCGAATTAAGTACGGTCTCAGAGTTTGGAATGTGAGCAGCTTGTGCGCTCGATGCAAAGCCGATGCGGGTTCGAAGCTCAAACACGTTAATCTCGCCGAGGCGCTCCCCCAAAACCGTCGCTTGACCGTGGGTCGGGTGAATCTGAGCGGCTGCAACGCGCAACAAAGTAGTCTTTCCGGCTCCATTTGGGCCA
>JBEEPX010000025.1:0-2897 GCA_041190885.1 Actinomycetota bacterium
CGTGCACCTTGGCCGAGTAGCTGTTTTCATCGATGACCACACCAGATGCATGAATGCGATCGTCTTTTTCGACCGTGGTGGCGCGGCTGATCGCCAAACGAATGCGAGCATCGATTTCGCCTGGACCCGCGCCTTCAAGAATGATGTCGCTTGCACCCCACTCGCTCGAGATGGCAGCTAGACCGCCTTCAGAAACAACCAGGATGATTGGCGCTGAGGTTCCGGTGGTGATCAGAATTTTTGCGAGCGACTTGGCTCCGGCCAAATCGCGGCGGGCATCCAAGAAAATTAGGTCGTGGCCCGGGGCGTTAACCAGGCTTGCCGGTTCGGCTGCAATTTTGCGAACGCGGTGGCTCAAGAATCCGAGCGCAGGCAGAACTTCGGTTTCGGCAAATGCCGTCAAAACCAAAAGTTGAGCCATTTCTCTCTCCAAATCGCTTGCCACAAGTCTAGACCCAGATGAACAAAGCGTTAAGGCATGATTAGAGGGTGAAGAATCATTGGGCAGAGATTATTTCGATCTGGGTGGCGGTTGCCATCGTTACCAGCGTTCTCGTGCTAACCACCGCCGACAACGAACACGTCGAGGTGGCCTTTGGTGCCATTTTGGCTGGCTCGGTTGCCTTGGTCTCGATGATTCAACTTTTTAGAGCTCAGGCCGAAGGTTTCGTTCGCCGCTTGGTCTATGTTGGCGGCGGAAGCTATCTGATTTTGGCGGTCGCTACCGCTTACCTTTTCTGGAGAGGTTAGACTTTTACCATGTTGCTAGCGCTAGAAATCTTCTTTACCGGGCTACTTGTCTTGGCTTCTTTGGCGATTGCCGGCGTATCGGCCCTCGTGCTTTACAAGCTGTTCAAGGGTCAGAAATAGTTGTTCGTTCTTCCAGAGGGTCTGCCACTGGAGTTGACCCCGTTTGCCTTTCTTGTAGGTAAGTGGGAAGGCACCGGAGTTATTAGCTACCGCGTAAACCCCGATGATGAAACTCCGCTCGAGCGCGAATTCAAGCAGCGTGTCGAGTTCGACCACGATGGTTCGAATGCTCTCACCTATGTTTCTAGCGCCGAGCTAATTGGCGACGACGCAACCGCACTGCCTAGCGAAATCGGCTACTGGCGTTTGTCTCGCCCAGCTCAAGATGCCGACCACGGCCCAGGTTTTATTTTGGGCACCGGCGAACCGCTTCTAAAGACTCACGAAGACCTTGAGAAACTGCGCAATAAAGAGGGCGGTTTCGACATCAACGTTTCGACCCTTCACCCGGGCGGCGTTGCCGAGCTTTACAACGGCAAAATCAAGGGTGCCCGAATCGATCTAGCTTCTGCTCAGGGCGTTGCCTTCGAAGGAGCAAAAACCTACCGACACTCAACCAGGCTCTATGGCTTAGTCGAAGGCGCGCTTTTGTGGGTTTGGGAAATAGCTTTGCCTGGTGGCGAGTTGATTCCTCATGCATCAGCACGCCTCGAACGAGTGGAGTAAGTATTGATCGCCGCAAGCGAGCACTTCGGCAACCCCCTGGTTGAGCAACGAAAACTCGTTGACGGTTCTGCTCTGGTTTATCTGGGCGAGCGTGGCATCATCCAAGTTTCGGGCATTGATCGCCTCGACTGGCTGCATTCGCTGCTTAGTCAAAACATCAAGAATCTAACCCCTGGGCAAAGCGCCGAAGCTCTTTTGCTCGACCCAAATGGGCACATCGAACAAGCAATTCACCTAATCGATGATGGTCAGGCGGCATGGCTAATTGTCGAGGCCGACAAGCGCGAGGCTTTGCTGGCCTGGTTGAACAAGATGATTTTCAGAATGCGCGTCGAGGTTGCCGAGCGTTCTGCCGATTTTGCAGTGGTTGCTTCACTCGGATGTGCCGTGCCAAAGGTGGTCGAGGCAAATGGCATCGCGCTCGTTTGGTCTGACCCTTGGCCAGGCGTGGTTTCGGGCGGTGCCCGCTATTCGATGGCCCGCCCCGCAAAGTGGCCACTTACCGAATCATTAGTTGCCGTCGATGACCTCGAATTGGTGCTGGCCTCGGCCGATAACGCCGGCTTGATGGCTCTCGAAGCACTTCGAGTCGAGGCCCATAGGCCACGCATTTCAAACGAGGTCGACGAACGTTCTCTACCTCACGAACTCGACTGGCTATCGACCGCGGTTCACCTTTCCAAGGGTTGTTACCGCGGGCAAGAGACCGTTGCCAAGGTTCACAACCTGGGGCACCCGCCACGAAGGCTTACCTTTTTGCACCTCGATGGCTCGGGGCATGACCTTCCCAAGGTTGGTGACGAAGTTTTTGTTGCCGGCACCGATGTGGCTCGCGGCAAAATCACCACGGCTGGCCAGCACTACGAGATGGGGCCGATTGCGCTTGCTCTGCTAAGCCGCTCAACTCCCGAGGACGCCCAGCTTGTGGTTCGTGGAAACCACGGTGACATCGCTGCGACTCAAGAGGTGATCGTGCCACAGAGCGCTGGTAAGGCGGCCGATCTGCCCAAACGAAATCTTTTGATGGGTGGGCGTCACTAGTGAAGTTGCACACGCCAAAGTTGCACTGGACTCTGCGCGGTTCCACCCAGCGAGTCATCGAGTCGATCCCGCCGATTATTCAGATTGTGCTTGGCGCGACTGCCGCATTTTCGTTCGCATATTTTGTGCTGGGTCACTCAAACCCAATCTTTGCGGTGACTGTCACGATTGCATCGCTTGGCTTCACCCGCGACGCCCGCCCGCGCAGAATTGTCGAGACCGCCTTTGGAATGGTGGTCGGCATTGCGCTAAGCGAATTGCTTTTGATGGGTCTCGGTCAAGGCGTCTGGCAGATGTCGCTGGTTTTGCTAATCGCGCTTCTGGCCGCTCGCTTCATTACCGGCTCGGCGGCTTTTGCTCTCACGGTTGGCATACAGGCA
>JBEEPX010000026.1:0-3103 GCA_041190885.1 Actinomycetota bacterium
TTGCGTTCACATGGCTTTTCAGTTGGATGATTTTTGTGCTCAATCGAGTTGGCAACGCGATTGTGCGATCGATCGGCATCGAACCCAAAGAAGAGCTGAGCTCGACTCGAACCGCCGAAGAACTGTCTTCGCTCGTTCGCCGATCGGCAATTTTGGGCGCACTCGATGCCCAAACGGCAACCCTTCTGACCAAGACTTTGGCGATGAGCCATCTGGTTGCTGCCGACGTAATGACTCCGCGGCCGCGCATGCAGGCGCTCGAAAGCGACGCCACAGTCTCGAAAGTGATCGAGCTTTCGGTTAAGACCGGATACTCAAGATTTCCGATTCACGAAGGTTCAACCGACGACATCATCGGCGTCGTGCACATCAAGCAGGCCGTTGCGGTGCCTCGTGAAAAGCGTGCCGACCTTGCCGTCACCGCGATCATGGTCGAGGCCTTGCGAGTGCCAGAAACCATGCCGCTCGAGTCGCTTTTGGTCGAGTTGCGCGCCAAGGGTCTGCAGCTTGCAATTGTGGTCGACGAATACGGCGGCACCGCAGGCATCGCCACGCTCGAAGACCTGATCGAAGAGTTGGTCGGCGAGCTTGTCGACGAACACGACCGCGCAAAGGCTGGCGTCACCAGAGGCGCAAACTCCTCGGTGTTATTCCCGGGCATGATTCGCCCAGACGAGCTTCTCGAAATGGCAATCAAGGTTCCTGCCGATGGCGCCTATGAAACCGTCGCCGGTTACATGATGAGTGTTCTAGGTCGTATCCCAGCCGTTGGCGATGAGGTCGAAATCGAAGACGGCACTCTAAGAATTGAACGCATGGATGGCCGCCGTGCCGACCGAGTTCGTTTCACCCCTAACCCCGAAACACTTGAGGGGGTGTCGAATGAGTAGCGACTGGGCAGGGATCCTGTGGTTCTTGGTTTTGATCTTGTTCAACGGTTTCTTTGTGGGTGCCGAATTTGCGGTTATTTCTGCTCGACGTGCCCAAATTGAACCCCGAGCCGACGCTGGCAGCAGGCCGGCCAAGTTAACCATCAAGGGCATGGAATCGGTCTCGTTGCTGCTTGCAACCGCGCAACTGGGCGTGACCATTTGCTCGCTGCTGATTCTTTTGATTGCCGAGCCGAGCATTCACCACCTGCTCGAACCGTTGCTTTCTGGTTTTGGTTGGTCAGAAGGTTTGGTCTCGGGCGTTTCGTTCGCGTTGACCTTGATCTTGGTTTCTTTCTTGCACGTCGTGGTTGGCGAAATGGTTCCGAAGAACATTTCGTTCTCGATTCCCGAGCGAGCTGCGTTGATTTTGGTGCCGATGCTTTATGGCCTTGCTCAAGTTCTGCGACCGGTGGTTTGGGCCTTGAACGCGACTGCGAATTCGATTCTGCGATTGTTCAGAGTTGAGCCCAAAGATGAGGCAAACAGTTCTTACACACTCGACCAGGTCGAAGACATCGTCGAGCACTCGACTCGCGAGGGCGCTCTCGAGGACTTCAGCGGCACGCTAACCAACACTTTCGAGTTCACCGAAAAGCAGGTTCACGACGTGGCCGTTCCAGTCGAAAAACTGATTTGGTTCCGCGAAACAGTAACTCCGCGCGAGGTTGAGCAGGCGGTGGCTAAGTACGGTTTTTCTCGTTATCCGCTGACCGATGAGCAAGACGAACTGGTTGGCTACCTGCACCTCAAAGATGTGATTGACCTTCGAGAAGATGAAGGCGATGATGCGTTTCCGGCGAAGCGGGTTAGAACTCTAATTTCACTTCCCGCGACCATGGAACTCGAAGATGCCCTTGCCTCAATGCGTCGCGTTCACGCCCACATGGCTAAATCGTTCGATGCCAACGGCGTTGTTCGCGGAGTGCTGTTCCTCGAAGACATTCTCGAAGAGCTTGTCGGCGAAGTAAACGACGCGTCGCAGCGCTAGTTTTTAGAACTTTCCTCGGCTGTACTGCTTAGGCCAGTAGTCAACTTCAACGCCAAGCTCAGAAGCGACGCGTAGCGGCCACATCGGATCGCGAAGTTCGGCGCGGCCAATCATGACCACCTCAACCTTGCCCTGCTGAAGAATCTCTTCGGCCTGAGTGCCTGTTGTGATTTGACCGACAACCGCTACCGGTTCATCGACTCTTTCGGCAACGAATTCGGCAATTGGCACCTGATAGCCGGGGCCAGTTGGAATCTGAACGCCGGTAACCAACCCGCCGGTTGAAATGTCGAACAGGTCAGCGCCAGCCCTTGCGCACATGCGCGCTACCTCGGCAGTCTGCGATTCATCCCAGCCGCCCTCGACATAGTCGGTCGCCGAGAATCGAATCATCACTGGTGTGGCTTCGCCAACTTCGGCGCGAATGGCCGCGACGATTTCGACCAACAGACGAGCACGGTTTTCAAGGCTGCCGCCATACTTGTCGTTTCGTTTGTTGGTCAATGGCGACAGGAACTGGTGAATCAAATAGCCGTGTGCCGCGTGAATTTCGAGTGCATCAAAACCGGCATCGACCGAGCGTCTAGCAGCTCGGGCAAAGTCGGCAATCACTTCGCAAACCTCGTCGGTGGTCAATTTGCGGGGCGCTGCATAGCCTGGAAAAGCCTCATCGGTCGATGAAACCGACTGCCAACCGCCTTCGTCGAGTGGGATAGACCCGTGGCCAGACCACTCACGATAAACCGATGCCTTGCGGCCCGCGTGGGCCAGTTGAATTCCTACCGCCGCACCTTGCGAGTGCATGAAATCGATGATGTACGACCAAGCGTCGGTGTGCTGGTCGTTCCAAATGCCGGTGTCCCAGGCGCTGATTCGCCCGGCCGGGTTAACCGCGGTAGCCTCGACAATCACCATTCCGGCGCCGCCGGTGGCTCGCGCCCCATAGTGAACCAAGTGCCATTCGGTTGGCATGCCGTCTTGGTCTTCTGCCGAATACTGACACATCGGAGCAACCCAGATGCGGTTTCGAACTTCAAGGTCGCGCACGCGAATAGATTCAAATAACTTGGCCATGCATACACTCTACGTTTCGATAGCCTTGAATTATGAACACCACGTATGCTCGCCTGCTGCGCAAGCCGCGAGCGGAGGATGACAAATATTCTCGTGGTGTGGTCGGATT
>JBEEPX010000027.1:0-9464 GCA_041190885.1 Actinomycetota bacterium
CACGCAAGCGCGAGCGGTCGCTTCGACGATGAGCAATTGTTCTACTTACAGGCCCGCGGCATCAACGAACGCGAGGCGCGTCGCCTGGTTGTTCGCGGCTTCCTGAACGAGATCATTCAAAAGATCGGCAATGAAGAAATCGAAAGCCGCCTTTCGGCCTCGATTGAAGCAGAACTCGAAAGGAGCGGCTCATAATGGCTGTTCGTATCTGTGCGTTAGAAGACATCAAGCTTGGCAAGGCCATCCGCGTAAAGATTGGCGACGATGCCATTGCAATCGTTCGCACCAAGGCCGACAAGGTTTTCGCTCTCGATGACAAGTGCTCACACGGTGAGATCTCGCTTTCAGAGGGATTTGTAGACAACGAAACCATCGAGTGCTGGGCCCACGGCGCCAAGTTCTCACTAGAGACGGGCGAAGCCCTTACCCTTCCAGCTTACGAACCGGTAGCCAAGTACGAGGTAATCATCGACAACGGTGACATCTTCCTCGAAATCGACGCCGACTAATCCAAGACTTAGAAAAGAAAACGAGCTAAAAAATGGCAATTCTTCAGATCAAGAACCTGCACGTAACCGTTGAGACCGAACAGGGCACCAAAGAGATCCTCAAGGGAGTCGACCTGACCATCCGCAGCGGTGAGTCACACGCGATCATGGGCCCTAACGGTTCAGGCAAGTCAACCCTGGCCTACACAATCGCCGGCCACCCAAAGTACACCGTCACCGAGGGTGAAATTCTGCTCGATGGCGAAGACGTGCTCGAGATGTCGGTTGACGAGCGCGCTCGTGCCGGCGTGTTCTTGGCCATGCAGTACCCGGTCGAGATCCCTGGCGTTTCGGTGTCAAACTTCTTGCGAACAGCCAAGACCGCAATCTCGGGCGAGGCTCCTGCACTTCGCACCTGGATCAAAGATGTTCGCGGCGCCATGGATGCGCTAAAGATGGATTCAACCTTCACCGAGCGAAACGTGAACGAGGGATTCTCGGGTGGCGAGAAGAAGCGCCACGAGATTCTTCAGCTAGAGCTTTTGAAGCCGAAGTTTGCCGTTCTTGACGAGACCGACTCAGGTCTTGACGTTGACGCTCTCAAGGTTGTCTCAGAAGGCGTTAACCGCGCCAAAGAGGCAAACGACTTTGGCTTGCTGCTGATTACCCACTACACCCGCATCCTGAAGTACATCAAGCCAGACTTCGTGCACGTGTTCGTTGCCGGCAAGATCGCCGAACAGGGCGGCCCAGAACTAGCCGAGCGTCTCGAAGCCGAGGGCTACGACCGCTACGTGAAGGCCTAAGAACTTGGCTGAAACCGAACTAGAGCCGGCGCTATACGACGCCGTCATCGAAGCGCTCAAAGATGTTATCGACCCAGAAATCGGCGTGAACATTGTCGACCTCGGTCTGATCTACGGTTTGCAGAAGTCTGAAGACGGAAACCTGCTTATCAACATGACGCTGACCTCTGCCGGCTGCCCGTTGACTGACGTTCTCGAAGAGCAAACCGCAGAATCGCTTGACGGAGTGGTCGAGGCTTTCAGGATCAACTGGGTCTGGATGCCACCCTGGGGACCAGAAAAGATCACCGAAGACGGCCGCGAGCAAATGCGCGCAATCGGTTTCTCGATCTAAACTGCCTCGGTTGATTTCTGCGTTGATTCTTTCAACTCAGTAGAAATTTAGATCAAAAGAAAACCCCCGACCGAAGTCGGGGGTTTTCTAATTCTTTGGCGACTAGCCCTTGATCTTCTTGACCAACGCCCAAGCCGAAGGAAGCAGCGCTCCGGCTGCAACAGCCTTGACGACATCCCAGATCATGAATGGAACCATGAAGCCGGTGGTTGCGGCTAGGTCACCAGCGAAGGCCACCGCAGCTAGAACCGGAATTCCAACGGCGTAGATAACGACCGAACCGGCTGCATAGCTGGCAAACATCTTGAGGGCGTTAGAGCTCCAGTTTTTCTCAGCCAGGTAACCAACCAGTGCAGCGGCAACGATGAAACCAAAGATGAAGCCACCGGTGGCACCGAATAGCACTGAGACGCCGTGAGAGGCATCAGAGAAGACCGGCAGACCAAGTGCACCAATTAGAGCGTAAAGAGCCATCGAGAGAGCGCCACGGGTCGAACCCAGGGTTGCGCCAACCAAAAGCACTGCAAGGGTCTGAAAGGTGAATGGAACCGGGCTGGTTGGAATTGCAAGCTGAGCTGCTACCGCGGTGAATGCGGTGCCTGAAACCACTAGGGCGATGTCAGCAGCAAGGCTGCGTGGAACAACGCGGTCGATGATGGTTGGGCGGGTGGCTAGCAATAGTGACATGTGAACTCCATTGGGGATAAAAAAGTCTTGTCTCGATTGTAGACTGGGACTTTTGTGGGTCGTCTACTATTTGCGACTAAATTCCACACCAATTTTTGGAGAATTGCATGCTTGCCGTAAGCGACCTAGAGATTCGCATTGGCGCACGCACGCTCATGTCGGGAGTCAACTTCAAGGTTGACAAGGGGGACAAGATCGGTCTCGTTGGCCGCAACGGTGCCGGCAAAACCACACTCACCAAAATTCTTGCCGGTGACGGACAACCAGATCAGGGCAAGGTTTCACGCGGGGGAGAGATTGGCTATTTGCCACAGGACCCGAGAACCGGCGACCCAGAGGAACTGGCACGCACCCGCATTCTGAACGCCCGCGGTTTGGGAGATCTGCTTGCTCAGATGAATGCAGCTACGGAAGACATGGGCAGCATCGATGAGAAGATTTACGACTCAGCCATGGAGCGCTACTCGAAGCTCGAGGAGCGCTTTCAGGCAGGTGGAGGTTACTCGGCCGAAGCCGAAGCCGCAGCAATCGCCAGCAACCTGGGCATCAAAGAACACATTCTGGAACAGCCTCTGAAGACCCTATCGGGCGGTCAGCGTCGTCGCATCGAACTGGCTCGCATCCTGTTCTCTAACGCCGAAACCATGATTCTCGACGAGCCGACAAACCACCTCGATGCCGACTCGGTCATGTGGCTTCGTGATTTTTTGAAGAGCTACCAGGGCGGCCTAATCGTAATCAGCCACGACGTCGATCTAGTCGAAGAAACCGTGAACCGCGTCTTTTACCTAGATGCGATGCGCTGCGTTATCGACATCTACAACATGGGCTGGCGCGCCTACCAGAAGGCTCGAGAGACCGACGAAGAGCGTCGCAAGCGCGAGCGTTCGATTGCCGAAAAGAAGGCGAGCACGCTGCAACTTCAGGCGGCAAAGTTTGGTGCCAAGGCGAGCAAGGCATCAGCAGCCCATCAAATGGTTCGTCGAGCCGAAAAGCTTCTTAGCGGCCTAGACGATGTTCGCGAAGTCGATCGCGTCGCCAAGATCAAGTTTCCAGACCCTGCGCCTTGCGGTCGAACCCCGCTGATGGCCAACAACCTGAGCAAGAGCTATGGCTCACTCGAAATCTTCACCGCCGTCGACCTTGCCATCGATAAGGGTTCAAAGGTCGTCATCATCGGTCTAAACGGTGCAGGCAAGACAACCATGTTGCGCATGTTGGCAGGCCTCGACAAGCCAGACACCGGTGAAATCGTGCCGGGCCACGGCCTCAAGATTGGCTACTTCGCCCAAGAACACGAGACCCTAGATGTTTCGAAGAGCGTGCTCGAAAACATGCAGCGGGCCGCGCCGCAATTGGCCGACACGGATGCCCGCAAGGTTTTGGGTTCATTCCTATTTACCGGCGACGATGTCAACAAGCCGGCTGGCGTGCTCAGCGGCGGCGAAAAGACTCGTCTGGCATTGGCTTCGCTTGTGGTCTCTTCGGCAAACGTGCTTTTGCTCGATGAACCAACCAACAACCTTGACCCGGCCAGCCGTGAGGAAATTCTGCGCGCCCTGAGCACCTTCACCGGCGCAGTTGTGCTGGTTTCCCACGACGTGGGTGCCGTGCTTGCGCTGAATCCAGAGCGTGTGTTGATTTTGCCTGACGGCGATGAAGACCATTGGAACGAAGGTTACGCCGAGCTCATTTCGCTGAGCTAATCGACCGAGCCTGATGGCGGAGCTTGGCGGACGAGCCTACCGGCGTTAACCGATGAGCGTTAGAAATCCGTCTTCGGCATTTTTATCGTCGTCGCCGATTTTTTTTCTGGTCTTTGGTCGATAGTTTGGGTCGGCAGCCATTCGTCGAATCCGAAGCTCTTGCCTGACGGCCCACCAAAGCGCACCAAAAGCCATTAGAGCGAACAGTATCCACTGCATCGCGTAGCTGAGGTGATTGCCCTCGTTCAGGTCGGGTTTGCCCAACACCTTGGGTAAAGCCTCACCCGGGCGATAGCTCTCGCCAAGTCGGACGTAAACCGAATCAAGGGTTTGCCCGCTGAGCCCGGCTTTTTCAAAAAGCGTTGAAGAATTCACACTCGCCAGTTGACCGGCCGGAGCGTCTTTTGAGGACTTTGGTTCGGTGGGGCGTAGTCGGCCCCAAATTTTCACGGACTCTTCGGTCGGAACCGGAACCAGATCTGGTTCATCTTGTTCGTTTCCAGATGGTAACCAACCGGTTTCGACCGCCACCAGCGTTCCATCCTTGGTTTCGAAGGGAATGAACTGCAAGAAACCTGCCGTGCCATTGAAGGGTCGGTTGCGAACCAGATAGGCATTTTCGACCAAGAATCGACCTTCGAGCTCGACTGGGCGCCACTCATTTTTTGAATCAAAGGGCGTGGTTAGCGAATCAATTGGCGCGAGCGCCTGGTCGAAATTATTTTGAACCAATTCAATGCGAGCAACCGCCTCGGCTCTGCGAGAAAACTGCCATTGCGACAAGAAAACACAGGCTACGGCGAAGAGACTCGCCAATACGAGCCAGGCAAGCCAACGCTTCCAAGACTCCTTCAACCAACTGGCTGAAAACGAACTCATCAAATCACCTTCGAGTCGAGGAAGAAGCCTCGAACCTCTAAATAGTCAATCAGAAAGTCGAGATGCTCGGCACAGGCGAGCCAGGTTTTGGTTCTGCCATCCTGGTGAATCTTTGGATTGCGCCAGATCAATTGATGCGTCGCGTGCGACAGGCAACCTGCTCGGGAGCACTTTTGGTAGGAGGGCGAAGCAGAAAGCATTACTTAGATTCTGAGGCGTTTTTCTGGCTGAAGGCCTCAGCAGGAATTGTGATCGTCGGTGCAACAACCTGAGGCAATGAGGACTTCGCCTGACCGCCACCTTGTGCATTTGCCAAGACGACCGCGAAGTATGGCAGCAAGATTGCTCCAGCAAAGAAGACCCACATCCACCACCCCTGAACCACCATGGCCAGGATCAGGCAAGCAACACGAATTGACATCGCCAGGGTGTAGCGAAGCATGCGCTGCTTGCGCTCTTGCTCGGGTGAGATCCCGATCGATGTGACGCTCTGCGGTTTGTTAATCTCTACCTCCGGCTAAGAAAATTGTGTCTAGCCAACCCATTCAAGAATAAGTCAAAGGCTAGACTTCACTTGTCCCAAGCGCCTGCGCACGAGTTGTATTCCCTGGAAAGCGAGCATCGAAATGACCGAAGCAAGAACCGTTCTAGTGACCGGCGGAAACCGCGGTATTGGCCGTTCAATCGCCGAGGAATTTGTGCGTCTCGGTCACCGCGTTGCAGTAACGGTGAGAAGCGGCGAGGGACCTTCCGGAACCCTGAGCGTGGTTGCCGATGTAACCGACCCAACTTCGCTAGACAAGGCATTCGCCGAAGTCGAAGAGAAGCTTGGTGCAATCGAGATTTTGGTTGCAAATGCGGGCATTACGCGCGACACCTTGCTGATGCGCATGACTGACGAAGAGTTTGAAGAGGTAGTCAACACCAACCTGAACGGTGTCTTCCGCGTGCTACGCAGGGCAACCAAGGGAATGATTAAGGCTCGCTTTGGCCGAGTAATTTTGATCGGAAGTGTCGTTGGACTACTGGGCTCTGCCGGCCAAGTGAACTATTCGGCGACCAAGTCAGCTTTGGTTGGTATGGCCCGTTCGGTTACCCGCGAACTGGGTGCCCGCGGAATCACCGCAAACGTAGTTGCGCCTGGATTCATCGACACTGACATGACGGCAGCATTGCCAGAGGCTCAGCAAGACGAATACAAGAAGAAGATTCCTGCCGGTCGCTTTGCTCAGCCTGAAGAGGTTGCCAAGGTTGTCACCTGGTTGGCTAGCGAAGAGGCGGCTTACATTTCGGGTGCCGTTATTCCGGTAGACGGCGGTCTAGGAATGGGCCACTAAAGCCCAAGCACTGCAATCAGAGCCGACAAATCGTGCTCTTCGATCACTAGATCGGCTTTTTCTCGCACAATCGGCTTGGCGTTGAAGGCAACGCCCAGATTTGCCAGCGCAAGCATTTCAAGATCATTCGCTCCGTCGCCGACGGCAACGGTATTTTCTAGGGCTATGCCCGACTCTGCTGACCATTCGCGCAATGCATCGGCCTTGGCAGTTCGATCAATAATCTTGCCAATTACCTTGCCGGTTAGTTTCCCGTCGATAACTTCGAGTTCGTTGGCACGGGCAAAATCGAGATTTAGCTGGGAGGCCAGGGGAGCGAGCACCTGGTTGAAACCGCCCGAAACGGCTCCGACTTTGCCTCCGCCTGCGTGAACGGCATCAATTAGAGCCTGAGCACCGCGAGTAACGGTCACGCGGTCGAAGACATCCTTGAAAACAGATTCGGGCAACCCGGCAAGGGCCTTGACTCGCTCAATCAGGCTTTCGGCAAAATCGAGTTCGCCGGCCATGGCGCGTTCGGTAACGGCGGCAACTTCGGCGCGCTTGCCTGCAACGTCTGCGAGTAGCTCAATAACTTCATCTTCGATGAGGGTTGAATCAACATCAAAGATCACAAAAAACTTGGTCACGGAGTAACTAAGACACCCTTTCCGACTACGGTGATACCCGAGTCGGTGACGTGGAAACCACGGTCAAGGTCGCGCTGCTTATCGACACCGATCGAGGCGCCATCGGCAACGATAACGCTCTTATCGAGGATAGCCTTTCGAATGGTGCAATCACGGCCAACTTGCACGCCGTCTAGCAAAATCGAGTCGGTAATGAGTGCGCGTGAATGAACTCGTACATGTGGCGATAGAACGCTTCGCTCAACGATTCCGCCAGAAACAACGGTACCAAGCGAAACGATAGAGTCTGTGGTTCGACCCTGGTTGCCTTCGCCATCGTGCACAAACTTTGCCGGTGGAAGGTTTACTTGCTGGGTGTGAACCGGCCACTCCGAGTTGTAAAGGTTGAAGACCGGCATGACCGAAATCAAGTCCATGTGGGCATCGTAATAAGAATCCATGGTTCCGACATCGCGCCAGTATGAGTGGTCGCGCTCGGTTGAACCAGGAATCTCGTTGTAGGTGAAGTCATAGACACCGGCGTCATCGCGACCAACCATGTATGGAACGATGTCGCCACCCATGTCGTGGTTTGAGTTTTCGAGGGTGCCATCGTGCTCGATTGCATCAATGAGCGCCTGGGCGCTAAACACGTAGTTACCCATCGAAGCTAGAACCTCACCAGGTGAATCTGGCAGCCCCTTTGGGTCGCTCGGCTTTTCGAGGAACGCCGAAATTTTAGTTGGGTCGGAATCATCGATCTCGATGACACCGAACTGGTTGGCGAGCGAAAGTGGCTGTCGAATGGCGGCAACGGTAACGCCTCGCCCTGATTCGATGTGCGCCTGAATCATCTGGTCGAAGTCCATGCGATAAACGTGGTCTGCACCAACGACGACAACGATGTCTGGTCGCTCGTCGCTAAGAAGGTTCATGCTCTGCAAAATCGCGTCGGCCGAACCCGAGAACCAACGCTTGCCAAGACGCTGCTGTGCTGGCACCGAGGCAACGTATGAGCCCAGGAGTGGCGACATGCGCCAGGTCTGCGAGATGTGTCGGTCGAGTGAGTGTGATTTGTACTGAGTTAAAACAACGATTCGACGCAAACCCGAGTTGATCAGATTAGACAGCGCGAAGTCGATGAGTCGATAGCTGCCACCGAAAGGAACCGCCGGCTTTGCACGATCGGCCGTCAGCGGCATTAGACGCTTGCCCTCGCCACCGGCGAGAACCATTCCAAAAATACGTGGAGCACTCATATCCAGAATGTTATTGGTCTTTTATTTCCGACCAGTAACATGGCGACATGAGAATTGACCTGATCACCAAGGAATATCCACCTCACATTTACGGTGGCGCGGGCGTACATGTCGCTGAATTAGTGAAAGTACTGCGCAATCAGATCGAGGTCAAGGTTCGCTGCTTCGGCGAAGACCGTAATGAAACCGATACATTCGCATATCGTCACAATCCTGAGTTTGAATCGGTGAATGGTGCTCTGCAAACAATGTCGGTGGATTTGAACATGGTTAACGACATCGCCGGCGCCGATTTAGTTCACAGCCACACCTGGTATGCCAACTTCGCGGGTGAGGTTGCTGGCACGCTTCACGGAATTCCTCACTTGATCACCGCCCACAGCCTCGAGCCACTGCGCCCTTGGAAGGAACAGCAGCTCGGCGGGGGATACCGATTGTCATCCTGGGTCGAGCGAACCGCGTACGAGGGCGCCACGGGCATCATCGCGGTCTCTGACGGCATGCGCAAAGACATCTTGCGCGCTTATCCGCAGCTGGACCCGAACAAGGTCAGCGTGGTTCACAACGGCATTGACCTCGATGCTTTCCAGGCAGCAGACAACCCAGACTTAGTTCGCGCCAACGGCGTAAACCCAGATCAGCGAAGCGTGGTCTTTGTTGGTCGCATCACCATGCAAAAGGGACTTCCATACCTTTTGAAAGCCGCCAAAGAGCTGCCAAGTGACGTTCAGCTGGTGTTGTGCGCAGGCGCACCCGACACCCCACAGATTCTTCAAGAGGTCACCGACTTGGTTGAAGAGTTGCGCAAGGTTCGCGATAACGTGATTTGGGTTGAAAAACACCTAAGCCGCGCAGAGTTGATTGCCATGCTTTCAGCTGCCACCGTGTTCGCCTGCCCTTCAATCTACGAACCACTCGGCATCGTTAACCTTGAAGCCATGGCCTGTGGCACACCCGTTGTGGCCACCGCAACCGGCGGCATTCCCGAGGTCGTGGCTGACGGTGAAACCGGCCTATTGGTACCGATTGAGCAATTGCTTGATGGCAGCGGAAAACCTCTCGATGAGGCAAAGTTCGTAGCCGACTTTGCAGCAGCGCTAAACCGCATGCTTGAGCACCCGCAACTAGCCGAATTTGGTGCAGCGGGCCGCAAGCGAGTCGAGAATTTGTTCAGCTGGGACAGCATCGCCGAACAAACTATTCGTGTTTATCAAAGGGCAATCAACACAATCGCATAGGCTCGAATCATGTCCCGCGTTATTGATCTAAACAATGTCACTGTCGTTCGCGACCAGCGACCAATCCTGAACAACATTGACTGGCAGGTCGAAGACGACCAACGCTGGGTCATTGTTGGCCC
>JBEEPX010000028.1:0-3777 GCA_041190885.1 Actinomycetota bacterium
GGCCATCAGGGGTTTCGCGAGCTATGCCACCGATGCGATTGATTTCGGCAGCCAAGGCAGCCAAACGGTCGGTTTCGTGGCCGCGAAGGTGGGCAACGCCACGGATGACGGTCGGTGAATCTGCGATGGCTGCAAGTGCGGCAATAACCGGCGTGAGCTCGCCGCCAATTGAAAGGTCGATGTCGAGACCTTGAATTGTGCCATCAGAGGTGATAGTTAGGCCACGTTCGTCGCGCACGATGGTTGCGCCCATCTGCTGAAGAATGCCATCAAATTCATCGCCGACCTGAGTGGTCGAAGTTGGCCAACCGGTGACGGTTACCGAACCGCCGGCAACCATCGCAGCTGCCAAGAATGGGCCAGCGTTCGATAGGTCGGGTTCGATGGCAAAGGTTCCACCCGAGATCGGCCCCGGCTCGACTCGCCAAACCGCCTCGGCCGGGCTCGAAACTTTGACACCACGCTTTTCGAGGCAGTCGAGGGTCATCTCGATGTGCGGCATCGATGGCAGGTGCTCGCCCTCGTGCTTGAGAGTTAGGCCGTTTTCGAAACGCGCGGCAGCAAGAAGCAGTCCCGATACAAACTGGCTCGAGGCCGAAGCGTCGATGGTGATTTCGCCACCGGCAACTGAGCCGGTGCCGTGAACGGTGAAAGGCAGTGCCGCAGCGCCTTCATCCGTGATCTTTACGCCAAGAGCCTGCAGGCTTTCGATTGTGGTGTGCATCGGGCGGCGTCGGGCCGCAAGGTCGCCATCAAAACGGATGTCGCCATTGGCCAGAACCGACATCGGTGGAACGAAACGCATGACGGTGCCGGCAAGGCCGCAGTCAATGTTTGCAGATCGATCGAACGCCGCCGGCGTGATTTTTAGGTCGCCGTTTTCGAGCTCTTCAACCTGGGTGCCAAGCAGTCGCAACGCCTCGATCATGAGTGCGCTGTCGCGAGAGGCTAGGGGAGCGGTCAGCAACGTTGGGCTGTCGGCCAGGGCCGATAAAACGAGTTCGCGATTAGTCAGTGACTTTGAGCCCGGCAGAGAAACGGTTGCGTTTAGCGGCGCGCTAGAAACGGGCGCGGGCCAGGGCTGGGAATACGTGGTCGAAGTCATTGGTTTCTAAATTACCAGCACAATTCGGAATCAAAAGATAGAAAGGTCGTTCAATGTCTGGCTTCGCGTTCAACAGCCCGACCTTTGGTGGCCGCAGGCTAAACTCAAAGACGATGACGTCAAAACCGAACGAGCAAGAACGCAGCAAGATTCAGGCATTCGAGCAGCAGGCTCTGCCACTCATGCCTCAGCTTTACGGAGCTGCTCTACGCTGGACCCGCAACCCTTCAGACGCCGAAGACTTGGTTCAGGAAACCTTCGCCAAGGCGTTCGTTGCTTGGGGTCAGTTTCAGCAGGGCACCAACCTGAAGGCATGGCTCTATCGAATCATGACCAACACCCACATCAATCTTTATAACAAGCGCGCGAAAGATCAGGCCAAGGGTGGCCTCGACGATCTCGAAGACTGGCAGCTCGGTTCGGCCGAATCGGTCACCTCGCTCGCCTCGCGCTCGGCTGAACTCGAAGCCATCGACAACTTGCCCTCTGAAACCATCAAAAAGGCACTTCACGAAATCCCGGATGAGTTCCGCATGGTCGTTTATTACGCGGTCGTTGACGGATTGCCATACGCGGAAATCGCTGAAGTGATGCAAACCCCGGTCGGCACAGTCATGAGCCGTTTGCACAGAGGCAAGAAACTTTTGAAAAAACTGTTAGCCGAGTATGCCGCCAGCGAAGGTTACGACGTAACCGGAGAGGGAGAAAAATAATGTCTTTCGATTGCCAAGAGACCAAGCGCCATGTGCACGAGTATCTGCACAACGAGTTGAGCGACACCGAAATCGATGAGATCACCGCTCACCTTGCCAACTGCGACAGCTGCGAGACCGACTACGACATGGAGAACCTGATCAACGGTGCCATTCGCGAATCTTGCACCGAGGTTCCGCCGCAAGAGCTTGCTGACCGTGTGCTTGCCGAGATTCGCCGCATTCAGGCCAACGGTGGCAGCCACTAGGCAGCCTCAAACGTTAATAAATAGAGAAACCACCCTTCGGGGTGGTTTTCTTTTACTCGGGCTCGGGTAGCCCCAACCATTCATACCAGCCACGGTTTAGAACCATCCAGGCTAGTAGGCCGTGACCGACCTGACCAGGAATGCCGTGCACCGAATCGGTGAGGTCTTGATTCCAGCCCTCGTGTTCGACCAATGGTCTGAAGCAGTCGACAAATGGAATGCCTCGTCTGGTGGCAACGTCTTCAAAGCCCGAAGCCAGGTGTTCAATCTCGTTGTTTAGCTCTGGGTTTCGGTGCGGGGTTGGGCCAACCAAGAAGGTTTCGATACCGGCGCGCTTTGCTTCGTCGACGATTGTCGCGATGTTAAGGCGGCTGCGAGAGATCGAGATTCCGGCAGCCGGATCAGCATTCGAAAGGGCAATAACCAGGCGGTTTTCGGTGTCGGCGCTGAAACGCTTTTGAACCTCGATAGCCCAGCGCTCGGCCAACATCGTGGTGGTTTCGTCTGGAGCAGGCAGCGCAAAAATGTCGATGCGCGGGTCTGTTGAAGGGGTTTTCGCGGTTACGCGGCCAACCCAGCCCATACCCTTTGGGTCACCGGCGGCCGAAACCAGCGCATCGCCAAGAATGACGATGCGCACGTCGCGGCGCGGTTCTTGCTGCATGTTAGATCGAGAAGGCGCGCTGCACGAGGTCGGCCTGTTCTACGGCGTGACTCTTGGCCGAACCGGTTGCTGGCGATGCACTCGCTGGGCGAGACACAAGCTTGGCAACCTTTCCGTCCATGTAGCGAGGCAAGAACAAACCGATGTAGGTCCATGGGCCCTGGTTGGCAGGTTCGTCTTGAACCCAGACCAACTCGGCGTTTGGATACTCTGCGTAGGCGGCCTTGATTTCATCAACCGGGGTTGGGTAGAGCTGCTCGACGCGAACGATGGCGGTGGTGCCGTCGCCGCGCTTCTGCGCCTCAGCCAAAAGATCCCAGTAAACCTTGCCAGAGCAGAACAGCACGCGACGAACCGCGTTCTTGTCGAGGTTCTGTTCATCCTTGATTACCGGCTGGAAGGTGCCGTTGGTGAAGTCTTCGACCGACGACGACGCTGCCTTGAGGCGAAGCATCGACTTAGGTGTAAAGACAATCAGCGGACGCTTCGGGTTTGAGTAAGCCTGACGACGAAGCAAGTGGAAGTGCGATGCCGGAGTCGATGGCTGAGCAACGGTCATATTGTTCTCGGCACAAAGCTGCAGGTAGCGCTCGATGCGGGCAGACGAGTGGTCTGGTCCCTGACCTTCGTAGCCGTGAGGCAAGAGAAGAACTACACCCGAGTGCTGGTTCCACTTCTGCTCTGCCGACGAAATGAACTCATCGATGATGGTCTGGGCGCCGTTGGCGAAATCACCAAACTGGGCTTCCCAGAGAACCAAAGCGTTCTTGTTCTCGACGGCGTAGCCATACTCGTAGCCCATTGCCGCATACTCGCTGAGCAGTGAGTCATAGATGTAGAACTTGGCCTGGTCTTCGCTGAGGTTGCGAAGTGGCATCCACTCTTGACCGTTTTCGCGGTCGTGGAACACGGCGTGACGCTGAACAAAGGTGCCGCGGCGGCTGTCTTGACCAGCCATACGAACGGTCTTGCCCTCAAGCAGAAGCGAACCGAGAGCCAAAAGCTCACCGAAGCCCCAGTCGATGCCACCCTCGCGGCTCATCTCGA
>JBEEPX010000029.1:0-7146 GCA_041190885.1 Actinomycetota bacterium
GAGGGTGGCATCGTTCACTTGTTCGACGTAGAGTCGGGCGAGCGCCTCAACTAGTGAACTCACTAGACATTACGGCTGCCACGGTAGAGCCAGCACTGCTGGATCTACCGTGGCATTTGCCATTAGAGGACTGGCCTAGCGAAAACATTGCCGCTCTGCCAAAGGGCTTGAGTCGCCACACGGTTAGATTCGCCCACTTGAACGACCACGTGGTTGCCATCAAAGAGACTTTGCCCGAGCTTGCCAAGCGCGAATACGACATGCTCAAGCAACTGCTCAAGCTCGATGTGCCCTGCGTTGAACCATTTGCCATCATTAATGGCCGCGAAACCCCGGATGGCGAAGAGCTGCTTTCGGTTTTGGTTACTCGCCACCTAAAGTTTTCACTCCCCTATCGAGCCATGTGGTCGCAGGGCCTTCGCCCAGAGACTGCCACTCGTCTTGTAGACGCACTCGCACTACTCCTGGCCCGCCTGCACATCGCCGGATTCTTTTGGGGCGATGTTTCGCTTTCAAACACACTGTTCCGCCGCGACGCCGGCGCCTTTGCCGCATACCTGGTTGATGCCGAAACCGGCCACCTGTATGACTCTGGGCTTTCGAACGGCCAACGCGAGAATGACCTTGAAATTGCACGCGTAAACATTGCCGGCGAACTGATGGACCTAATCGCCAGCGGGCACGCTACCCCCGGTGTTGATGCTCTGGCAACCAGCGAACGAATCGTCGCCAAGTATCGCGAACTATGGACAGAACTAACTGGCGCCGAAACCTTTGAGGCCGCAGACCGCTGGAAGATTAACCGTCGCGTGGACCGCCTCAACGCCCTTGGCTTTGACATCGAAGAATTGGCGATCAAGACCGACGTCTCTGGCACCAAGGTCAAAATTCAGCCGAAGGTGGTTGACGCAGGCCACCACACCCGCAGACTGATGCGCCTTACCGGCCTAGACGTCGAAGAGAACCAAGCTCGTCGCCTGCTGAACGACCTCGACCAGTATCGAGTCGAACACCCGAGGCCAGGCGCCGATGAAGAGGTTCTTGCTCACGAGTGGCTCAGCCGCGCATTTGAGCCGGTCATCACTGCGATTCCGCGCAATTTGAGTGGGCGACTTGAGCCAGCCGAGATCTATCACCAGGTCCTTGAGCACCGCTGGTACATGTCAGAAGACCAAAACCGCGATGTTCCCCTCGAAGAAGCCGTTCACTCATACATCGACAACGTGCTCGTGAATCGTCGCGATGAAGAGGCCTACCTTTCGCCTTTGACCGAAGCAATCACATTGCCCAACGCCGTGCCATCGGGCACGATTGTGGTCGCCGAAGACGACGACGAAGTTGACTGGCGCGATCTCGTCTAAATTGGCTTAAACAGATAGCCCCAGACCAATGGTCTGGGGCTATCGACGTTTGAAACTAGCGCTTTAGTGCAGCTCGGCGCTTCGATACCTCATACAAGGTGACCGAGGCAGCGATGCCTGCGTTTAGCGATTCGGTGTCGCGAGCGATTGGAATCGAAAGCACAGCGTCACAGTTTTCGGTGACTAGACGCGAAAGACCCTTGCCTTCAGAGCCGACCACCAAAAGAAGTGGCTCGGTTGAGAGCTCAAAGTTTGGCAGGCTCATGTCGCCGCCACCGTCTAGGCCGACAACAAATACACCACGCTTCTTGAACTCTTTCAAAGTTGCGTTCAGGTTTGCCGCAAGCGCAACTGGCACTCGGGCAGCCGCGCCAGCCGAGGTCTTCCAAGCCGAAGCGGTAACACCGGTCGAACGACGCTGAGGCAAGATAACGCCCTGCCCACCGAAGGCAGCAACCGAGCGAATGATTGCACCCAGGTTGCGAGGGTCGGTGATTCCATCGAGAGCCACGAATAGCGGCTTCTGGCCACGAGCCAAGACAAGGTCAAGCAGCTCCATTGGGTGCTGGTACTTGTATGGCGGAACCTGAAGCGCAATGCCCTGGTGAACCGAGTCGAAACCGGTCATGCGGTCCATCTCTGGACGGGTGATTTCGTTTACGGCAATACCGCGAGAGCCAGCAATCTTGATGGCTTCTTTGACGCGCTCGTCCATTTCGATCCGAGACGCGATGAAAAGTGCGGTCGCAGGAACCTTCGAGCGGAGCGCCTCGACAACCGAGTTGCGGCCCGACAAAACCTCTGAAGCATCGGCTGCCTTGGCAACGCGCTGACCCGATCGAGCCGCAGCTCCGCCAGAACCCGCGGTGCGAGCAGCTGGTGCCAAGAACTCACCGCGTCGAACGGTAACCGCACCGGTTGCCTGCTTGTGCTTTTCGGCGGCAGCCTTTGCCTTATAAGCCTTGTGATACGGGCGGTCTTCGGCCTTGGGAGTTGGGCCGCGACCTTCTAGGGCCTGCTTGCCGTTACCACCGGTGCCGACACGGCCACCCTTTTTGTTCTTTGCCGCTCCTGGGCGACCTGGTTTTCCTGCCATTAGCTGACACTCCAATGCGTTGAATCGGCGCCGTCTTCGAGAGTGATTCCCGCTGCCTTTAGTTGGTCTCTGATCGCGTCTGAACGCGCAAAGTCTTTAGCCGCGCGCGCTGCGTTGCGCTCGGCGATTAGGCCTTGAATCAACTGATCCAAAGCGGTTTCGTGGGTCGAACCGGTCGCTGCCGCAGCCGATGGCTCAATGCCAAGCGCAGCCAACATTGCTCGAACAGCATTTGCCGACTTTGAAACCTCGGATGCGTTGCCCGCGTCGATGGCTGAATTGCCATCGCGCACGGTGTCGTGAAGCACACCCAAAGCGGCAGGAATCGCAAGGTCTTCATCCATGGCCTTAATAAAGGCGGCCGGAAGAGAGTCGATGATGGCACCAGTGAGTGCAGCACTTGCACCCGCGCGCTCGGCACGTGCCAGGAAGGTCTCGATGCGCCCTAGTGCCGCGGCAGCCTCGTCGAGAACGCCCTCGTGATAGTCGAGAACCGAACGGTAGTGTGCAGAGCCAAGGTAATAGCGAACCACCGAAGGCTTTGCCGCAGCCAATAGATCGGCGGCAAAAATTGAATTGCCGAGTGATTTCGACATCTTTTGACCGGCAACATTTACCAGACCGTTGTGCAGCCAGTAGTTTGCGAACTGGTCGCCGGCCGCAGTCGATTGAGCCAACTCGTTCTCGTGGTGCGGGAACCGAAGGTCTAGGCCGCCACCGTGAATGTCGAATTTGCTGCCCAAATATTTGGTCGACATCGCAGAGCACTCGATGTGCCAACCAGGGCGACCGAGGCCAAACGGGGTGCTCCAGGCGGCTGACTCTGCGTCGCCAGGCTTGTGGGCCTTCCAAAGGGCAAAGTCGTGCGGTGCGCGCTTGCCGCGGCTCTCGGCATCGATGTCGTCGGCCATGTCGTCGATGCGCTGGTTGGTTAGTGCGCCATACTCGGCCCATTTGCCGGCAGCAAAATAAACATTCGCCGAACCATCATCGGCTTGATAAGCGTAACCGCACTCGATTAGTCGCTGAATGAGCTCGATCATCTCGGGAATCGCACCAGTAGCCCGAGGCTCGTAGGTTGGAGCGGCAATGCCGATGACCGAATAAACCTTGTTGAACTCTTGCTCAAAACGGTAGGCAAGAGCCCACCATTGTTCGCCGGTTGCCTTGGCGTTTTCAAGAACCTTGTCGTCAATGTCGGTGACGTTTCGAACCAGAGTAACGTTTAGGCCCTTGACCTCGAGCCAACGGCGAAGCTGGTCATAAACCAAAGCTGAACGAAGGTGACCAACGTGAGGCAGACCCTGAACGGTTGGACCACAAAGGTAAATGCCGACCTGCCCGGCAACGATAGGTTCGAATTCTCGCAGGCTCTGCGATTTCGAATCAAATAGGCTCAGGGTCACTTTGCCAGCCTATCGCCAGAGACCTTGAAGGCCTTTGATTCAGCAATCAGCGCGGTTGCCACGGCGGCCACGCCCTCGGTGTTGCCAAGAAAACCTAGACCATCGGTTGTGGTCGCCGAAAGAGTTACCGGTGCGCCAATTATTGCGGTCAGCGCCTGCTCAACGGCAGCTCGGTGCGGCGCCACCTTTGGTCGGTTACCAATAATTTGAACCGCGATGTTCTGAACCGCATAGCCGGCATCGCGCAGAAGGTCGAGAGCGCCCTCGATGAACACCTTTCCGTTTGCTCCCGCAAATTCTGGGCGGTCTACGCCAAAGTTTGAGCCGATGTCGCCAAGCCCGGCCGCAGACAACATTGCATCAACGATTGCGTGGCTAACGGCATCCCCATCGCTGTGACCATCGAGCCCACGCTCGCCAGGCCAAACCACGGTTCCGAGGTAAAGCGGTTTGCTCGAGTCATCGGTAAAACGGTGAACATCGGTGCCAATGCCGGAGCGATAGTGACCGCCGAAGCGCATCTCGGCAGCGGCTAGGTCTTCTGGGGTGGTCACCTTGAATGCTTGGTCGTGACCCTCGACTGCGCGAACCTCGTGGCCAGCGGCCTGCATCAAAGCTGCATCATCGGTGAATTCTTGACTGGCCTCGCCATAGGCGGCAACCAAGTCACCGGCAACAAAACCTTGAGGGGTTTGAGCGGCACGAAGCACATTGCGATCGATGGTCTCGCGAACCAGCTCGCCGTCGATGCGCTTGATGGTGTCGGCGATCTTCATGACCGGCACGGTTGAAAGGCCGGTTTGGCGAACCGAATCGGCAACTCTCGAAAACACGGATGTTGGAGTCATGGCTCGAGCGGCGTCATGAACCAAAACTACTTTTGCCTGGCTAGACAAAACGGCGAGCGCGTTGGCGATCGATGCCTGACGAGTTTCGCCACCGACAACGATGTCGAGTTGAACATCGACATCGGTCAACAGCTCGTGAGCAGCCTCGGTTGCCTCGGTTAGGTGAGATTCGGGAACGGCAATGATCAGCTGCGCCAAATCAGGCATAGCTGAGATTGATTCGATTGCGTGCGATAGCAGCGGCTTGCCGACTAGGTCGACGAAGGCCTTTGGTTTGCCAGCGCCTAAGCGCTCACCACGACCTGCGGCCACAACCACTACCGCGATGTCGCGATTGGTCATGCCTGGCCTGCCTGCTAAGAAGCTAGAACTTCGTCGAGAGTTGCAGAGGCCTTGACCTCGTCAACCTTGCGAGCCAGAGCAAGCTCTGAAACAAGAATTTGACGAGCCTTGGCAAGCATGCGCTTTTCACCAGCTGAAAGACCACGGTCTTGGTCGCGGCGCCATAGGTCGCGAACGACCTCTGAGACCTTGACAACATCGCCAGAGGCAAGCTTTTCTAGGTTTGCTTTATAGCGACGAGACCAGTTGGTTGGCTCTTCGGTGAATTCTGCGCGAAGAACAGAGAAAACCTGCTCGACGCCCTTTTTGTCGATAACGTCGCGAACGCCGACCATTTCGACGTTTTCGGCTGGAACCCAGATGGTCAAATCGCCCTGGGCGACTTTGAGCTGTAGGTAAAGCTTGGTTTCACCACGAATGGTGCGGTCTGCGACCTCGATAATTTGTGCTGCACCGTGGTGCGGGTATACGACTGTTTCGCCGACTTCAAACTTCATGTGGGTGATTCCCTTCAGAAAGACCAATTTTACCACAGGAACGCTGTTATCTAAAGGAGTAAACTGGAGGGGACGAAAAACGCTTCTCAGGAGGAACATTGATTATCCGTAAGATCGCCGCAGTAGGCATTGCCGCTTCTCTTTTGCTTGGCACCTCGGCCTGCGGATTCATGAGCCCAACCGCGTCACTTGAGGTTTATGCGCCTAGCGATGGCGCTCAGATCGACCTCGAGAACGTCAAGGTTCGCAACTTCATCTACCTAACCAACGGCAACGGCAGCGAAGCTCTGTTTGGTTCTATCGTGAACTCGGGCCTTGAGTCAACCACCTTCAAGATTCAGTACACCGAAGAGGCAAGCAGCGAGAAGCGCGAGGTTGCATTCAACCTGCTTCCAGGTCAGAAGCTAGACCTTGGCTACAACGGAAACTCGGCTCTGGTCATCGACCTAGCCGGTACCCCGGGCAAGATCGCCAACATCTTCGTTATCGAGGGCAACGGAACCGGTAAAGAGATTCGCGTTCCAATCCTTGATGGCACTCTGGCCGAGTACAAAGAAATCTTCGCAACCCTTCCTGGTGCTGCAACTAGCACCGAGCCATCTGCAGAGCCAACCGAGCCTGCTGCCGAAGAAGAGTCAAACCACTAAATTTCAGACAAAAGAAACGGGTTCCCACTGGGAACCCGTTTTTTGTTGCTCCAACTAACGCTTTGGCCGGAAGCCGTTTAGACCTCGAACTTATAGCCCAAGCCACGAACCGTGAGAAGGTGCACCGGTCGGGCCGGGTCGTCCTCGATCTTCGAGCGGATGCGCTTGACGTGCACATCTAGGGTCTTGGTGTCACCGAAGTAGTTCGGACCCCAAACGCGATCGATGATTTGGCCGCGGGTAAGAACACGGTTGATGTTCTCCATTAGCAGCTCGAGCAGCTCGAACTCTTTCAGTGGCATCGCGACCTTGTTGCCGTGAACAGTTACAACGTGGCGTTCGCTATCGAGGCGAACCGGGCCGGCCTCGATGATGCCGTCAGCGGCAACCACCGGGGCCGGGTCGGCTAGGCGGCGCAGAATGGCCTTCATGCGAGCCAAAAGCTCACGGGTTGAATACGGCTTTGTCACATAGTCGTCGGCACCTAGTTCCAGGCCAACAACCTTGTCAATCTCAGAATCTTTTGCGGTCAACATGATGATTGGAACCGCGGAGTGCTGACGAATCTGACGGCAGACCTCGTTGCCACTTACTCCCGGCAACATCAGATCGAGCAGGATTAAGTCGGCACCGAGCGACGCAAATTTGTCGAGAGCTTGATTTCCGTCTTCGGCTTCGATTACCTCGTAGCCCTCTTTCTGCAAAAGGTAAACCAGCGGCTCGCGAAGCGACTGCTCGTCTTCAACGACTAGTACTTTTGTCATTCGTCATCCTTGCTCGTGGTTAGTTTTTGCTTTGCAACCGGAATGCGGAAAGTAAAGGTCGAGCCCAAGCCCGGCTGCGAAAACAGCTGAACTTCGCCGCGGTGCTTTAGTGCGACGTGCTTCACGATGGCGAGGCCCAAGCCCGTGCCACCGGTTTGCCGCGACCTAGAAGGGTCGGCTCGATA
>JBEEPX010000030.1:0-57884 GCA_041190885.1 Actinomycetota bacterium
ATGACTTTGCCAAGCTAAACGAGGGCCTAATTGCCGAGGGCAAGGCACCGTTTGCCAACCCACGCAACTCAGCAAGTGGTTCTCTTCGTCAAAAAGACGCCAAGGTCACCGCTTCGCGCCCACTTCGCATGCTGGTTCACGGCGTTGGCGCCTGGGTCGATGCACCGGTCGCCAATCAGTCCGACCTTTACGCACTTCTAAAGGGCTGGGGTTTGCCAACCTCAGAGCGCTACCGCGTTGTCGAGTCGGCCGACCAGGTGCTGGCATACATCCGTGAATTTGAGGTGAACCGACACAAGCTCGAACACGAAATCGACGGCGTGGTGGTCAAGGTTGATCAACTTGCCGCACAGCGTGACCTTGGTTTCACATCGCGTGCACCGCGTTGGGCAATCGCCTATAAATATGCGCCTGAGCAGGTCAACACCAAGTTGCTCGACATTCGCATCGGCATCGGTCGCACCGGTCGCGCAACGCCCTATGCGGTTGTCGAACCGGTCAAGGTCGCTGGTTCGGTCGTCGAATTCGCCACACTTCACAACCAGGATGTCGTCAAGGCCAAAGGCGTGCTGATAGGCGACACCATTGTGTTGCGCAAGGCCGGCGATGTGATTCCCGAGATTCTTGGTCCGGTGGTTGAACTGCGCGACGGCACCGAACGTGCCTTTGTTATGCCTAGCGTTTGCCCAGACTGTGGTTCACCCCTTGCCCCTTCGAGCGAGGGCGATGTTGATCTTCGTTGCCAAAACTCAAAGGGTTGCCCGGCTCAGTTGCGAGAGCGAGTCGCATATCTTGGTTCGCGAGGAGTTCTCGACATCGAGGCACTTGGCTATGTGGCTGCCTGCGCGCTGACTCAGCCTGTCGATTTTGAAACGGCTCCGCTCAAATCAGAGGCAGACCTTTTCGATCTAACCCTCGAGCAACTCTTGCCGATTCGCGCAGCCGTGCTCGACCCCGACACCGGTTTGCCGAAACTAGACGATGCTGGCCAGCCGAAGATTGTCGACTTCTTTAGAAAGAAAGACGGTTCGCCTGCCGAAGTTGCACTGAAACTTCTGAAGAACCTCGACGAGGCCAAGACCAAGCCGTTGTGGCGAATTCTGGTTTCACTTTCGATCAGACACGTTGGGCCGGTTGCAGCGCGTTCTTTGGCCTCGCACTTTGGCTCGCTTGACCGCATATTTGCTGCCTCGGAGGCCGAGCTATCCGAGGTCGACGGAGTTGGCGCAACTTTGGCCCAGTCGATTCGAGAGTGGATTGCCGTCGATTGGCACCGCGAGATCATCGAGCGTTGGCGTGCCGCTGGTGTCCAACTCGAAACTCCAGGCCATGAGGGTCCGGGCTCGGCAACAAATGCAGGGGGAGTCTTTGCCGGCATGAGCATCGTTGCAACCGGCAGTCTCAAGAGCTTCACCCGCGAACAGATCGAAGAAGCGATCATCTCAAACGGCGGCAAGGCGGCGTCATCCGTGTCTAAAAAAACCTCGTTTGTGGTTGCTGGTGAAAACGCCGGTTCAAAGTTGACCAAGGCCGAGGAATTGGGCATTGAGGTCATCACCGAAGAAGAGTTTGCTCGTCGCCTAAACGGCTAGCCGCCCGAAACCTGTTTGAAACGCCAAACAGGTAAACTTGAGCCTAAACAACTCCCGTTCTGAGAGAGATTCATGTCTGAAATCACCCCCGACCTAGTTAGGCACCTTGCCGGCCTTAGCCGCATCTTGGTTACCGACGAAGAGGTTGAACGTTTTGCTGAGCAGCTTTCACTGATTGCCGACTCAGTTGCCACCGTTAGCGCAGCGATTGAGGGCGGCGATGTGCCTAGCACCAGCCACCCGATTCCGATGGCAAACGTGTTCCGCGAAGACATCGTCGAGCCTTCACTGACCCAAGAGCAGGCGCTTTCTGGTGCCCCAGACTCTGGCGATGGCCGATTCCGCGTTGCAGCGATTTTGGACGAGGAGTAAACCGTGTCAGAACTTATTCGCAAGAATGCCAGCGAGCTCGTTGAGCTGCTAAACAAGGGCGAGGTTTCTTCGGTTGAAGTTACCCAGGCTCACCTTGACCGCAGCGCCGCTGTTGATGGCGACGTGCACTCATACCTTTATCAAAACCCAGAGACTGCTCTTGCAGCTGCGGCAAACATCGACCGTCGTCGTGCAGCTGGCGAAAAGCTAAACCTGCTCGCCGGTCTGCCAATCGCGGTCAAAGACAACCTCACCACCACCGATGCACCAACCACCTCGGGTTCAAAGATTCTTGAGGGCTGGGTTCCGCCATACGACGCAACCGTCGTCACCAAGCTGCGCGAGGCCGGCATGCCAATTCTTGGTAAGACCAACCTGGATGAATTCGCGATGGGCTCATCGACCGAGTTTTCTGCATACGGTGCAAGTCACAATCCTTGGGATCTAGACCGCATTCCTGGCGGTTCGGGTGGTGGCTCGAGCTCAGTTGTTGCCTCGTTCCAGGCGCCTCTTGCTATCGGTTCAGACACCGGTGGTTCGATTCGATTCCCGGCTTCGGTAACCGGAACCGTTGGCATCAAGCCGACCTACGGTGCAGTTTCACGCTATGGCCTGATTGCGCTTGCTAGCTCGCTTGACCAGATTGGTCCGGTTAGCCGCAACGTTCTTGACTCAGCGCTTCTTCAAGACGTAATCGCCGGGCACGACCCGCACGACAGCACCTCGCTGCCAGAGTCGCTTGGTTCAATGGCCGAGGCCGCTCGCAAGCTCGACGTCAAGGGCATGCGAATCGGTGTTATCAAAGAGCTAATGGGTGCCGGGTTTCAGCCTGGCGTCATGGCCCGTTTTCAAGAGAGCATCAACCTACTTCAGCAGGCTGGCGCAGAAATCGTTGAGGTTTCTTGCCCTAACTTCGAGTATGCGATTGCCGCCTACTACTTGATTCTGCCTGCCGAAGCTTCGTCGAACCTAGCCAAGTTTGACTCGGTTCGCTATGGTTTGCGTGTTGCCCCAGAGGGTAACCCAACCATCGAGCGTGTGATGGCCGCAACCCGAGAGGCCGGTTTTGGGCCAGAGGTAAAGCGTCGAATCATCCTCGGCACCTACGCCCTCTCGAGCGGTTCATACGACAAGTACTATGGCGCCGCTCTAAAGGTTCGCACCTTGATTCAGCGTGACTTCGAGGCTGCTTTCGCTAAGGCCGATGTCCTGGTTTCTCCGACAGCACCGACCACCGCTTTCAAGCTGGGCGAAAAGCTCGAAGATCCGTTGGCAATGTACCTAAACGACATCGCTACCATTCCGGCCAACCTTGCCGGTATTCCGGGAATGTCGATTCCTAACGGTCTTGCCGAAGAAGACGGCTTGCCAGTTGGTATTCAGCTTCTCGCACCTGCCCGTGAAGACGCCCGCCTCTACCAGGTTGGCGCAGCACTCGAGAAGATGCACGAAGACATCTGGGGCAAGCGAATGATTGATTTTGCACCTGAGCTGGAGGTTCGCGGCTAATGTCTAAAGACGAATTGATGAACTACGAAAAGGCTCTTGAGCAGTTCGAGGTCGTAATCGGCCTCGAGGTGCACATCGAGCTGAACACCAAGACCAAGATGTTCTGTGGTTGCCGAAACGAGTTTGGCGACGAGCCAAACACCAACGTCTGCCCAATCTGCATCGCCCTGCCTGGCGCATTGCCTGCGGTTAACCGCAAGGCAGTCGAGTCAAGCATCGCCATCGGTCTTGCGCTTGGTTGCCAGATTGCGCCGACCGGTCGTTTTGCTCGCAAGAACTACTTCTATCCAGACCTAGCCAAGAACTTCCAGACCTCACAGTATGACGAGCCGATCGCCTTTGACGGTTCGCTTGAGGTCGAGATTCCTTCTGGTGCAGTTCACGTGATCAAGATCGAGCGCGCTCACATGGAAGAAGATGCCGGCAAGTTGACTCACATCGGTGGTTCAACTGGCCGCATCCAAGGTGCCGAGTACTCACTGGTTGACTACAACCGTGCTGGTGTTCCACTGGTAGAAATCGTTACCCGCCCGGTCTTTGGTGCTGGCAGCGAGGCTCCTGAGCTTGCTGCGGCATACGTACGTTCGATTCGCGAGATCGTAAAGGGCCTTGGTGTTTCTGACGCCAAGATGGAGCGCGGCAACGTGCGCTGTGACGCTAACGTTTCGCTTCGCCCACACGGCCAAGAGAAGCTGGGCACTCGCACCGAGACCAAGAACGTGAACTCGCTTCGTTCAATCGAGCGTGCGGTTCGCTACGAGATCCAGCGTCAGGCTGCCATTTTGGCCAAGGGCGGCACAATCAAACAAGAGACCCGTCACTGGCACGAAGACAAGGGTGCGACCAGCTCAGGTCGTCCAAAATCAGATGCCGATGACTACCGCTACTTCCCTGAGCCAGACCTGGTTCCGGTTCAGCCTTCGGCCGAGCTAATCGAGTCGATCCGCGCATCTCTTCCTGAGAAGCCAGCCGATCGCCGCAAGCGTCTGCAGAACGAATGGGGCTTCGCCGAGCTCGAGTTCCGCGATGTCGTGAACGCCGACCTGCTCGACGTGATCGAAGAGACAGTTGCCGCTGGCGCAAAGCCTCAGTCTGCCCGCAAGTGGTGGTCTGGTGAGCTTGCTCGCACCGCAAACAACGAAGACAAGGATGTTGCCGACTTGGCAATCACCCCGGCTCAGGTTGCTGAACTTGCAACCTTGGTCGAGGCTGGCAAGTTGAACGACCGCCTGGCTCGCGAGGTCTTGACCTACGTGCTAGCCGGCGAAGGCAACCCATCCGACATCGTTGCCGCTCGCGGTCTAGAGGTTGTTTCTGATGACGGCGCTCTAATCGCCGCTATCGACGCAGCTCTTGCCAAGCAGCCAGATGTTCTCGATGCAATCCGCGAGGGTCGCATGCAGGCAGCTGGTGCAGTTATTGGTGCCGTTATGCAGGCAATGAAGGGTTCTGCAGACGCAGGTCGCGTTCGCGAACTGCTCATCGAAAAGGCAAACGCCTAAAACTTCAAATAGAAAATCCCCGGTCAGATTGACCGGGGATTTTTTTATCCGAATTAGATCGGAACTTGGGGTGAGTAACGGGGCTTGAACCCGCGGCCTCCTGGACCACAACCAGGCGCTCTACCAGCTGAGCTATACCCACCATGTGATGTGCTTTCACACAACAACTCAAAGAGTCTATCAGGTTTACTTAGTTAGTGCTCTTGACGGTTTGGGCTGCAGCCTTGGCCTCATCGGTGGTTGGGCCAGGCAGAGGAACCAGCACGGTTTGACGGTAATAACGAAGCTCATCGATTGATTCGAGGATGTCGGCAAGGGCCCTGTGCCCACCGTCTTTTTTGGGCAACTGGAAGTATGCACGTGGGTACCAGCGGCGGGTCAGCTCTTTGATCGAAGACACATCGATGTTTCGGTAGTGCAGGTGCTGGTCGAGCGCTGGCATGTATCTGTTGATGAACATGCGGTCGGTGCCGATGCTGTTGCCGGCTAGCGGGGCCTCTTTTGCGTTTGGCACAAACTGCTTGATGTAGTCGAGAATGACCTGCTCGGCCTCGGCTAGTTCTAGGCCATCTTCGACCTCGTTGATAAGCCCCGAGTCGGTGTGCATCTGACGAACAAAGTCACCCATTGCTGCCCATGAATCGGCGCGTGGCTTGATAACCACATCGAGCCCGGCATCAAGGATTTCGAGCTCTGAGTTGGTGATTACAACGGCAACCTCGACTAGGCAGTCGTTCTCGGGGTTTAACCCGGTCATCTCGCAGTCGATCCAAACTAGGTTGTCAGAAATCTCAATCACATTCCAAAAATAGGGGAGGCCTCCGACAATAGCCGGAGGCCTCCAATTCTACCGAGTCGAACTATGCGTTCTTCCAGCCCCTGATGCGCTTGGCCATGGGAGCAGCGCTCGCACGCTTCGCAGCCTTGCGCTCCTTGCGGCCTTCAACCAGCCAGTAAAGCACTGGCACGATGACCAAGGTCAGAACGGTTGATGAGAACAAACCACCGATTACCACAACCGCCAATGGCTGAGAAATGAATCCTCCACCACCGGTGATTCCCAGAGCCATCGGGGTCAGTGCGAAAATCGTCGCAAGTGCGGTCATCAAGATTGGGCGCAGGCGCTGACGCGAGCCATCCATGATTGCTTCTTGGATTGGTCGACCTTGCTTGCGGTATTGGTTGATTAGGTCGATCAAAACAATTGCGTTGGTAACCACGATGCCCACCAGCAACAGCATGCCGATAAGCGATGGAACGCCAAGTGGGGTGTCGGTGATCAGCAACATGCCTAGCGCACCTGTTGCGGCAAACGGAATCGAGATCAGCAGAATCAACGGCTGGATCAGGCTCGAGAAGGTGGCCACCATGACAATGAATACAATCGCGATCGCTGCCAAGAGTGCAAGGCCCAGCTGCTGGAACGAGCTAGCCTGGTCGGCGCTCACGCCACCGAGTGACGCGGTAGCGCCAGTAGGTAGTTCGACAGACTCGAGGCGCTTAGTGACTTCAGCCGAGATTGCACCGAGGTTGTCGCCGCTTGGGGTCAGTGAGACCTTGGCGGTGCGGTCGCCCTTTTCGCTGGCAATCGAAACCGGCACGGCGGCCAGCTCAATCTTGGCGATGCTCGAAAGTGAGACAAGTCCGGTTGAAGTTGGAACCTGGATCGCCTTCACCTCGGCAACGGTGTCAGGAACGTTGGTTTGAACCACGTAGATTGGTGTCTCAACGCCATCGACGTTTAGCTTTCCGATGCTCGACGGGCGAAGCTTTGAAGCTACGATTCCGCCAACTGCAACCTCGGTCAAGCCCTTTCGAGCTGCCGCGGCGCGATCTACGGTTACCTTCAGGGTGCGCTGCTTCTCGGCGAGTGAGTTAGTGATGTCTGACACATCCGGGGTGCCCTTCATCGCCTTCTGAATTGCTGCGATCGCCTTGTTGAGCTTCTCGTCGGTGGTTGCAACAACCTTGATGTCGATAGTGCTCGATGAGCCAAAGCCTGGGCCGCCGCCTGATGAGAACTTCATGGTTCCAACTGCAGGTTCGCTTGCGAAGATCTTCTCGAGTTTTGCCTGAAGGGCAACCTGATCGGTGCCCTCCTTCATGCTCACCTGAATCGAAGTGCCACCAGCTGAAGCGCCAAAAGCAACACGGCCATCGCCCGATGAACCGATTGAGGTCTGGACTACTTCGACAGACTTCTCGGCAAGCAAGATTTCTTCAACCTTGGCGGCTGCCTTGTCTTTCTGCGCAAATGTGGCACCCGGAGCCAGAGTTTGGTTCAAAACAAAGCTGGTTGAACCCGATGAACCGATGAAGTCAGTCTTTAGCTGTGGCACTAGGCCGAAGGTGAAGATCAACACTACGAAGGCAGCGATGATGGTGATAACCGGGCGCTTCTGGGTCCAGCTCAAAACTGGCAAATAGCCGCGCTGAAGCCAGCTCTTGCGCTCCTTGGCCTCCTCGGCTTCGCGAGCCTCTGCAGCAAACTTCTCTAGGTCAACACCACTAGCCGCGGCAACATCCTTGGGGTTCTTCAAGAACCAGTAGGCAAGCACAGGCACGATGGTCAACGAAACGAAGAGTGAGGCCACCAAGGCGATAGCGAAGGTAAAGGCGAACGGTCGGAAGATTTCGCCGATCAGGCCGCTAACCAGGGCAATTGGCAAGAAGACTGCAACTGTGGTGATGGTTGCTGCCGTAATCGCACCTGAAACCTCTTTGACGGCGTTTAGAACGGCCTTCTTTTTTGGCTCGCCATAGGCAAGGTGGCGGTTGATGTTCTCGATAACCACAATTGAGTCGTCGACCACGCGACCGATGGCAATGGTAAGAGCGCTGAGGGTCAAGATGTTCAGCGAGTATCCGAATTGGCTTAAGCCGATGAAGGTGATGAGCACTGAGGTCGGAATCGAGATTGCGGTTACCAAGGTCGAGCGCACCGAGAGCAAGAAGAGCAAGATCACGATGATTGCAAAGCTAAGACCGAGCAAGCCCTCGGTGGTTAGGTTCTCGAGCGACTTTTCTACGAACGGTGCCTGATCGAAAATCGTGACGATGGTCACATCGCCCAGTTTCTTCTTCAGTTCGGCAATTTTGTCTTGCACTCCGTGTGAAACCGCAACCGTGTTGCCATCCTGGGTTTTCACAATCGAAATCGACAGCGCCTCTTTGCCATTGGTGCGCGAGATGCTGGTGACTGGAGCGTCCTCGTATGTGACCTCGGCGACCTGATCAACAGTTAGAACAACTGTCTTGGTGGTGGTTGTTGAAGTTGAGCCAAAGCCAGATGGAATCGTAAAGCCACTCGGGATGCTGCCGGTGAAACCGCTTGGGATCTGAGGGGTCGTTGGTGTGGTGGTCGAAACCGAGGTCTTGCTGCCGATGAGTGGCAGCTTCTTGAATGCTTCGAGAGTTTCAACCGGGGTGCCGATCTCAACAGAAATCGAACCCTTTGAATCCATCACCGAACCGGCCGGAATAACGAATCCGTTGGCCTGCAGCGCATTGACGATTGATTGCTGGCTGAGGCCATTTGCGGTCAGCACCGACTGCTTGAGCTTGAGGTTGATGCGCTTCTCGGTAAAGCCGGCAACTGTGACGTCACGCACACCTGGAACCGATGAAAGTATCGGAGTTGCGATGTCAGAAAGAGTTTGCCCCAAAGCCTCGTTGTCGCCGTTGTTGGCTGAAATTCCCAGAGCGATGATCGGTACCGAGTCGAAGCTGCCAGAGAGGATGTTTGGTTCGACATCAGATGGCAGCGTGTTCTTGATGCCAGCCAGGGCAGCGGCAAGATCTTCCTTCACCTTTGAAGTCTTGGTTCCGTATTCGAACTCGACGCGCACAATCGAAACATTGCTTTGTGAGGTCGAAGTCGAGTTCACCAAGCCATCAATTTGGCGCACGGCGTTCTCGATTACCTGACTTACCTGAGCGTCGACAACTTCGGGAGAAGCGCCTGGGTATGCGGTGACGATGGCTGCCTGCGGAACCTCAAAAGAGGGAATCAGCTCCTGCTTTAGTGAACCGAGTGAGATGAAGCCGGCGATTGCGACAATCACGGTGATTAGCGCTACAACCGATCGGTTAGCAACACTTAGTTTGGCAAGACGAAACACAACGACCTCTTTCGTGAGTACCTCTAGGCTAACCGTTCGCGTACAGGTGTTATTCCATTGCACGCAGCCGCAGGGAATGTTCTCAGGGCATTCGCAGGTTGATTAGTTCATGAGCCTAAACACCGCACCACTAACCATGTTGGATGGTCGACAGACCTCGTTCGCCGAATTTGCAGGCAAGACCGTGTTGGTCGTCAACGTCGCATCTCGCTGCGGCCTCAGCCCACAGTACGAGGCGCTTGAGCAGCTGCAGAAGACCTATGGTTCGCGCGGGTTCACCGTGTTGGGTATGCCTTCGAACCAGTTCATGCAAGAACTTTCAACCGAGGATGCGATCGGCGAATACTGCTCGACCACCTGGGGAGTGACCTTTCCGATGACCTCAAAGGTAAAGGTCAACGGCCGCGGTCGCCACGACCTTTACAAAGAATTAGTCAAAGCCAAAGACGGTGCCGGCCTAGCTGGCCCGGTGCTCTGGAACTTTGAAAAGTTTCTAGTCACGCCAAGCGGCGAAATTCAGCGTTTTAGGCCAACAACTAAGCCCGATGCCCCAGAGGTTATCGAGGCAATCGAAAAGGCTCTCGCCGGCTAATTTCTGAGCGGCTCGCGCCAATCTAGCTATGAGCGCTTTGCCTTGACGCGAGCGCTGACGATGCTCGCAATCGCCGAGACCGCAATCGCTCCAACAATCACCAGCAGTGAGGTGTTGGTGCTGATCTCAGGCGCCCAATCGATGTGCTTTCCACCATTGATGAATGGCAGCTCGTTTACGTGCATCGCGTGCGTGACCAACTTGAAACCAATAAACGCCAGGATGAAGGCGATTCCGTACTTCAGGTATTCAAGCTTGTCGACCAAGTCGCCAAGCAAGAAGTAAAGCTGGCGAAGACCCATCAGTGCAAAGACATTTGCGGTGAAGACGATGAATGGGTCGGTGGTGATGCCAAAGATTGCAGGAATCGAGTCGAATGCAAACATCACGTCGGTCATTGCGATAGCGGCGAAAACGACCAACATCGGGGTGAACATCTTCTTGCCGTTGACCTTGGTGCGAATCTTTGCGCCGTCGAAGTCTTTAGAAACCTCGATGTGCTTGCGTAGCCAGAGGATCAGCTTGCTTTCGGTTTCTTCTTCGTCATCGTGTGAACGGAAGGCCTGGTGCCAAGCTGTGTAGAGCAGGAAGGCTCCGAATAGATAGAAGATTGCGCTGAATGACTCGATTAGCGCTGCACCAACGAGGATGAAAATGCCGCGAAGGATTAGAGCCAAAACCACGCCAACCATCAGAACCTCTTGCTGGTACTTCTTAGGCACCGAGAAGCGGGTCATGATGATCACGAAAACAAAGAGGTTGTCGATACTAAGGCTGTATTCGGTCAACCAACCGGCATAGAACTCGGTTGCCTTGTCTGGCCCGAACAGTTGCCACAGAACGCCGCCGAAAACCACAGCGAGTAGTGCGTAGGCAACAATCCAGATGGTTGATTCGCGATTGCTAGGAATGTGAGGGCGTTTGAAAATAATCAAAACGTCTGCAATCAAAATGGCGGTAAGCACAGCCATTGAAATGATCTCGAACCAGAAATATGAAGTTTCAGCCATAGTGCCTCAAGTCTAAACAGAGTTTGCTCGGCTGTCTTGTGGTGATGAAAAACTGTAGACAGATGTAGTGTGAAATTGAGGGGCAGATTTGCCGCTATTGTCGAAGGAGACATCATGCAGGTCAACGGAAAAGTAGTAGTTGTCACAGGCGCCGGAAACGGAATGGGCCGCGAATTGACCCTTGAACTGGTTAGACGTGGTGCACGCGTAGCCGCAATCGATTTGCGACCTGAGGGCTTGGCTGAAACTCTGGCTCTGGCTGAAGCTTTCGGTGGCACGGTTGCAACCTTCACCGCGGATGTCACCGACGCGGTAGCGGTATCCGCACTGCCAGCTCAAATTGAAGCCAAACTCGGTTCGGTCGATGCCCTCGTGAACAACGCAGGAATCATCCAGCCATTCGTGAAGATCAACGAACTAACCATTGAAGCCGCCGATCGAGTGATGAAGGTTAACTTCAACGGCCCATTTTTGATGGTTAAGGCATTCTTGCCGGGCCTTCTTGCCAAGACCGAGGCACACATTTTGAACGTTTCTTCGATGGGCGCCTATGCACCTGTGCCTGGACAAAGCGTTTACGGCGCATCAAAAGCGGCGGTCAAGCTTTTCACCGAAGGACTGCGCTCAGAGACGATTGGAACAAACGTGGGCGTGACAATTGTGTTCCCTGGTGCCATTCACACAAACATCGCTCAGAACTCCGGAATGTCGATGCCGGCAAACGCAGATGCAGCCGAATCTAAATTCAAGATGACTGAGCCTGGAGTTGCCGCCAAGGCAATGGTTGATGCCATTGAGAAGAACCAACCGCGCATTTGCATTGGCTCTGATGCCAAACTGATGGATCGGTTGAGTAGACTGAACCCTGTTTTTGCAGCAAATCTGATCGCCAAGCAGATGGCTTCGCTGCTCAAATAACGGGCTGTAGCGCAGTTTGGTAGCGCACTTGTCTGGGGGACAAGGGGTCGTCGGTTCAAATCCGGTCAGCCCGACCACGCGCCCTCGGTAGGAATCGAACCTACGACCAAGAGATTAGAAGGCTCCTGCTCTATCCACTGAGCTACGAAGGCAAGGCGCTAAGCCAGAGTCCAGTTTAGTTGGCACGGGTTGTGCTAACGTGCCGATATGAAGACCATCAGGCTTGTTGCTCGAATTTTGCTGGGCGCCGCGCTAATTTTTGCAGGCACTAGCCATCTAACTTTTGCCAGGGCGACATTTCAGGCACAAGTGCCGACTTGGTTGCCGCTAGACAAAGATTTCGTTGTCATCGCATCTGGTCTTGTCGAAATTTCTTTAGGTCTCGGCTTGATTGTCTTGTTTCGCTATGCGCCAATAGTGGGCATTTTGACCGCGCTATTTTTCATCGCAATCTTTCCGGGCAACATCTCGCAATATCTGACTCACACTGATGCCTTCGGGTTGAACACCGACGAAGCGCGTCTAATTCGTTTGTTCTTTCAGCCACTCTTGGTTCTCTGGGCGCTTTGGTCAACCGGCGCTTGGGGTTGGTTCAACCTGAGGCGGTCAAGGCGATCCGTTTAGTCTCGGTTGCTTGTTTAGAGGGCGGCTTCGCCGAGGCTCACGCCCAGAAAGTCGGCAATAGCCTCTACAACAACCTTGTGGTCATCGCGCTGTGGTAAACCTGACACGGTGCAAGTGGCAACCACGCCAGCGCCCTTCACGCGAATCGGCACACAACCGCCAGCTGGTGCGTGATCTCGGGCATCGAGTGCCATGAATTCGAGGATGTTTTGCCCGATCGAAATGTGTAGACCGATCGAGTAAGAACTCATTTCAAGCTTGTTGACTAGGTTGCGCTTGCGACGAGCCCAGTCTGAGTTGGCTGGGGTGGTGCCAGGCAACGCTGCATAAAACAAAGGCGTTTCACCGGCGCGAATGTCGATAACGATTGGCCAGTTGTGGTTGACCGCACGCTCACGCAAAAGTGAACCCAGCTGCCAGGCAGTGTTTTGGTCAAAGCTCTCAAAAACGAGCAGCTCTTCTTGGCGCTTGATTGCGTCGATGTCGCGCTTTGCCTGGTCAGTCATGATTTAGGCCAGTTCGAACTGGCCACCCTCAATCTGTCCTTGCTTGCGATACATGTCTAGCTTCTGGCGGGTGTCTGCGATGTCAAGGTTGCGCATGGTCAACTGGCCAATGCGGTCGGTTGGGCCAAACGCGGCATCCTCGGTGCGCTCCATCGAAAGCTTCTCTGGGTGGTAGCTAAAGTTCTCGCCCTCGGTGTTGACGATCGTGTAGTCATCGCCGCGACGAAGACGCAAGGTAACCGAACCGTTGACTGCCGAAGCAACCCACTTGGTTAGCGATTCGCGAAGCATCAAGGTCTGCGGGTCTAGCCAGCGACCTTCATACAGCAGGCGACCCATGCGACGACCCTCGGCAGCATATGCGGCCATGGTGTCTTCGTTGTGAATCGCGGTCAAAAGGCGCTCATAGGCAATGTGAATCAGGGCCATGCCCGGTGCCTCGTAAATACCGCGGCTCTTAGCCTCGATGATGCGGTTCTCGATCTGGTCTGACATGCCAAGACCGTGACGACCACCGATTTCGTTTGCCTTCATGATTATGTCGACTGCACTTGGCAGGCTCTCGCCGTTGATGGCAACCGGACGACCCTGAACAAACTTGATGGTTACGTCTTCGGTAGCGATCTCAACCGATGGGTCCCAGAACTTGACGCCCATGATTGGCTCGACGATTTCATACGAGGTGTTTAGGTGCTCAAGAGTCTTGGCTTCGTGAGTTGCACCAAGCATGTTGGCGTCGGTCGAATAGGCCTTCTCTTGCGATGCGCGGTATGGCAGGTCGCGAGCAAGCAGCCATTCGCTCATCTCGTGGCGGCCACCAAGTTCTTCAACAAAGTCAGCGTCGAGCCAAGGCTTGTAAACGCGAAGGTTCGGGTTGGCTAGCAGACCGTAGCGATAGAAGCGCTCGATGTCGTTGCCCTTATAGGTTGAACCGTCGCCCCAGATCTCAACGCCGTCTTCGTGCATTGCGCGAACCAACATGGTGCCGGTAACAACGCGGCCAAGGGGAGTGGTGTTGAAATAAACCTTGCCACCGGTGCGAATGTGGAATGCACCGCAGGCGATCGCCGCAAGACCCTCTTCGGCAAGTGACTGACGGCAGTCGATCAAGCGACCAGCCTCGGCGCCATAGATGGTTGCGCGAGATGGAATCGAATCGATGTCATCCTCGTCATACTGACCAAGGTCGGCGGTGTAGGCATAAGGAATCGCGCCGTGTTCGCGCATCCAAGCAACTGCAACGGAGGTGTCTAGGCCACCTGAAAATGCGATGCCAACTTTTTCACCAACGGGGAGGGATGCGAGAACTTTAGTCATAGCTCTCAAGTTTAGAGCAATCTAGACGGCTGGCCCCTTGTGAAAGTGCTCGAAGACCAGGTTGGTGCGGGTTGATGCCACGGTTGCGTTGTTCGACAGGTTCTCGAGCACGAACTCGCGCACTTCATCTGGGTTGGCAACCGCTAGGTGAACGATAAAGTCTTCGGCGCCGCCCAAAAAGAAAACTTGGATGACTTCGGGGCGCTGGCGCATGTCATTCATGAAATCACTCAGATGCGCCCTGGCGCCGGCTCGCAGGGTCACCGAAATGAGCACCTGGGTGCCTAGCCCAAGCGCTGCCGGTTCGACATTTGCCGAGAAGCCGGTGATGACTCCGCGGTCTTGCAGAGAGCGCACGCGCGTGATGCAGGTTGACTGGGCAATGCCAACTGCCGCGGCTAGGTCGGCGTTTGTGCTTCGAGCGTTTTGGGTGAGCAGGCGAATGAGTTCGTGATCGATTTCGTCGAGCTCAATCTTGCTCAGCAGATTCTTCGATTGGTTAGTCATTTTCGCCTCCGTTTACGAAATTATTAACTAAATTACGCCATTTGCCGAAGATTATGCGGAATTTACCTATTTGTAATGAAACTTCTACAAACTTTTCAATAGAAACGCCACCGAACGAAGGAGCGCGAAATGCGTGTAGGTATTCCAACCGAGATCAAGAACAATGAAAACCGTGTAGCAATTACCCCTGCTGGTGTTCACGAACTTGTTCGCCGTGGCCACGAGGTCTTTATTCAGGCAGGCGCTGGAATCGGTTCAGGTTTTGGCGATGATGTTTATCAAGCAGAGGGTGCAACCATCTTGGCGACGGCTGAAGAAGTTTGGGCCAAGGGCGACCTGCTGCTAAAGGTGAAAGAGCCAATTGCCGCAGAGTATGGCCTGCTTCGCCGCGACCAGGTTCTATTCACCTACTTGCACCTGGCTGCTTCGCGCCCTTGCACCGATGCCTTGCTTGCTGCCGGCACCACCGCAATTGCCTATGAGACCGTTCAGTTGCCGAACCGCGCATTGCCTCTACTTCAGCCAATGAGCGAGGTAGCTGGCCGCTTGTCGGCACAGATCGGCGCCTACCAGCTCATGAAGAATGAAGGCGGCCCTGGTGTTTTGATGGGTGGAGTTCCCGGAGCACCAAAGGCGAAGGTTGTCGTAATCGGCGGCGGCGTTGCCGGTGAGCACGCAGCGACCATGGCACACGGCATGCAAGCCGACGTTACAGTTATCGACATTTCACTGCCTAAGCTTCGCGAAATCGATGCCCGATTCAATGGCGCGGTAAAGACTCGCGTTTCGACTGCCTACGAGATTGCCGACCAGCTGAAAGATGCCGACCTCGTGATTGGTTCGGTTCTAATTCCTGGCGAAAAGGCTCCAAAGTTGGTGACCGACGCAATGGTCAAGAATATGAAGCCTGGATCAGTTTTGGTAGACATCGCAATCGATCAGGGCGGTTGCTTCGAGAACTCGCGACCAACTACTCACGACGACCCGACCTTCAAGGTTCACAACAGCACCTACTACTGTGTTGCCAACATGCCGGGAGCGGTGCCTGCGACCTCGACCAGAGCTTTGACCAACGCAACCCTGCCATACGTGCTGGCACTTGCCGACAAGGGTTGGAAGGCTGCGCTTGCTGCTGACGAATCTCTTGCCAAGGGTCTAAACACTCACGACGGCAAAGTCACCTATGCGGGTGTGCAGCACGCGTTTGCCGACGTTCCGTTCCAGACACTCGCCGAGGCAATCGCCTAAGGTTCATTACACAGAAAACCCCGGCTCTATGGTCGGGGTTTTTTGATTACGCGGGCTGCTGTTGCGTGATGCAGTGAATTCCGCCTCCGCGGGCGAACAACGGCCTTGCGTCGACAAGCACGATTTCGCGACCCGGGTAAACCTTTTGCATTGTGGCAATGGCTCGACCGTCATTAGGGTCTTCGAATCCGCACAGAATCACCGCACCATTCACGATGTAGTGGTTGATGTAGCTGTAATCGACGAAGCCCTCTTCGTCTCGAAGAGTCTTTGGGGCGGCGACCGGAACGAGGTTGAAGTCTCCGGCCGCCTCGAGGGTCTCGCGAACCTCTTGGCTAACCAGATAGTCGGGGTGGTTTGGGTCTTCTTGGTTGTGATACAAAATCGTGTTCTCGTCGGCAAAGCAAGCAACGATGTCGATGTGTCCGCGGGTTCCAAATTCGTCGTAGTCACGAGTTAGACCACGCCTCAGCCAAATGGCTTTATTGGTGCCCAGTTTCGCGTGAATTTCACGCTCGACCTGTTCGCGACTCAGATTGCTGTTTCGACCCTCGCCCAACTGCACGGTTTCGGTAAGCAAAACCACACCGTTTCCATTCACATGGATGCCGCCGCCCTCATTGATCAGCGGCGAGTCAATGGTTTCAACTTCGACCAGTTCGTTGATTCGGCCGGCAATCTTGGTGTCTTTGTCCCAAGAAGCCCAGGCTTGTGCACCCCAGCCATTGAAAACCCAGTTGACTCCGGCCAGCTCACCGGTGCTCGATTTCACAAAGGTTGGGCCGATGTCGCGCATCCAGGCATCGTTTAGTTCGGCGGCAATTAGATCAACTGATTCATCGAGAAAAACTCTGGCTAGTTCGAGGTCTTCTTCTTCGCAGAGTATGCTGACCGGCTCGAACCTAACGATCGCGTTGGCAACCGCGGCCCAGGTCGAACGTGCCTCAAGGTGCTCGTCCTCAGTTTCACCAAGGGTGTAGCCGCTAGAGGGCCAGGCCATCCAGGTTCGTTTATGAGGTTGCCATTCGGCTGGCATTCGCCAAGTCATTAGTAGCTCACACCGGCGATGCCGCCGTATTCGCCGTCACCGGATTCGGTTCGGCGGTTCGCCACGTCTTCGACCAACATGTCGTAGCTGTCGGGACGGCGGGTGGCAAGGAACGGAAACAGGTCGAGCCAGTCGCGACGCTGGTCAATATCAAGGTCGGCAACCAAGACTTCGTCGGTGTCACGGCCGGCACGAGCCAAAATTCGGCCATACGGGTCGCTGATGAAGCTGCTGCCATAGAAAGTGATTGAACCTTCGTTTCCGTAGCGGTTTGGCACAACCATAAAGGTGCCGTTGGCAATGCCGTTGCCAACGATCACCTGGCGCCAGAGCGGTTCGGTGTCGAAGTCGGGGTGGTCTGGTTCTGAGCCAATCGCGGTGGGATAGGCCAATATTTCGGCGCCTCGAAGGCTGTAGTTTCGGGCAACCTCGGGGAACCACTCGTCCCAGCAGGTTGGCAAACCAATCAGCGCCTCAACGCCACCGAGTTCGACCTCGTAGACCGGATACGGCTCACCGTCGGTCGGTCCCGGCGCGAAGTATTGATCCTCGTAGTAGCCAGCTGTAACAGGAATGTGCAGCTTAGGTGTGCGGGCAACAATTTCGCCGGTTGGGGCAACAATGATTGCCACATTCAGCCCGCGGCCATCGGCTCGGTCTTCGAATTCATAGAGCGAGGCGTGAACATAAACATCGTTTTCGGCGGCAGCCTTCGCCGCAAACAGGTGTGTTGGGCCGCCATCAAGTGCTTCTGCGGTCGAGTTTGGCACACCCTCGGGGCGAACATCGGCGGGGTAGCGGCTAAGGCTTAGCTCTGGCAAGAAAACAATGTGCGCGCCGGCTTCGGCGGCAACCCGGATGCCTTCGGCTAGCTTGGCCTCGTGTTCGGCTGGATCGCTGTGCCACTTGGTTTGAACTAAACCAACCCGAACTGGTTCTCGATAGGCGGGCTTTACCCTCGAAAGGCTTGGCAGACTTGGGGCAACAGTTAGCTTCATGAGATTCCTATTCATCCATGCTGTTCAAGATGGCAACCAAGAGTTCGACGGTGGTTTGCGGATTCACGATCGCAAATCGCGCATTCGGCTGGCCGTTATGGGAGCTGGGCACCACAAAGGCTTGGCCGCGTTCTAGTAGCTTTGCCGACCAGACTTCGTAGTCGGCAAGCTGCCATCCGTGTTTGACGAACACGACAACCGAAAGCTCGGGGTTACGAACGAGTTCAAGACCGTCGGTAGCTCGAATGACTTCGGTAATCTGGCGGGCTACTCGGTTATTGGTCTCGATCGCCTCGCGATAGGCGGCAACACCGTGAGTGGCAAGCGAGAACCAAAGCGGCAAACCGCGTGGCCTGCGGGTCAGGTTGTAGGCGTAATCGCTCGGGTTCCAGTCGCCGGTTTCGGTGAGAATGTCGAGATACTCGCCGTGCTGGGTGTGCGCCTTGCGGCCATCTTCAGGGTCTCGATAAACCAGTGCGCAGGCATCGAAAGGTGCATAGAGCCACTTGTGCGGGTCAACAATAAAACTGTCGGCGCGGTCTAGGCCCTTGAATAGCGGCTTGGTGCTCGGTGCCAGCATGCCCGCCAACCCGTATGCGCCATCTACGTGAAACCAAAGGTCCGCTGCCTTGGCAACTTGACCAACCGAATCAAGGTCGTCCACGATGCCAAAATTTGTCGTTCCGCCAGTGGCTACCACCGCAAAGACGCCGTCGCCCGCGTTTGCGATTGCTTCCGCGACCGATGAGCCCTGCAGCTTTCCGAATGCGTCAACCGGAGCCTTGATAATTTCGACATCCATCACAGCAGCAGCGGCCTTCAGTGATGAGTGGGCTTCAGAGCTGCAGATGAATTTCCAAGATGCTGGCATCGGTTGACCAGAAGCGATGCGGGCAGCCTTGGCCTTGTAACGGGCGGCAACAAGAGCGCTCAGGTTTCCCAGAGTTCCACCCTGAACAAACACTCCACCGGCTGATTCTGGCAATCCAGCTTCGGCAGCCAGCCAACTAAGCACCTGGTTCTCGGCAAAAACTGCGCCGGCGCCTTCCATCCATGAACCGCCATAGATCGCCGACGCTGAAACGATTAGGTCAAATAACTTCGATGCCTCGGTTGGCGCGCAAGGAATGAATGATAGATAACCAGGGTGGTCGGTAGAAATTGTGGCGGGAGCCAAGACCTCGCCAAAGAGGTCGAGGGCAGCCTGGCCACCAAGCCCGGCTTCGGTGATTGTTTGCCCGGTCTGCGCGAGAAGCTCGGCTTCGGTTCGCGGTGAATCCAGGGGAGCAGGGTCATAGTTCATGCGAGTTCGGGCGTACTCGAAAACGTGCTCTCTGAGCTCTACCGAGGCGTCATTGACCTTGTGCATGAGGTCAGTCTATTTGGCTATTTGGCCTTTTTCTTGCGAGTTAGTGATACCCCAAAACCAACCACGGCAATTGCGACCAGAGCCCAGAATGCGATGCCTCGTTCGGCCGCAATGGCAGAGCATGAGCTCCAGCCTTCAACCTGCTCGCCAACGCAGTTTTCGGGGTTCAAATAACCAATGCCGAGTGCCAAAATGCCCACGACGGCAACGGTTGCCACCATGGCCAATGAGTTGTTCTCGATCTTTCGCATTTTTATGCCTGCGGGTCTGAAACGTCGCCGGCTTCGCCGCCCTGCGACTCGATTTCTTTGCGGATTTCATCCATGTCTAGTCCCTTGACAGCTTCGATCAATTCATCGAGCGAAGCTGCTGGAAGTGCGCCGGCACGGTTGTAAAGCAAGATGCCCTCGCGGAACACCATCAGGGTTGGAATCGAGGTGATGCCGGCTTCACCGGCGAGCTGCTGCTCGGCTTCGGTGTCGACCTTGGCAAAGCGAACATCTTCGTACTTGTTTGACGCGGCCTCGAAGACCGGACCAAACTGCTTGCACGGACCGCACCATTCGGCCCAAAAATCAACAACGGTGATTCCGTCGTGAACTACGGCATCGCCAAAAGTTGTTGCGGTTAGGTCTACGGTTGCCATTCGGGTTGCTCCTGTCTTGGTTCGAGGTCGCGTGTTGCCACTCTCGAAGTTTGGGCAATAACAATGCCCGCTATTACTAACAAACCACCGACGGTTTGTAATCCATCAATTTTCTCACCAAGCCAGAGGTAGCCGAACAAGAAGGCAAATATTGTCTCGGCGGTCGAAACGATGCCGACTCCGGTAGCACTCAGGTGGCCCAGGGCAACGTAGCTAAAGGCCATTGGGGCAAACGAGCCCATCACGCCCAACCATACGAGCAACAGCCAAGCGGGGGCCTCTAGGCCAGCCAGGTTTCCCGATAGATCGAGTCCGGTACTCAAACGGTTTGTGTTGAAGGTCCACCATGGGCTGGCAAATAGCCAGAACACCGTTGCAATCAGCATTGTGTAGAACAGAGTCGACATCGGATCTCGCCCCAGGTGGCTTCGTTCGCCCATGATGAAGTAGACGCTCAGAAAAACGGCCGCGGCAAAGGCGAACAAGAGGCCGATTGGGTTCAGATTGCTTTGCCAGATCTGCGAAACCACTGCCAGCCCGCCAAGAACCAGGGCAACTCCCACCCAGAGGCGCGGTTGAACCTTAGCTTTGAAAAGCCACATTGATGCAAGTGGCACCATGATGATGGCCGTGTATTCGATAAGCAGAGCGATTCCGACCGGCAAGTTATTCACCGCATTCGAATAGGCCCACTGCATTAGAGCAACGCCGATGATTCCAAAGGCGATCAGAAACTTCCATTCGCCGCGCTTTACTCTGAACGCAGCCGGGTTGCGAACCAGCACGATTAGCCCTGCAATCAGGGCGGTGGCCAGCGATCTAAAGATGACGATCTGCTCTGGGGTTACCCCGCTCTGCATGATCACCTTGGATGTGCTGGCGTTAAGCCCAAACAGTAGGGCTGCGGTGAAGGCCAGTCCAATGCCAAGAGCCGGGCGCTTGCGCTGCATTTTTAGTTGCGGGCGCCAGTGCCGTGGATTGCAAACGCCTCAATAGCGCGAAGCTCATCCATGGTTAGTTTCGGTGCATTTAGAGCCGCGATGTTCGATTCGAGTTGCTTGACACTGCTGGCGCCGATTAGAGCACTGGTCACGGTTGGGTGGCGAAGAACCCAAGAGAGGGCCAACTGAGCCAGGCTTTGACCGCGACTGGCGGCGATGTGGTTCAAGCCCTTGGCTCGCGCCAGGTAGTCATCGGTGAATTGGCTGACCTTCAAGAAGTGATCGCGGGCAGCACGAGAACCCTTTGGTGCCTTGCCATCTAGGTAGCGGTCGGTCAAAAGGCCCTGAGCAAGCGGCGAGAACACGATAGAGCCAACGCCCTCGGCACCAAGAGTGTCTAGCAGCGAAGCCTCGGCGGTGCGGTCGAACATCGAGTAGCGAGGCTGGTTGATCAGTAGGCGAACGCCCATGCCCTCAAGTAGGCGCTTGGCCTCACGGGTCTGAGTGGCATCGTAGTTAGAGACGCCGGCATACAAGGCCTTGCCAGAGTGAACGGCGTGTGCCAAAGCGCCCATGGTCTCTTCGAGCGGGGTGTTTGGGTCGAAGCGGTGGCTATAGAACACGTCAACATAGTCGAGCTGCATGCGCTGCAGGCTCTGGTCAAGCGAAGAAAGCAGGTACTTGCGAGAGCCCCACTCGCCGTAAGGGCCAGCCCACATGTCATAACCGGCCTTGGTAGAGATGATCAGTTCATCGCGATAAGGCTTGAAGTCGCGGGTGAAGTGCACGCCAAAGTTGGTCTCGGCACTGCCATAGACAGGACCGTAGTTGTTGGCAAGGTCGAAGTGGGTGACACCAAGGTCGAATGCGCGACGCAGAATCGCCTTTTGGTTGCGCATCGAGTCGACCGACCCAAAGTTGTGCCACAGGCCAAGAGACAGAGCCGGCAGCAGCAGGCCGCTCTTACCGGTTCGGCGGTACTCCATCGAGTCGTAACGAGTTTTGTCTGCCTTATAAGTCATGTAATCAGCCTAGGCTAGAGCCATGACTACTTTTGTTCTCGGTGGCGGTTGTTTCTGGTGTCTCGACAGCTCATACATGCAGTTCGCAGGCATCATCGATGTTGAGGTGGGCTACATGGGTGGCAAGAACCCAAACCCAACCTATGAACAGGTATGCGGTGGCAACACCGAGCACGTAGAGGTGGCTCGAGTGCACTTCGACGAATCGGTAATTCCGGCCGAGGTCGTTCTCGACATCTTCTTCACCTTGCACGACCCAACTCAGCTAAACCGTCAGGGCAACGACATTGGCACCCAATACCGCTCGGTGATGTTCTACACGGATGATGCCCAGCGTGAATTGTTCGAGGCAGCGCGTGACCGTGCATCCGAGGTTTGGGATGGTCAAATTGTGACCGCGATCGAACCGGCCAGCGAATGGTGGATGGGCGAGGAGTATCACCAAGATTTCTTCGCTAAAAACCCGCTTCAGGGCTACTGCAACGCGGTTGTCGCCCCGAAGATGGCCAAGGTGCGCAAAGCATTCACAGGCTACCTAAAGCCATAGTTATCCACATTTAGAGGCATTCTCGGCGCTCGCCGAATTGTCGCAGCCAAACTCAATTCAGAACCACACGGCACAAGGTCGGTGGTCTAGTTGAGAAGGGCACAAGATGTCAGAAGCACTTTCGGTTGCGGGTTTGGTCGCAACCACTCCTCGCCACCTGGTTACCCAGGATGGCCTTCCAATCACCTCGTTTCGCCTGGCCGCATCGAATCGTCGCTTTGACCGCGTGCAAAACAAGTGGATCGACGGCGAGACCAACTGGTTCACAATCACCTCATTCAGGCAGCTGGCAGTGAATTCGTCAACCTCGGTTAACAAGGGCGACCGTATTTTGGTCTCGGGCAAGTTGCGTGTTCGCGACTGGGACAACGGTGAACGCAGCGGCACCTCGGTCGAGGTCGAGGCAGATTCGATTGGCCATGACCTGAGCTGGGGAAGCGCGGTCTTCACCCGCACCGTGATGGTTCGCGAGACTGAGCCAGACGAGAAGTCGGTCTTCGACGACGCCGAGGCCGACGAAGAGCAAGAAAAGGAATTGGTGGGCGCTAAGAAGCGCTAGCCCATAGGCAGCCGGGCTAGGCCACCCCCTCGGTTTGGCTCGGCGTTGACTCTCGCCATGAGAGCCCCGGCACCCTCAACCTCGAAAGCTTGCATTTAGGCTCAGCTGAAGCCACTACAGGTCGGGTAAACTTATACCCATAAGCAAGCCAGAAGTTGAGGGTGCCGTTTTCTTTCGGCAACCGGGGCGGCTACACCAATTCGAAAGAGAATGATTTTTCATGGCTGAATTCATCTATCAGATGATCAAGGCGCGCAAAGCGCACGGCGACAAGGTAATCCTCGATGACGTCACTTTGGCGTTCTATCCGGGTGCCAAGATCGGTGTTGTCGGTCCAAACGGTGCCGGTAAGTCAACTGTTCTTAAGATCATGGCCGGCATGGACACCCCGAGCAACGGTGAGGCTCGTCTGAGCCCAGAGCACACTGTTGGCATTCTGATGCAGGAGCCACCACTCGACGAGTCGCTAACCGTTCTTGGCAACGTTGAGCTCGCGGTCAAAGAGACCAAGGCAATGCTTGACCGCTTCAACGAGATTTCGGCTTTGATGGCCGAGCCAGACGCCGACTTTGACGCCCTGCTTGAAGAAATGGGCACTCTGCAGGAGCGCATCGACCACCTCGATGCTTGGGACCTAGACAGCCAGCTAGAGCAGGCAATGGATGCACTTCGTTGCCCACCGGGAGACACCCTGGTAACCAACCTTTCGGGTGGTGAGCGCCGTCGCGTTGCGCTTTGCAAGCTGCTTCTCGAAAAGCCAGACCTTTTGCTACTCGATGAGCCAACAAACCACTTGGATGCCGAGTCAGTACTTTGGCTCGAGCAGCACCTGGCCAAGTACCCGGGTGCAGTTCTTGCCGTAACCCACGACCGTTACTTCCTCGACAACGTTGCCGAGTGGATTCTTGAGCTCGACCGTGGTCGCGCCTACCCATACGAGGGCAACTACTCGACCTACCTTGAGAAGAAGCGAGAGCGCCTAGAGGTTCAGGGCAAGAAGGATGCAAAGCTAGCCAAGCGTCTTTCTGACGAGCTCGACTGGGTTCGTTCTAGCCCTAAGGCTCGCCAGACCAAGTCAAAGGCTCGTTTGGCCAAGTACGAAGAAATGGCGGCTGAGGCGGATCGCACCAGAAAGCTAGATTTCGAAGAGATCCAGATTCCTATGGGTCCACGCCTTGGCGACATCGTTATCGAGGCAAAGAACCTTCAAAAGGGCTTCGACGGTCGCTCGCTGATTAACGGTCTGAGCTTCAGCCTGCCTCGCAACGGCATCGTCGGCGTAATTGGCCCTAACGGTGTTGGAAAGTCGACCCTGTTCAAGACCATCGTTGGTCTCGAGAAGCTTGACGGCGGCGACCTAAAGGTCGGCGAAACCGTCAAGATCTCATACGTTGACCAGTCTCGCGGCGGCATCGACCCAAACAAGTCACTGTGGGAGGTCGTCTCAGGTGGCCTCGACTACATCCAGGTCGGCAACCAAGAAATGCCTTCGCGTGCCTATGTGGCAGCGTTCGGTTTCAAGGGCCCTGACCAGCAAAAGCCTGCCGGCGTTTTGTCTGGTGGTGAGCGCAACCGCTTGAACCTGGCTCTGACTCTAAAAGAGGGTGGCAACTTGCTTCTTCTCGATGAGCCAACAAACGACCTCGATGTCGAAACTCTCGGTTCGCTAGAGAACGCTTTGCTCGAGTTCCCAGGTTGCGCAGTGGTCATCACACACGACCGTTGGTTCCTTGACCGCGTTGCCTCGCACATCTTGGCCTATGAGGGCACCGACGAAAACCCGGATGTTTGGTACTGGTTCGAAGGTAACTTCGAGGCATACGAAGAAAACAAGATTGCGCGATTGGGCGCTGATGCAGCTAAGCCGCATCGCTCAACCTATCGTCGTCTAACTCGCGACTAGAAGTTGAAAACCCCGACCAGTGGTCGGGGTTTTCTATTCTCTGCCAATTCTCTGTTTGGGTGAAACCCCTATGCAACCAGCTCGGCGATGGCTGCTTCAAACACCTCGTGGTGACGTTGAACATCAGCCAGGGTAGTGGTTGGGCACATCAGTGCCATGTTGTGGAACGGGGTTAGAAGAACGCCTCGGTTAGCCAAGTACAGGTGCAGAAAGTCTTCTAATTCCGCATCCGCCGATTCGAAGGCGGCCGTTCCATTGATCGGATATGGCTTTGCAAAGCGGTATTCGGCTCTGGTTCCGAGTTGGTTGATCGACCAAGGCAATTGGTACTTGTCGAATAGTTCATTCACCCCAGCAGTGAATACTGTTGCGAGTTTGATCATCTTTTCGAAGGCATCTTCGGTCAGCACGTGTTCCAGCGTTGCTCGCATTGCGGCAACCGAAAGCGGGTTACCTGCCAAGGTTCCGCCAACGCCACCCATGTCTACCAGGTCAAGGTCGGTTCTGCTAAGAACCTGCTCTGCAAATTCTTTGCTCAAACCGTAGGTGCCGGTCGGAATGCCTCCAGCGATCGCCTTGCCGATAACGAAGATGTCGGGTTCGAGACCGTCTCGCCTAGTCATGCCTCCATAACCAGCCGAGAACGTGTGGGTCTCGTCAATTATCAAAAGCGTGTCGTATTTTCGGGTGAGCTCTCGAACTCCTGCTAGATAACCGGGTTCTGGAAGCACGATTCCGATGTTGGTTAGAGCCGGCTCCATCAAGACCGCAGCAACATCACCGTTTTTCAACTGGCGCTCCAACCCAATCAGATCATTGAATTCGGCAACCCTTGAGGTTTCGGTCACATCAACAGGAGACCCTACGTTGCCGGGTCGGCTCATTCCTTCACCGTCTGGGCCAACCACGATTAGTGCCTCGTCTACCGATCCGTGGTAGCAGTAACTGTTGAACAGGATCTTAGGTTTGCCTGTGATCGCTCTAACCAAACGAATAGCCCAACGGTTGGCATCGGTTGCGGTTAGCGAGAAGCTCCACTTTGCCATACCGAAGCGTTTGGTTAGATTTGCAGCAACCCACTCGGCGTCCTCGGTTGGCAGCATTGTGGTCAAGCCGCCCTGAGTCTCAATTCGGCGCTTGATTGCTTCTACTACGACGGGGTTAGAGTGGCCGGCCATGGCGCCGGTGTCGCCAAGGGCAAAGTCGATGTATTCGTTGCCGTCGATGTCCCAGATGCGGTTTCCGTGTGCTCGATCAAAGTAAACCGGAAAACCACCGGCCTTCTTATTCATCCAAGTCATTGGCACACGACCAAACAGGTGGTCGGCTTTCTCGTATGCGGCTCGTGACTTGGGGTTTCGCGCAGCAAATGTTGCGAGTTCGCGATTGTTGAGCTCGTTTAGACGTTCACGGTTCATCAATTTGAGTCCTAACTGGGTCCCCCGCCAAAGCTACGTTGCTTGGCTACTGCCCGAATCCAGAGGATATTGCTTCTAGTGTGCCAGTTCAGGAACCCGAACCATACCTTCTTGTGCGATCGTGGCTAGAAGTCGTCCATCTTGGCTGAAGATGCGTCCGAGTGACAAACCTCGGCCTCCGCTAGCGCTCGGCGATTCTTGAACATAGAGCATCCACTCGTCGACTTTGGGTTCACGGTGAAACCACATTGCGTGATCGAGGCTTGCCGATTTTAGACCGGGATGTGACCAGGCGATGCCGTGCCTGCGATAGATGCTCTCGAGAATCGAGTAGTCACTCGCATAGGCGAGAGCTGCGGTGTGTAGCTGGGCGTCGGCGGGCATGTCTCCGAGGGCCTTGATCCAAACCGCTTGATGGGCAACCGGTTCGCCCTTGACCGAAAAGTAGATTGGTGAGCCCACGTGCCTCATGTCAAACGGTCTGGCTTTTGCCCAATACTGCGCCACCGGATGTGGGTTGTCGCCAATTAACTCGGCAGCGCTTGGCAAAGTTTCTGGTGCTGGGATGCCCAGTGGAAACTCATCCTGGTGCTCTAAGCCTGGGTCGGTCTCTTGAAATGAGGCAATCATCGAAAAGATTGGTTCGCCCTTTTGATAGGCCTGCACGCGTCGAGTGCTGAACGATCTGCCGTCACGAAGACGATCGACCGAAAAGGTGATTGGTAGCTCAATGTCGCCGGGTCTCAAGAAATACCCGTGTAGCGAGTGAACCGGGCGCCCCTCAACGGTTCTGGTCGCCGCTACCAGGCTTTGAGCAAGCACCTGGCCGCCAAAGACTCGACCGTGAGGCATCCATTGAGATGGGCCGGTGAAGATGTCTTCGCGAGTTCTTGCCCCGCCGGCATCGGTGAGGTTTAGCGCCGAGATCATCTCGGCCAACGGATCGACCGGAATTGGAACGTTCACTTGTACTCAATTCTTCGGGCAACTTCGCCCGACACACGCTAGTTTAGACAGAGTCATGAATAACCCGATCTATCTGGCTGACCAGCAGACCGCAGCCGACCTGCAATCGTTTTTGAATCGAGCCAAACGACTCGACCAAGAGGGATTGGTTCGCCTTCGCGCCTATGGCAAAGTTTTGGCTGCCTACGTTGCCCCAATTTTCTCTGGAAACCTGATGGATCAAGGGCCGACGATTCTTGGTTTGCGCACCTGCGAGCTTGGCAGAGACTGCGAAGTTGATGCAGTCGTGCCAATTGCAGTGGTCGTCGAGCGCCTAGCCAAAATCGTTTCAGAGGGAATCAATGCTCCCGAGGGTTTGAAGATTGTGCTTCCCGATTCGACCAGAGCACCTTGGGTCGGTATTTCTCCGCCGCGTCAAGGTTGGGTCTCGGTAGGAACCATCAATGAGTCACGCCTAACCCAGATTGCCCGAGACGGGATTGCCGAAGTGGCGTCTACACTTCCCGAAGCGGTAGGTGGGCCGATTGCGGCACGCATCCGTGGAGAAATTTGGGGCCGTGGCATCGACCTTGAAACCAAAGTGCCAACCGGTGCCGCATTTGTTGCAGCCGGACTTGGTTTCTTGACCGAGAACGAAGAGGTCGGCGTATACCAGTCAGAGGGCTGGGTTCGCCTCAGCAGTGAACACGGTCACGTTTTGGCCAAGGCCTCGGTCAAGTTCGCTTCGATCTAAAAGATCGCTGGTTCTTTACTCTTCGAAGGTGTTCAGCATCGCTGTGGCAGCGCGATCGAGGTAAGCCCATAGCTCGGCCTCACGAATCGGCGGTAAATTCAGAGATTCGACAGCGACGCGCATGTGCTTCAGCCAGCGTTCGCGAGCATCCGGGTTGATCTTGTATGGCGCGTGGCGCATACGAAGGCGGGGGTGCCCACGTTGCTCTTGATAGGTGGTTGGGCCACCCCAGTATTGCTCGAGAAATAACTGAAGGCGCTCGGCCGCAGGGCCCAGATCGTCTTCGGGATACATGGGCTTTAGAACCTCATCGCCCGCAACACCTTCATAAAACTTGTCGGCAAGCGCCTTGAAAACCGGCGAACCGCCTACCTGCTCGAAAAAGTTTCCACCAACGCGTTCGCCGTCAAGCCCCTTGATGCGAATCGGCTCTACTCGAGCGGCATCTTCAAATCCGTTGCTCACGCCTTGTTCTTTCGATCGCTGATTTCAACAAAAATCGAATGCTTGTTGCTGGCCAGTTCGATTTTGGCTGCGTCTAAGGCGTTCTTGATAGCCAAGCGCAGGGCCCGAGCTACTTCGTCGCTGTGTGCAGGTCGAACCTGCTGAGCCAGGCGAATGACCACCTGGTCGCCGCTCAACGCCTCGATGCCCCAAACTTCGGGAGCCCCGATAACGAGTTGCTTGTAATCGGCGTGCTGCGCCAACTTTAGAGCCGCATCGGCGATGGTTGTTTGAGCCGCATCGAAGTCAGATCGGTAGGGCACGGCAACATCGAGAACCACGCGTGACCAGCCCTGAGATTGATTTCCAACGCGGTTGACCTCACCGTTGCGCACGTACCAAAGGGTTCCAGCAGAGTCTCGCACCTGAGTGACTCGAAGGCCGACGGTCTCGACGATTCCACTGGCTTGGCCAAGGTCAACCGAGTCGCCGACTCCATACTGATCTTCGAAGACGATGAAGAGGCCTGAGATCAGGTCCTTAACCAGGCTCTGGGCACCGAAACCAATGGCCGCACCCAGAATTCCGGCACCGGCGATTAGTGCGCCAACGGCAACGCCAAGTTCGCTTAACACCATGGTCACAGCAACGATGGCTAGGCCCCAGGTGATGAAGTTGCTCAGCACCGAACCCATGGTTCTTGCTCGCTGAACGACGCGTTCCTTGGCCAGGGGAGACACGTCGATTGCGGCAGTGTCAGTTTTTCCGGCCTTTGACTTCACACCAGAGACGATGCCCTTGACGACTCGCTTCACAGACAGTAGCAACAGCGAACGCAAAACGACTGTGCCAAGGAGCAGCAGAACGATGCGAATAAGCGTGTGCCAGTTCTGCCAAATGTCAACGAGCCAGGCGGGCATCAGTGATCGGCCTTCTGTGCCTTAAGCGCGCGATCGACACTATCCAGGTTTTCGAGCATGATTCGCTGCAGCGCAGGCTTGGCGGCAACCTCTGCGCTGTGAGCAAAGGCTCGAGTGCGGTTTGCTAGCGCTTCGTTTGCTAGGTAGAACGGGAATGCCCCGCGCAGGATGTACTCCGCGATCTTGAAGGTGCGAGTGTTCCAAACGTTCATTGCCGCCTCGAAGTACCAATCCACCATTGGCTCGAGCAAGCTAACATCGTGGGCGCGAACTAGACCCTGGCAGCCGAAGTTGATGTCGGTGTTCGAAAGGTCCGGGTCGTTCAAGACCAGGTCCCAACCAGCTTTCTTTCCGCTTGCCGTTGGGATCGAGGTTCTTGCCATAATCGCCTGCTTAGCGCCGTTGGCAGTGTTGTCTTTGGCCGCTTCGGCTTCGATTGCTTCAACACCTAGGCGTCCTGACATCACAAGACCGTTGATTAGATCCCAACGCATGTCCTGGTCGAGAGCTAGCCCGTTCAGAACCTTGCTGCCATCGAAGATAGCCTGAAGCACGTCGGCGCTTTGGCTGTCTTTCGCAAAGTAGGTTGCGAATCGAACAAACAGCAACTGGTTGTCAGATCCTGGCTTGGCCTTGCCGGCAAGGTCGAGAAGGGTTTTCGCAATGTGCGCCCAGTGCTGGTCTCGTGAGTCTGCACGGGTGTAAATCTTGGCGGTCGTGACCAATTGGCGAAGCAAAGTGATCAACATGGTGCCCTGATCTTCGTTTTCAACATTGCCAAGGACCAAGCTGATGAAATCGCTGGCCGATGCCTCGCCATCTCGGGTGGCATCCCAAGCCGATCCCCAAACCTGGGCACGTGCCAGAGGGTCGGTCAGCTTGTCCAGATTTGCAAGCGCAAACTTCCAAGACTCTTCATCTAGGCGAACCTTCGCATAGGTAAGGTCATCATCGTTTAGCAGAATCAGAGCAGGTCGCTCAAGACCGACAAGCTCGGCAACTTCGGTGCGAGCGCCTTCGACGTCGAGCTCGAGGCGGTGGGTGCGAACCAGGGCATCGCCAACAAGGTTGTAGAAACCGATCGCCATTCGGTGGGGACGAATTGTCGGGTAATCCGGGTGTGCGGTCTGGTTGACAGCAAAAGCGGTGATCCTGCCGCCCTCGCTCTGAACATCTGCGCGCAGGGTGTTCACGCCGGCAGTTTCGAGCCAAGCCTTGCTCCAGGCTGTTAGGTCGCGCCCGCTGGTGGCTTCTAGTTCAACCAGCAGGTCGTTCAAAACGGTGTTCTTGAAGGCGTGCTTCTTGAAGTAAACCGAGACGCCCTTTTCAAATGCCTCGCGGCCAACGGTGGCGCCAAGCTGCTTCAGAACCGAGGCTCCCTTTGCATAGGTGATTCCATCGAAGTTCACCTGCACGTCTTCGAGGTCGCGAATCTCGGCGACAATCGGGTGGGTCGATGGCAGCTGGTCCTGGGTGTATGCCCAGGCCTTCTCGCTGAATGCGAAGGTTGTCCAAGAGTCAACCCATTCGGTTGCCTCGGCAACGGCTAGGTGAGACGTGTACTCGGCAAAAGACTCATTGAGCCAAAGGTCGTTCCACCAGCGCATGGTCACGAGGTCGCCAAACCACATGTGGGCCAACTCGTGAAGAACGGTAACTACTCGGCGCTCTTTAAGAGCTTCGGCAACGGCACCTCTAAAAACGTAGGTTTCGGTAAAGGTAACCGCGCCAGCGTTTTCCATGGCACCGGCGTTGAAGTCTGGCACGAAGAGCTGGTCATACTTGGCGAACGGGTATGGGTAGCTAAAGGTCTTCTCGAAAAACTCAAAGCCCTCGCGAGTCTTTTCGAACATGTAGTCGGCCTCTAGGAATGGCTCGAGTGAGGCTCGGCAGAATACGCCCAGGGGAATCTCTCGACCATCCGAAGAAGTCAATGATGAGTGGCGCGACACGTATGGTCCGGCAATCAGCGCGGTGATGTAAGAAGACATTCGAGGTGTCGGTTCGAAGTTCCACTGGGCCTTCTTGGAGCCCAAAGAAATCGGATCGGGGGTTGGCTGGTTTGAGACAACCTGCCAGTGATCAGGCGCAGTGATCTTGAATTCGAAAGTTGCCTTTAAGTCTGGTTGCTCAAATACCGCGAACATGCGGCGTGAGTCAGGTACCTCAAATTGGGTGTAGAGGTAAACCTCGTTGTCGACCGGGTCAACGAAGCGATGTAGGCCTTCGCCGGTGTTCATGTAAAGAGCATCGGCTTCAACGATGAGTTCGTTTGAAGCTGCCAACCCATCAAGTTGAATTCGAACGCCGTCCGAAACTACATCTGGGTTGAGTTCTTGGCCGTTCAAAGAGACTCGACGCACCTTTGCCGTGATTGCATCGATAAATGTCGATGAACCAGGTCGGCTAGAAGTGAATCGAACCGTGGTGTTTGAAGTAAAGGTCTTGTCGCCCGCGGTTAGGTCGAGTTCTACCTTGTAGCTCTCAACTTCGATGTGTTCGGCGCGTTCAGCAGCCTCGATGCGGGTTAGGTTTTCTCCAGGCAAAATGACTCCAATGTCGTTGCGGTTTTCGCATCTAGCCTAAACCCGATTTTCGTCTGGGATAATCGAACTTATGAGACTCAAACCTGGCGCCCTCACCGAGGCCTCTGCCGTCTTTTCATTGGCTTGGATTCTGATTTTGATCAGCTTTATCGTGATCTCGGGCGACATCGGCAAAGCGGTAAACGCAGCCACCCTGTCGCTTCTTTTTTTGCTTCCTTGCTACACGCTCTGGGGTTTGATCGGGCTAGCGGTTCGCAAGCGAACCCGCAACGTGAAATTCTTCATGAATATTTCGATTAGCTCGGTGGTTGTGCTCGGCGGCGCCTTTGCGATGAAAATCATCACCGACTCTTATGATGGCCCGCGTGTGCAAGCGGAAACCGCACTTAGCTACATCAGCGCAGTGGCAGCCATCACCTATCTTGCTGTTGTCGGCGCTTCGGCCTTCACATACTTCTGGCTTACCAAAACTAAAAAGGAAATTTGATGCGAATTCACATCGCCACCGATCACGCCGGCCTAGACCTAAGCCACTTTTTGATTCGCGAGTTGACCAAGCAGGGTCACGAAGTTTTCGATCACGGGCCAACGGCGTATGACCCGCTCGATGATTACCCAAGTTTTTGCATCAATGCCGGGCTCGCCGTGGTTGCGGATCAGCGCGCTGGAGTTGAAGCGCTTGGAATCGTTCTAGGCGGTTCAGGCAACGGCGAACAAATCGCAGCCAACAAGGTTGAGGGGATTCGCGCAGCCCTAGCCTGGAACGAGTCAACGGCTAAGTTGGCACGTGACCACAACGATGCGAACGTGATCGCCATCGGAGCACGTCAGCACACCCAGGATGAAGTGCTGCACTTGATCGAACTGTTTATTGCCGAACCGTTCAGTCACGATGAGCGCCACGTTCGCCGCATCGGCAAAATTGCCACCTATGAACAAACCGGCGAGATAGTCGCGTAGTTTCGAACAATGCCAGAGGGCCACACGGTTCATCGAACCGCAAATGATTTCAATCGACTTTTCGCAGGCGAAACCGTCTTTGTAAGTTCTCCGCAGGGGCGATTTGAATCCGGCGCCAGGATGATCGACGGCCACACTCTCTTGAAGGCCAAGGCAATTGGTAAGCAGCTCTTTCTCAAGTTTGATAACCAGCTCACCTTGCGAATTCACCTTGGCATTTATGGCAAATGGAACACCCATAAAGTCGGCTACCTTGATGCACCAGAGCCGGTTGGCCAGGTGCGTGCACGTTTTGGCAACCAAAATGCGGTCGCCGACCTGCGAGGGCCGACCGTGTGTGAGGTCATCACACAAGAAGAAGTGCGCGCGGTAGAACGAAGGCTCGGTCCCGACCCGTTGAATCCCGACCCCAATGGCCGTGAATCCCAGCGTTTTATCGACCGGGTGGCCGCATCTAAGGCCGCGATTGGTCTGCAGCTTATGAACCAGGATGTCATCGCCGGCATCGGCAACGTTTATCGGGCAGAAATCCTGTTTAGGGCGGGCATCGATCCGCATACCCCGGGCAATCAGTTATCGCGGGAACAATTGCGCGAGATTTGGGCTGATTCGGTAGATCTCTTGAAGGTCGGCGTGAAGACCGGCTTCATGATCACTCGAGATGAACTCAGAACCAAGCGCCCGACCAAGAGCGAACGCAATTTCATCTATAAGAGAGAGGGTTTGCCGTGCCGAGTATGCGGCACCAACATCTCGATTGAATTGATGGCCTCTCGAAAACTATATTTCTGCGTCGGCTGCCAAAAGTAAAAATCTGCACCTTAAAGTGCAACGCCACCGCTTGTTGGCGATGGCGTTTATCGAGCGGATGACGGGAATCGAACCCGCATCATCAGTTTGGAAGACTGAGGCTTTACCACTAAGCTACATCCGCGTTGGAGCCAGAAGTTTTTTTCAAAAATCGAGGCAACATGTCTATTCTATGGGATAGACTCAACGAGGTTGTTCAGCCTGGCTGAAAATCAACCGGGGTGTAGCGTAGTGGCTAGCGCGCCTGCTTTGGGAGCAGGATATCGCAGGTTCGAGTCCTGTCACCCCGACCATTCGGTTCAGATCCACACTGAATCATTGAAAATAAATGGCCTGTCTTCTTAAGAAGGCGGGCCCTTTTCTTGTCTAGGAGAAGACCTTGAAAACTGCAGTAGAGCGCATCAAGCCAACCCGTGTGAAGCTCACCATCGAGGTGACTCCTGAAGAGTTCAAGCCAAGCCTTGACCACGCATATGAGCACATCGCCGAGAGCGTAAACGTTCCTGGCTTCCGCAAGGGCAAGATCCCTGCAGCTATCTTGGACCAGCGTGTTGGTCGCCCAGCGATCTTGGCTCACGCCATCAACGACGGTCTAGACACCATCTACCGCGAGGCAATCGAGGCCGAGAAGCTCCGCCCATTGGGTCAGCCTCAGGCAGACATCAAGCAGACCCCTGACGAGAAGACTTTCGCCGGCAACCTAATCGTCGAGATCGAGGTTGAGGTTCGTCCTGAGCTAAAGCTCAAGGAGTACAAGGGCCTAAAGGTCAAGGTTGATGACATCAAGGTAGAGGCTAAAGAGGTAGAGGCAGAGCTAGACGCACTTCGTGCTCGCTTTGGTTCACTCAAGACTGTTGAGCGCGCTGCCAAGAAGGGCGATTTCACCACCATCGACCTGACTGCAACCATCGGCGGCGTGACCATCGACTCAGCCCAGAACATCTCTTACGAGATTGGCGCTGGCAACCTGCTTGACGGCATCGATGAGGCGCTAGACACTCTTACCGCTGGCGAATCAACCACTTTCAAGTCAAAGCTTGTTGGTGGCGACAAGGCCGGTCAAGAGGCCGAGATCGCCGTAACCTTGACCGCAGTCAAGGAGCGCGAGCTTCCAAAGGCCGACGACGCGTTTGCTCAGTTGGCTAGCGAGTTCGACACCCTAAAGGAACTAAAGGCTGACCTAGAAGCTCAGATCGCACGCTCAAAGAGCTACGGTCAGGGCATCCAGGCTCGCGATCTAGTCACCAAGCAGTTGCTAGAACTCATCGACGTTCCTGTTTCTGAAGAGCTAGTCGAAGCCGATGTCAACCGTCACCTAGAGGGCGAAGGCCGCCTAGAAGACGACAAGCACCGCGCCGAGGTTCTAGAGCAGAGCACCGAGTCATTCAAGGTTCAGATGCTGCTAGACGCAATCGCCGAAAAAGAAGAGCTTCAGGTTGGCGAAGAAGAGCTTATTCAGTACCTGGTTCAGGCCTCACAGCAGTACGGCATGAACCCTAACGACTTCATCAAGACCATCAGCGAAAACGGCCAGGTGCCAGCATTCGTTGGTGAGGTTGCTCGTCGCAAGGCGTTGACCGTGGTTCTTGAAGCAGCCGTCGTTACCGATGGCAAGGGCAAGGCAGTCGACCTGTCAGAGTTCACCAAGTCTGACGCCGAGGCCGCTGACGCTCACGCAGGTCACGACCACTAATCTCAATTTGAAATCGCCCGGGCCTAGGCTCGGGCTTTTTCATTTTCGTCATTGGCGAACACGTCACGGCATTCGCGTGTTGTGCGGTTATCTTTGACAAGCAACCTTTAGAAACTAGGAGTACTTCATGGCAGATCAGGCAAAGGGCCCAAGCAGCACCTTCGACCGCTTGCTTAAAGACCGCATCATCTGGCTCGGTTCAGAGGTTCGCGATGACATGGCTAACGAGATCTGCGCCAAGATTCTGTTGCTTGCCGCCGAAGACTCGCAAAAAGACATCTACCTTTACATCAACTCACCGGGTGGTTCGATCACCGCCGGCATGGCCATCTACGACACCATGCAGTACGTTCCAAACGACATCGTGACCGTGGGCATCGGCATGTGTGCATCTATGGGTCAGTTCTTGCTTTCTTCGGGCACCAAAGGCAAGCGTTATGCAACCCCAAACACCCGTGTCTTGCTTCACCAGCCGCACGGTGGCTTCGGCGGAACCGCATCCGACATCCAGACTCAGGCAGAGCTCATCATGTCGATGAAGCGCCAACTTGCCGCGATCACCGCCGAGCAAACCGGCAAGACCCTTGAGCAGGTCATGGCCGATGGAGACCGTGACCGCTGGTTCAGCGCCGATGAAGCCCTCGAGTACGGCTTTATCGACCACATCCAAAAATATGCAGCTAGCGCCACCGGCGTCGGAAGTAACTAAGGGAGATAAGCAAATGACTAACCCAAACGTTTTCCAGAGCCCAGATGCTCGCTACATTCTTCCTACCTTTGAAGAGCGCACCTCATACGGCTTCAAGCGTCAAGACCCTTACAACAAGCTGTTCGAAGACCGCATCGTGTTCTTGGGTGTTCAGGTCGACGACGCATCGGCCGATGACATCATGGCTCAGCTTCTAGTTCTTGAGTCGCAAGACCCAGACCGCGACATCACCATGTACATCAACTCACCTGGTGGTTCGTTCACCGCGATGACCGCGATCTACGACACCATGCAGTACATTCGCCCGCAGATTCAGACCGTATGTCTAGGTCAGGCTGCTTCGGCTGCTGCAGTCTTGTTGGCCGCTGGTGCGCCGGGCAAGCGCTTGGCTCTGCCTAACGCACGCGTTTTGATTCACCAGCCTTCAACCGGTGATGCCGGCCGCGGCCAGGCTTCAGACATCGAGATCCAGGCACGCGAGATCATGCGCCTGCGTGAGTGGCTAGAAAGCACCCTTTCGAAGCACTCAAAGCGTTCAGTTGCCGAGATCAACAAAGACATCGACCGCGACAAGATCTTGACTGCGCCAGAGGCACTTGAGTTTGGCTTCATTGACCAGGTCTTGACCTCACGCAAAAACGCGTAGCGAACCGACTTATAAGCGGGTGGGCGAGGCTCACCCGCTTTGTCGTTGCTAAGGTTTAGGCTTTTTGCATGACAAAGCTAGGCGAATCGGGCGACCTTCTGAAGTGCTCTTTCTGCGGAAAGAGCCAAAAGCAGGTTCGCAAGCTAATTGCCGGCCCGGGCGTATACATCTGCGATGAGTGCATCGAGCTTTGCAACGAGATCATTGAAGAAGAGCTTGGCGCTGCGGTTTCCGAGGGCGTCGAAGAACTCGACCTACCAAAACCACGCGAAATCAAGGGTTTCCTTGACGACTACGTGATTGGTCAAGACCAGGCTAAAAAGGCATTGGCGGTTGCGGTTTATAACCACTACAAGCGTCTTCGCTCACGCGGCACACTTACCGCTGCCGGCAAAGAGCACGACTCAATCGAGATCGCCAAGTCAAACATCCTCATGATTGGCCCAACCGGTTGCGGCAAAACCTACCTTGCGCAAACCCTCGCCAAGCGCCTAAACGTTCCATTTGCTGTTGCCGATGCCACCGCGCTCACCGAGGCTGGGTATGTAGGCGAAGATGTCGAGAACATCCTGCTAAAGCTTCTTCAAGCCGCCGACTTTGACGTCAAGCGTGCCGAAACCGGCATCATCTACATCGACGAAATTGACAAGATCTCACGCAAGGCCGAGAACCCATCAATCACTCGCGACGTATCTGGCGAGGGTGTTCAGCAGGCATTGCTCAAGATTCTCGAAGGCACCGTGGCCTCGGTTCCACCTCAGGGTGGCCGCAAGCACCCTCAGCAAGAGTTCATTCAAATCGACACCACAAACGTGCTTTTCATCGTTGCTGGCGCCTTTGCCGGTCTCGAAGAGATCATTTCGGCTCGCGCCGGAAAGAAGGGCATTGGCTTCGGTGCGCCAATTGCTGGCAAGAACGACAACATCGAGATTTTCACTGAGGTTCAGCCCGAAGACCTTCGCAAGTTTGGCTTGATTCCCGAGTTCATCGGTCGTCTGCCGGTAATCGCTTCGGTTACGCCTCTGGACCGCTCGGCTCTAATGCAAATTCTCACCGAGCCTAAAAACGCTTTGGTCAAGCAATACCAGCGCATGTTTGAGCTCGACGGTTTCGAGCTTGAGTTTGAAAAGTCTGCTCTCGAAGCAATCGCCGACCTTGCTGTGGCTCGCGAAACTGGCGCTCGTGGCCTTCGCGCCATCATGGAGGAAACCCTCGGTCAGATTATGTTCGAGATTCCCGGTAGCGAGGTGCAAGGTACCGTGCACATCACCGCCGAGGTAGTTGCGGGCAAGGCCGAGGCGCAAATCGTTCCCTTCAAGAGTGCCCGCCAAGAAAAGTCGGCCTAGCAATTGGGTCGATTCGCCGACCATAAAGCTCCGTTCCTAGCGGGAACTGTTGCCTCAATAACCGGCACGGCCGCCAGCGCCGGCCTTGTTCTTGCGGCTTTCACCTCGCTCGGTGCCACAAAGTCTCAAACGACATCAGCAATCTTTGTCCTTATCGCACTCTATGGCCTTCTTTCTATCGGCCTCAGCACGCGATTTAGAATGCCTATTTCTATCGTCTGGAGCACGCCCGGAGCGGCACTCTTGATCGCCTCTGGAACCCTGGGGCTTCCGTTCTCAGATGCGGTTGGCGCCTTCATGGTTACCGGTGCACTGCTGGTTTTGACGGGCCTCTGGCCAGCGCTTGGGCGACTGGTTTCGTCGATTCCTCGACCTATCGCTTCAGCAATGCTCGCCGGAGTGATTTTCAATTTCTGCGTGGCACCCTTCAAGTCAGCGGCAGCTTTTCCGCTGATCGTCTTGCCGGCAATTTTGGTTTGGTTGGTTCTCTACAAATTCGCGACGGTGTGGGCCACCCCGGCTGCTATGGTCATCGTCTTTGCTTTGACCGCAATTGATCTTGGAATCACAATCGATCCATCCGAGGTTGTTCCCGCCCTAGAGTTCGTAGCGCCAACCTTCGACATCGCGGCGATTGTCAGCATCGGAATCCCGCTGTACCTGGTCACCATGGCCAGCCAAAACATCCCTGGCATCGCCATCATGAAGTCATTCGGATACGAGGTTCCTTTCAAGCCCGTTCTGGTGACCACTGGTCTTGCATCGATTGCCGGCGGTTTCTTTGGTGGCTTTTCGATGAACCTTGCAGCGATCACAGCTGCTCTGAATGCAAACGACCATGCTCATAAGAACCCGGGTCGCCGCTGGCTTTCATCGGTTTACGGCGGTTACGTCTACCTGGTCATCGCAGCGCTGGCGGGCATCACGGTTGCTTTTGTTTTGCAGGCGCCTCGAGACCTAGTTCTAGCAGCAGCCGGTATCGCGCTTATCGGCACCATCATCTCGGCTCTGAGCTCGGCCGTCGAAGAACCCGCACTTCGCTTGCCAGCGATGGTCACGTTCTTGGTTACCGCCTCAGGTTTGTCGGCCTTCGGAATCGGCTCAGCTTTTTGGGCTCTAATCGCCGGCTTGCTGGTGTGGGGTTGGCTTAGCCTAAAGTCTCGTAAGGCTCAGGCTTAGTTCAGACCCCTGCGTCGAAGCAGCGGCTCGATGGTCGCATCTTGACCTCTGAAGTTTCGATACATCTGCATCGAATCAAGTGAGCCACCTCGCGACAACAGTTCGTTCCTAAAACGATCGCCATTCGAACGCTTTAGGCCACCGTTGTTTTTGAACCATTCGACGGTTTCTGCGTCTAGAACTTCTGACCAAATGTATCCGTAGTAGCCGGCAGAGTATCCGCCAGCAAAGATGTGCGAGAAGTAGGTGCTGCGGTAACGTGTTGGAACCGGAGCGAAGTCGAGACCATAGCCAGAGATCGCGCCGGCTTCGAATGATTCGACATCGGTGACTAACTCACCGGCAGAAATCGAGTGCCAAGCAAGGTCAAGCACCGATGCCGCTAGGTATGAAACCGTGGCATGCCCTTGGTTGAAGGTCTCGGTCTTCTTTAGGTTCTCGACCCACTCCTGAGGCAGAACCTCGCCGGTTTCAAAGTGCTTTGCATAGTTGGCAAGTACTTCCGGCCAGAGCATCCACATCTCGTTTACCTGCGATGGGAACTCGACAAAGTCACGCTGCACGCTTGTTCCGCTGAAGCGCGGATAAGTGACATTCGAGAACAGGCCGTGAAGTGCGTGGCCGAACTCGTGGAACAGGGTAGTGGTCTCGTCGAAGGTCAACAGAGTTGGCTCGCCTGCTGCCGGCTTTGGAATGTTTAGGTTGTTCACGACAACTGGCAGCTGACCCAGCAGGTGGTTTTGATCGACCAGGTTATTCATCCAAGCGCCACCGCGCTTTGAGTCGCGGGTGTAGAAGTCACCGATGAACAGGCCAACTGCTGAGCCATCCTCGTTGAAGACCTCGAAGACACGAGCTTCGGGGTGATAGGCCTTCAAGTCAGACCGTTCTTTGAAGGTGATGCCAAAGAGCTTGGTGGCAGCGAAGAAGACGCCGTCTTGAAGAACACGCTCTAGCTCAAAGTATGGCTTGAACAAAGTCGTGTCGACGTTGTATTTCTCGACGCGAACTCGTTCGGTGTAGAGGTCCCAGTCCCAACTGGCGAGCTCGAACTTGCCACCTTCGGCGTCTATTGCTTTTTGAAGGTCAGCGGCTTCGCGCTTGGCATTGGCCACAGCGGCTGGCGCAATCTTGCGAAGCATGTTGTGCACGTTGGTTAGGTTGCCGGCGGTCTGTTCTGAAAGCACATAGGCTGCGTGATTTTCGAAACCAAGCAATTTAGCTCGTTCGGCTCGAACCGTTGCCATCTCGGTTAAGACCAAGCGGTTGTCGTTGTCATTTGGGCGCTCGCCCTTTTGCATCGAGGCCTTCATGATGCGCTCTCGAAGACTGCGGTTGGTGAGGCTCGAGAGCATCGGGTTACCGGTGAAGTTGACCATTCCCAAAAGCCACTTGCCTTCGAGTCCGCGTTCCTTCGCCGCAGCCGCTGCGGCGGCAATCTGACCGCTGGTTAGACCATCTAGTTCGGCAACATCATCGACCACAACAGCCAAGTCGTTGGTGTCGTTGAGCAGGTTTTGGCTGAATTTGGTTTCAAGCTTCGAAAGTTGCTCGTTGAATGCCATCAGCTGTTGGCGGTCGCCGGCGCCTAAATTTGCGCCGGCGTGAATAAAGTCGCGGTAGTAGCGTTCGAGCAACCAGGCTGACTCAGCATCAAGCCCAAGCGAATCTTTCGCCTCGTGCAGGTGGCGAATGCGCTCGAACAGCTCTGGGTTCAAGCGGATCGCATCGCTGTGAGCTGCAAGTTTTGGCGCTATTTCGGCCTCGATTTCGTCTAGGCGCGCTGTAGTATCGCTCGATGACTTGTTGTAGAACACGAAAAGCATGCGCTCAAGGTATTTGCCAGAGCGTTCCAGTGCCACGATGGTGTTTTCGAAGGTGGGAGAACCGGATTCCAGAATCGCCGTCACTTCGAGAAGCTGTTCGGCGCATCCCTCATAAAAGGCGGGTAGGTAGTGGTCTTCTTCGATCAGGTCAAAGGGCGGCAGTTCGTAGGCTAGGTCACTGCGAACGGCAAAAGGGTTTCTGGCTTCATTGCTCATTGTTCGAGCCTAACCAAAAAGGGCCTCCCAAGTGGGTGACCCTTCTCGATGTTTACAGTGTTGAAACTTTAGGCCTCGTCGACCTCTGCCAATATGATGTCGACCATGGCGACCTCTTCGCCCTCGACATAGCCAAGGGTGACGATTCTGCCGACCGACTTAAGGTCGGTTTCGAGCAAACGCAAGCTGGTTAGAACCGCTGCAGGTGCCTGAAGAACAGCCGACTCAACGACTGCCTTCATCGAAACCTTGGCGTCAGACTTGGCTTTGCGAACACCCGAAACAGCCTGTGAGGCCAGTTCTAGCAAGCTCGCATTGCCGGCATCGAGACCAGCGGTTAGCTCTTCGGCGGTTGGCCAGGCTGCGCGGTGAATCGAGCCGGCGTCGGTCTGCCACCAGCTCCAAACCTCGTCGGTGGCAAACGGCAAGAACGGTGCAAACAAACGCAGCATCACGTGCAATGCGCGACGAAGGGCAATTGCTGCCGAGGCTTGCTGAGCTGCAGAGTATTTGCCTTCTGCGTTGTAAGCGCGCTCTTTGACAAGCTCAAGGTAGTCATCGGTAAAGCCCCAGAAGAAGTGCTCGGCAAGCTCGAGTGCCTTGGTGTGGTCATACGAGTTGAAGGCAGCAGTAGCACCACGAACCACATCGGCGAGACCCAAAAGCATCGCTTGGTCGAGAGGCTCGCTTACCTCGTCAATTCCAGCCGGAACCTCGAACGAGAGCGCAAACTTTGCGGCGTTTAGCACCTTGATCGCCAGGCGGCGGCCGACCTTCATCTGACCTTCGTCAAATGCCGCATCGGTGCCTAGGCGAGCCGAAGCCGCCCAGTAGCGAACCGCGTCTGCGCCATGGTTGTCGATAGGCTCGGCAGGCACAACGACGTTGCCCTTCGACTTAGACATCTTCTTGCGGTCAGGGTCGAGAATCCAACCAGAGATCGCCGCGTTGCTCCAAGGCAACTGGCCGTGCTCTTGCTCGCTGCGCAGAACAGTCGAGAATAACCAGGTGCGAATGATGTCTTGTCCCTGCGGGCGAAGGTCGTAAGGGTAAACCTTGGCAAACTTTTCCGGGTCCGCGATCCAACCACCGGCAAGCTGAGGGGTTAGCGATGACGTTGCCCAGGTGTCCATGATGTCCATCTCACCGATGAAGCCGCCTGCAACACCGCGCTGTGACTCGGTGTAACCCGATGGAACGTCGGTAGATGGGTCGATTGGCAGAATCGAGGTATCTGGAACAAGCGGTGATTCGAACTGTGGCTCGCCGTTTGCATCGAGGGCATACCAAACCGGAATCGGTACGCCGAAGAAACGCTGGCGCGAGATCAGCCAGTCACCGGTGAGGCCGTTGACCCAGTTCTCGTAACGCACGCGCATGAAGTCGGGGTTGAAGTTGAGCTGCTTGCCAAGTTCGATCAAACGCTCACGGATGCTGGCATCGCGGCCACCGTTGCGGATGTACCACTGGCGAGTCGAGACGATTTCGAGTGGCTTGTCGCCCTTCTCGAAGAACTTAACGTCGTGGCTGATTGGTCGTGGGTCACCGACCATGTCGCCAGACTCTTGAAGCAATTCCACCATGCGCTGCTTGGCAGAGAAAACGGTCTTGCCAGCAATCTCGGCGAATGCTGCCTTGCCGGCCTCGCTGGTGATCACTTCTGGCATTTCAGCCAGGATGCGGCCATCCCAGCCGATGATTGCGCGGTTTGGTAGGTCGAGTTCGCGCCACCAGATCACGTCGGTCACATCGCCGAAGGTACAGATCATTGCGATGCCAGAACCCTTGTCGATTTGGGCTAGCCGGTGGGCGACGACAGGAACTTCGACGTCAAAGATTGGTGTGGTTACGGTTTTGCCGAACAGGTGCTGGTAACGCTCGTCATCTGGGTGGGCGACCAATGCAACACAGGCCGCAAGCAGTTCTGGGCGAGTGGTCTCAATGAAGATCTTGCCGTCTGGGCCATTGAAGCCAACACGGTGGTAGGCGCCCGGCTGCTCGCGGTCTTCTAGTTCAGCTTGGGCAACAGCGGTGCGGAAGGTAACGTCCCACAGAGTTGGAGCCATCGACTGGTATGCCTCGCCGCGAGCAAGGTTGTTCAGGAACGCCTTCTGTGAAACGGCAATGGCGTCTGGAGAAATGGTCTGGTAAGTCTGAGCCCAGTCGACCGAGACGCCAAGCTTGCGCCACAAGGCTTCAAACTGCTTTTCATCCTCGGTGGTTAGCTTTTCGCAGAGTTCAATAAAGTTGCGGCGCGAAATGGCAATCTGGTCGGCTGCCTTCGAGCTCTTGTTGTCGCCACCCTCGAATGGTGGAACGAAGTTCTCAACGTAGGGCAGCGAAGGGTCGCAGCGAACTCCAAAGAAGTTCTGAACTCGACGCTCGGTAGGCAGACCGTTGTCATCCCAACCCATCGGGTAGTAGACCTCTTTGCCGGTCATGCGCTGGTAACGCGCAACGACATCCGTGTGGGTGTAGCTAAAAACGTGGCCAACGTGCAACGAACCCGAGACGGTTGGCGGGGGAGTGTCGATCGAATAAATCTGCTCGCGAGTGGCTTCGCGGTTGAAGCGATAGGTGCCGTCAGACTCCCAGCGAAGCCCCCATTTTTCTTCGAGACCCTCGAGGCTCACCTTGTCGGGTGCGGCTGCGGGTGAGAGGTAGTTGCTGGTCGAGCCAGTAGGGGCATTATTCACGCGAAAAGTCTCCAAAAAACGGGTTGTTAACAGGTTAACATTGATAGAGAAAATCATTTGCTTACGTCGACGAAAGCCGTGCATGTATCCCAAGAATCAAGACGCTTCAAACGCCGCGCGCGAGGGTGTAAACCCGAGCCCAAGTTTTCCGGCCGTTGAGCAAGAAATTCTTGGCTTTTGGGCTAAAGACAATACGTTCCAGGCTTCGATCGACCAGCGCAAAGAAGCCGGTGCCGAAGAGTTCGTTTTCTACGATGGCCCTCCGTTTGCCAACGGTTTGCCGCACTATGGCCACCTGCTCACCGGCTACACCAAAGACATGGTTCCGCGCTTCAAGACCATGCAGGGCTATCGCGTCGAGCGCCGATTCGGCTGGGACACACACGGACTGCCGGCCGAGGTTGAGGCTGAGCGCCAGCTTGGCATTTCGGGCCGTCACGAGATCGAGCGCATCGGAATCGATGTTTTCAACAATGCTTGCCGCACTTCTGTTCTGAAGTACACCAAAGAGTGGGAGCAGTACGTCACTCGACAAGCACGTTGGGTTGACTTCGAGAACGACTACAAGACCCTAGACACCGATTACACCGAGAGTGTTCTTTGGGCCTTCAAAGAGCTGCACAACAAGGGCCTGATCTACGAGGGCTTTAAGGTTCTTGCCTATTGCTGGCGCTGCGAGACCCCGCTTTCGAACCACGAACTTCGCATGGATGACGAGGTCTACAAGAACCGTCAAGACCAGACCCTCACGGTTACCTTCCCAATTTCTGAAGGTCAGCCACTGGCCGGAGCCAGACTTCTAGCCTGGACGACCACTCCTTGGACATTGCCTACCAACTTTGCGCTGGCTGTCGGACCAGAAATCGAATACGCCGTTGTTGTCGCCGGCCCAAATGGCCCTGCCGATGGCGGCCCAGTGGGAACCCGATACATTTTGGCCACCTCACTCTTGGGTGGCTATGCCAAGGATCTTGGCTACGATTCGGCAGAAGAAGCCCAAGCCGGAATCGTTGAGATTTATCGAGGCAGTCAGCTCGGTGGCATCAAGTACGACCGCCTATTCGACTACTACGCCGACCAAGAAAAATACGAGGTAGCAAACGCCTGGACTGTTTTGGTCGACGATTACGTTGGCGACGGCGATGGCACCGGCATAGTTCACCAGGCACCGGCATACGGTGAAGATGACCAGCGAGTATGTTTGGCAGCCGGAATTGGCACTTACGTTTCAATCAACGAGCGTGGCGAGTTCAACTCGATCATCACCGACTTCGAGGGCCAGCACGTTTTTGACGCGAACAAGCCAATCTCGCATCACCTTAAGGCTGGCGGCCGCGTGCTTCGTCAGGCTTCATACGAGCACTCATACCCACACTGCTACCGCTGCAAGAACCCGCTGATCTACAAGGCGGTTTCGTCCTGGTTCGTAGAGACCACCAAGCTTCGCGATCGCATGCTCGAGTTAAACCAGCAGATCGACTGGACACCTGATCACACCAAGGATGGCTCGTTCGGTAAGTGGCTTGAAAACGTTCGAGACTGGGCAATCAGCCGCAACCGTTTCTGGGGTGCACCGATCCCGGTCTGGAAGTCTGATGACCCGGCCTACCCGCGCGTAGACGTCTACGGTTCACTCGAAGAACTTGAGCGCGACTTTGGCGTACGCCCGTCTGATTTCCACCGCCCGGTTATCGATGAGCTGACCAGACCAAACCCAGATGACCCGACCGGTCGCTCGACCATGCGCCGCGTGCCCGAGGTTCTCGACTGCTGGTTCGAGTCTGGTTCGATGCCATTTGCGCAGGCGCACTACCCATTCGAGAACCGCGAGTGGTTTGAGACCCACAACCCGGGTGACTTCATCGTCGAATACGTTGGTCAAACTCGTGGCTGGTTCTACACCTTGCACGTGCTTTCAACCGCGCTATTCGATCGCCCGGCCTTCAAGTCGGCGGTCTCGCACGGCATCATCCTTGGCAATGACGGCCAAAAGATGTCGAAGTCATTGCGCAACTACCCAGACGTGAATGAAGTCTTTGACCGCGATGGTGCCGACGCCATGCGCTGGTTCTTGCTTTCGAGCCCAATTCTTCGAGGCGGCAACTTGGTCGTCACCGAGCAAGGCATCCGTGAAGGCGTTCGCCAGTTCTTGCTGCCGCTTTGGAACACCTGGTACTTCTTCTCGCTCTACGCGAATGCTTCGAACTACGAGGCCAAGTGGTCGACCGAGAGCACCGATGTTCTTGACCGCTACCTTTTGTCTAAGGCGCACGACGTTGTGAACGAGGTCGAGGGGCACTTCAACCGCTTCGATTCATACTCTGCCGCAGCTAGTCTTCGCGACTTCGCCGACGTTCTAACCAACTGGTATGTTCGCCGGTCGCACGATCGTTTCTGGGAGGGCTCGGCCGAAGCGTTTGACACTCTTTACACCGTTCTTGAGGTAATCACTCGTGCAGCTGCGCCGCTTCTGCCGATGGTTGCCGAGCAAATCTGGCAAGGTCTAACCGGTGGGCGAAGCGTGCACCTCGAAGATTGGCCAGATGCCAGCAAGCTTCCTCACGATCAGAAGCTCGTTGAGGCAATGGATCAGGTGCGAACCGTAAGTTCGGTTGCATCGAGTCTTCGAAAGGGCAATGGGCTTCGCGTGCGTTTGCCGCTTGCCAAACTCACCGTGGTCACCAAGAACGCGCAGTCATTGGCTGAATTTGCCGACATTATTGCTGAAGAGCTGAACGTGAAGTCGGTCAACCTGGTTGAGCTTTCGCTCGACTCGACAAGCGAGTTCGGTGTCATCAAGCGTTTGACCGTCAACTCGAGAGCTGCTGGACCACGAATTGGTAAATCGGTGCAGGCAGTAATTCAGGCCGCCAAGGCCGGAGACTGGTCTGAGGTCGACGGTGTAGTTATTGCCGGCGGCGTTGCTCTGGTTGAGGGTGAATACGAGATCGATTTGGTAGCCGACCTAACCGAGGCTGTCGCTGACGAGGCGCCAACCGAGTTCATCGGAATTCTGCCATCGGGTGGCTTCTTGATTCTTGATGGCAAGGTAACCGCCGAGCTTGCCGCCGAAGGCTTGGCTCGCGACGTTATTCGTGCGGTTCAGCAGGCTCGTAAAGATGCCGACTTTGACGTTAGCGACCGAATCAAACTGACTCTGACCGCAACCGATGATGTGCTGGCCGCCGTTGCTGAGCACTCGGCACTGGTCAAATCAGAAACACTTACCCTCGAGCTCGAAACCCACAGCAACTCGGTACTAACCGAGCCAGTTGCCGTTGGCGATGGCCAGCAGGTTGAGATTTTGGTGCAGAAGCTTTGAGCGATCTAGAGTCACAGAACGCCCGCGAAGAGGCCTACTGGGCCGAAAAGGCGGCGTCGGTCGAGGCCGACCTGCTCACTCGAATTCCCGAAAATAAGTTGCGCCCAAGACTCGAGCCAACTCGTCGTGCTGTCGAATTGCTTGGCGATCCACAAAAGCTCTACCGAGTTGTGCACGTAACCGGCACCAACGGCAAAACCAGCACCACACGCTTTATCGAGAGATTGCTTCGTGAACACGGATTACGCACGGGTCGTTTCACCAGCCCGCACCTGGTCAAAATCAATGAGCGCCTCTCTCTCGATGGCGAACCGGTTTCTGACGAACGTCTTTATACCGTTTGGCAAGACATCGCTCCGATTCTTGAAATCGTCGATGCCGAGTTGCTTGCGGCGGGAGACACCAAGCTAACTTTCTTTGAGGCTCTTGCAGTTTTGGGTTTTGCGGTCTTTGCAGATGCCCCGGTTGATGTGCTCGTGCTCGAAGTTGGCATGGGTGGCGAATGGGATTCGACAAACGTTGCCGATGGTGATGTCGCAGTCTTCACTCCCATCGATCTTGACCACGTCGAAAGACTTGGTTCGACCATTGCCGAGATTGCCAAGACGAAGTCTGGAATCATCAAGCCTGATGCGATTGTGATCTCGGCCAAGCAGCCGGCAGACGCCGAGAACGTCTTGCGTGCCGTCGCTGGCGAGCGGGCCGAGTCTATTTCGTTCTTTGGCGACAGCTTTGATGTTGTCTCGACTGAAATCAATGCTCTGGGCCAGACGGTCACCATCAAGAGCCTTGCGGGCGAATACAGCGATCTAAACCTGCCGGTGCACGGCAGTTACCAGGCTCAAAATGCCGCACTAGCGGTTGCCGCAGTTGAGGCGTTTCTTGGTGGTGGCACACAGCGCATCATGGATGACGTCGTTCGAGCTGCCTTTGCCGACTTTTCTTCACCCGGCAGGCTTCAGATTGTCGGTCGCGAACCGCTCACTATTCTTGATGCCGCCCACAACCCTAGCGGCGCCGAATCACTGGCCAATGCTCTCAAAGAGTCGTTTGGGTCACCCTATGCAATTGGCGTTCTCTCGGTTCTCGCCGACAAGAATGCTCGAGGTTTGCTTGAGGCGCTAGATGACAGCTTTGTTGAATTCGTGATCACACAGTCTTCATCTCCGCGAGCACTTGCGGCCGAAGAACTGGCTGAGTTGGCTCGCGAGGTTTTTGGTGCCGACCGTGTGAAGGTTCAGGCAAACCCTCAGTGGGCAATTGCCGAGGCTGGCAAGGCTCTGCCTGCAGGTCAGGCAGCCGCAATCGTGGTTACCGGGTCGATAACCTTGGTTGGCGACGTGCTCAAACTTAAACAGATAGAGGCTGAACAAGATGCGTAACCGATCAACTCAAAGAACGCTTGGCTCAATGTTGATGGCTTTTGAGTCATTCGTTGTGTTCTTTGCCACTTTGGTGGCATTCGGTCTAAAGGTTGCCGACGGCGCAACCGTCTGGGCCGTGGGCCTTACGCTCGCGTTTGCCCTCATCATGACCCCAGCAATTCTCGGTAAAAAGGGTTCTTACCTATTCGGATCTTTTTTGCAACTGGTTGTTGTGGCCCTCGGCATTTGGGTTCCTCTGATGTTTATCGTCGGTGGCATTTTCGTCTGTTTGTGGGCTTGGGCAATGATTGCCGGTTCAACCATCGATAAGGCGCGCGCGGCAATCGACCGTGCAGCCGAAGCTGCCAACTAATTTTCGATTCACTATTTTGTAAAGAGTTTCAAAGGAGAATAAATGTCAGAAATTCAGCAGACCCTAGTTCTAATCAAGCCGGATGGCGTAAAGCGAAACCTGATCGGCGAGATCATCGCAAGAGTGGAAGCCAAGGGCTATGTCGTTGCGGATCTAAAGAAGCTGACTCCTTCGACTGATCTGCTTGCGGCGCACTACGCCGAGCACGAGGGCAAGCCGTTCTACCAACCTTTGGTTGACTTCATGAAGAGCGGTGATGTCGTTGCCATCAAGCTAGAGGGTCACCGAGTCATCGAAGGTTTCCGTTCACTGGCTGGGGCAACCGACCCAACCGTGGCAGCGCCAGGCACCATCCGTGGTGATCTTGGTCGCGACTGGGGCCTAAAGGTTCAGCAGAACCTGGTTCACGGTTCAGACTCACCAGAGTCGGCAGAACGTGAGCTTTCGCTCTGGTTCTAGAAATTGAAAACCCCTCGAAAATCTCGAGGGGTTTTTCTTTGGCTACAAGAGTGTCGGCCAGAACGACCAGAACCGCCAAACGATTACGCTAATCACAACGGCCTCGGTGATGACCGTGAAGAGCCAAGCCTTGTTGGCAAAACGATCGAAGAAACCGACCAGGCGAATCGGGGTGTCAATGAATCCGTCATTGGCTCCGAAGATGAAAACACGCCAGAACATCGGAACCATCGCTGCCCAAGCCACCATGCAATAAGGGCACAAAACGTTGATCACGAAGGTGCTCTGAACGAAGAGCCAGATCACAAAGATGAATCCAGCGGTTACACCGGCCGCAAAAAGCCTCCAGAACCAACGGGCAAACTTGGCACCTGCAAGTATGGCGACGCCAAGGATCACAGGGGCAAAGAAAGCAGCCAATCCGATCAGTGGGTTAGGAAAACCAAAGAGTTTTGCCTGTTCGGTGAGCATCACGGATTTGCATGAGATAAATGGGCTGATGTCGCAGCTGAGGGTCGCGTTTGGGTCGGCCGCCACGTGAAGTCGCTCAAGAGTGAGTGAGAATGCTGCGATCCAACCGACTATGCCGGTGACAATCATCGACCAGGCAAAGCTCTTGGTTGGGTTTGGAAGGCTCTCGACCTCAGCGGAAACGTTGCTCACGCTTTCAGTATCGCACGCGCCTTTGGTGACATTTGCTGCTTGGCGTGTCATACTTGAAGGAGTTTGAGCGGCCACACCCGTTTCAACTAAAGATTTAGCAAGAACTAGCGTTGATATCGCGTAAGGCCCATCGGGCAGCGTTTGCCGCAAAAGAGTTGCTTGCCGACAGTTTTGGTTGTTCGCAAAAGCGAGCAGCAACGATTTACGCCCTAGGGTCTGGTGAGTGTGGCCCAGAAACGCGGGCAGCTTGGAGTGCACCAGAAATGGTGAAAAAAGAAGATTCAAACGCACCTGTAGAGGCAGCAAAGACCCCGCGTCGCCGTGCCGTAGCCAAAAAAACCACTGAGCCTGCGGCACCCGCGGCTGCGGAGGTGAGCTCGGAACCCGCCAAAAAGCCTGCCGCAAAGCGCGCGCCAGCAAAAGCCACTGCCGCAAAGCAAGACTCAGCCACTGTTTCGCCAGTCGAAAAGCCAAAGGCAAAGCGCACTTCTCGCTCATCGGCAAAGACTGAAGCGCCGGTTGCCGAGGCTCAGGCCCCGGTTGCCATGTCGGCAACCTCGCTGATGTTCATGGCTCCTGACCTGCCGACCCCGGTGATTGACCCTAAGCGCAACCGCCCGATCGAAGACAAGGCGGAGGGCGACGAGAGTCACCGCCGCACTCGCACCCGCCGCCGCGCCGGCGAAGAGGGCAACATCGAATCTCTAGCGCCAAATGCGGTTGTGAAGGTTCGCACCCCTCGCGAGCCAAAAGAGCCAAGCAACGAGCCAACCCGCGTAAAGGGTTCAACTCGACTCGAAGCCAAAAAGCAGCGTCGCCGTGATGGCCGCGATGCCGGTCGCCGCCGCACCGTTATTACCGAGTCAGAGTTCTTGGCCCGTCGTGAGGCCGTCGACCGCAAGATGATTGTTCGCTCGAAAGACGGCAAGATCCAGATCGGTGTTCTCGAGGATTCGGTTCTGGTCGAGCACTACGTGGCAAAGGCCTCAGAGGCATCGCTGATTGGCAATGTTTATCTGGGTAAAGTTCAAAATGTTTTGCCTTCAATGGAGGCGGCATTCGTTGACATCGGCCGCGGCCGCAACGCAGTTCTTTACTCGGGTGAAGTTGACTGGGAGCTTGCCGAAACCGGCAACCAGCCACGTCGCATCGAGCTTGCTCTAAAGTCTGGCGACACCGTTTTGGTTCAGGTAACTAAAGACCCGGTTGGCCAGAAGGGTGCCCGTCTAACCAGTCAGGTATCGCTTCCTGGTCGCTACTTGGTTTACGTTCCTAACGGCTCGATGAACGGCATCTCTCGCAAGTTGCCAGATTCAGAGCGCGCCCGACTAAAGAAGATTCTCAAAGAGATCCTCCCTGAGGATGCCGGTGTAATTGTTCGCACCGCAGCCGAAGGCGCCACCGAAGAGCAGCTGACCCTTGATGTTCAACGCTTGCAGCAGCAGTGGGAAGACATCAGCAAAAAGGTCGAAAAGGGCAACGGCCCGGTACTGCTTCACAGCGAGCCAGACCTCTTGGTCAAGATTGTTCGCGATGTTTTCAACGAAGATTTCCAAAAGATGGTCATCGCTGGTGACGACGCCCGTGAGGTTATTGAAGAGTACCTACAGTCAGTCGCACCAGACCTACTAGAGCGTGTCGAGAAATACGAAGGCACCAAGGATGTATTCGACGAGTACCGCGTCGGTGAGCAAATCGCCAAGGCGCTAGAGCGCAAGGTCTACCTGCCATCCGGTGGTTCGCTCGTGATTGACCGCACAGAAGCAATGACCGTGGTTGACGTTAACACCGGCAAATTCGTTGGTTCTGGCGGCAACCTTGAAGAGACCGTTACAAAGAACAACCTTGAAGCGGCCGAAGAGATCGTAAGACAGCTTCGACTTCGTGACATCGGTGGCATCATCGTTGTCGACTTCATCGACATGGTTCTCGAATCGAACCGCGACCTAGTTCTTCGTCGTCTGATGGAATGCCTCAGCCGCGACCGCACCAAGCACCAGGTTGCCGAGGTCACTTCGTTGGGTCTCGTGCAGATGACCCGAAAGAAGCTGGGTATCGGTCTGCTTGAGGCTTTCAGCGAACCTTGTGAGGCCTGCGCCAGCCGAGGTGTGATTGTTCACCACGAGCCGATCATGCGCTCAAAGCAGATTGCCGGAGAAGAGCCGCGTGCACCTCAGCAGCAAAAGCAGGGCAAGAAGAACCGTAACGACCGCAACAACCAAAAGCCAGAGGTTGCCAAGGTTGTTACCCCAGAACGTGCAGTCGAACTAAATAACGTAATCACCAAGATTGCGGCCTCGACTGTTGCTGCCCATGAGGCAGCGGGCGAACCATCGCCAATCACTCTGCCACCGGCAAAGACTCAACCAGAGTCAGCCGGAGAGGCAGAAAAAATGTTGGAGGCAGTTCTAGATGCCCTTCCAGAGCCTAAGGCTCCTGGCCAGGGTCGTCGCAAACCGCGCCGAGCAACAAGCGGAGGAACCGTGGCACCCGTCGCATCCTCAGCGAATGCAGAAACTGCTGGCTAAATAGGTTTGACCGCAGCCGATTGGCAATGTAGACTAGACCCTCGTTGCCTGCTGATATTCGCACGTGCAATACATCAAGACTTTTCGAACAAAGGGTAGATCTGTGGTTTACGCAGTAGTCCGCGCAGGCGGCCGCCAGGAGAAGGTGTCGGTAGGCACCATCGTGACTCTCGACCGTATTAAGGCTGACGCCAACGGCAAGATTGAGCTAACCGCTCTTCTTCTAGTTGACGGTGACAAGGTCACCACCGACGCCAAGGCACTTGCCAAGGTTAAGGTCACAGCCGAGGTTCTAAACGACCTCCGTGGCCCAAAGATCATCATCCAGAAGTACAAGAACAAGACCGGATACAAGAAGCGCCAGGGCCACCGCTCTGAGTTGACTCGTGTTCAGGTCACCGAGATCAAGTAAGGACTGACGCAGAATGGCATCGAAGAAGGGTGTTAGCTCGACCCGTAACGGTCGTGACTCAAACGCACAGCGTCTAGGCGTAAAGCGCTACGCAGGTCAGGAAGTCAACGCAGGAGAGATCCTAGTTCGTCAGCGTGGAACTCACTTCCACCCGGGCGCAAACGTTGGCAAGGGCAAGGACGACACTTTGTTCGCTCTCGCTGCTGGCTCGGTTTCATTCGGGACCAAGGGTGGCCGTCGCGTTGTAAACGTGACCGAGGCTGCCTAAGCAGTTACCAAGTTTTAGCGGGAGGCGAGCCTTGTGGCTCGCCTTTCCTGTTTCTAAACCATATTTGAAAGCAGAAAGGAGCACAGCATGGTTTCATTTGTTGACCAAGTGACTCTTCATCTGCGCGCCGGAAACGGTGGAGACGGCTGTGTCTCTGTAAAGCGTGAGAAGTTCAAGCCACTGGCTGGCCCAGACGGTGCCGATGGCGGCAAGGGCGGCTCTATCTCGCTCATCACCGACTCAAACGTCACGACACTGCTTGACTTTCACTTTCACCCTCACCGCGCCGGTGGCGACGGTGGTGATGGTGCCGGAGACTTCAGAAATGGTGCCCACGGAGAGAGCCAGGTGCTTCGCGTTCCTGTAGGAACCGTGGTTAAGGACGAAAAGGGCAAGGTTATTGCCGACCTCGACGAAGAGGGCATGGAACTCGTTGTTGCCGAAGGCGGCATGGGTGGCCTTGGTAATGCTGCGCTATCAAGCTCAAAGCGAAAGGCTCCTGGTTTTGCGCTGTTCGGCGTTCCAGGTTGGTCTGGCGACGTAATCCTAGAGCTAAAAACAGTCGCAGACGTTGCGCTTGTCGGATATCCAAGCGCTGGCAAGTCTTCGCTAATCGCGGCACTTTCGGCGGCTCGCCCAAAGATTGCCGATTACCCATTTACTACTCTTCACCCAAACCTAGGTGTGGTTCAGGCTGGCGAAACTCGTTTCACCATCGCCGATGTTCCGGGTCTTATCGAGGGCGCCAGCCAGGGTAAGGGCCTTGGACTTCAATTCTTGCGTCACGTTGAGCGTTGTTCAGCACTGCTGCACGTTCTTGACTGCGCAACTCTCGAGCCTGGCCGCGACCCGCTCACCGACCTCGACAAGATTCTCGTCGAGCTAGAGGCATACCAGGTGCCAGAAGGCGAAGTTCCACTAACTCAGCGCCCACAACTTATCGCTCTAAACAAGGCGGATGTGCCCGACGGCAAAGAGCTGGCCGAGTTTGTTAAGCCAGATCTAGAGGCTCGTGGCTACCGAGTATTCATCATCTCGGCGGTTAGCCACGAGGGTCTTCGTGAGCTGAACTTTGCGCTTGCCCAGCTGGTTGAGCAGGCCCGCGCCGACCGCCAGCATGAGCCAGCCAAGCCACGCATCCAGTTGATGCAGGTTAAGCGTGACGAAAACAAGTTCACCATCAACAAAGAGATGCACGGTGATGAAGAGATTTATCGCGTTCTCGGGCCAAAGCCGGAGCGTTGGGTTCACCAGACCAACTTTGCCAACGAAGAGGCAGTGGGTTACCTAGCCGACCGCCTGGCAAAGATTGGCATGGAGCAAGAGCTGTTCAAGGCCGGTGCACAGGCTGGTTCAACCGTCGTCATCGGTCCTGGCAAGGGAATCGTTTTCGACTGGGAGCCAACCATCACTGCGGCAGCCGAATTGATTGCTGGTCCTCGTGGAACCGACGCACGTTTCGACCTGCGCGAACGCCGAACCACCAAGGAACGTCGTCAGACCTACACCGAGCGCATGGATGCCAAAGCGGCCCTGCGCGAAGAAATGCGCAAAGAGGGAGAGGCCGGAATTTGGTCAACCCCAGAGGATTTCGAAAAGGAAGATTAAGTGGCACTTCAAAACAGGAGCGAACTGGCAACTGCCAAGCGCATCGTAGTGAAGGTTGGTTCGTCATCAATCAGTGGCGCCAACGAGTCAAAAATTGAACACCTTGTTGATGCCCTCGCCAAGGCTCACTCGCGCGGCGCAGAGGTCATCCTTGTTTCTTCTGGCGCAATTGCAACCGGTATGCCGCTTCTGGGGTTCACCACTAAGCCAGAGGATCTTTCAACTTCGCAGGCTTTGGCCGCCGTTGGTCAGAGTCGACTTATCTCTCGCTATCAGGTCAGCCTCGAGCGCTTCGGTATCGTTGCGGCCCAGGTGCTGCTGACTTCGGGGGATTTGGAAGCCCAAGAGACCCGTGAAAACGCAAAGCGCGCCATGGATCGTCTGGTTTCGCTAGGTGTCTTGCCTATCGTGAACGAGAACGACACGGTTGCCACGCAGGAAATTCGCTTTGGTGACAACGATCGACTGGCTGCTCTCGTTGCCGTGCTCGTCGAAGCCGACGCTCTGGTACTGCTCAGCGACATTGACTCGCTTTATGACATGCCGCCAATCAAGCCTGGTGCCAAGCGCATTGAAAGCGTTGCTTTCGGCGAGAATCTCGATGCTATCGAAGTGGGCGGAAGCAGCACTTCGGTCGGCACTGGTGGCGCAGTAACCAAGGTTCAGGCCGCTCGAGTTGCCACCGAAGCTGGAGTTCCAGTCTTGCTTACCAGCACCGATCTGGTTGCCAGCGCACTCGATGGTGCCCAGGTTGGCACCTGGTTTGCGGCAAAAGAAAACTAGTCACTACTTGGATAGGGTTTATTTATGATCACGGCATTAGACAAGATCGCAATGGCCAAGGCAGCATCCAAGGGTCTTGCGCAAGCCTCGACCATTCAGAAAAATGAGGTTCTCAAGCAGATTTCTTTGCTGCTACCTGCTCGCGCTACTGAAATCATCGCCGCCAACCAACTCGATCTCGATCGTGGCGTTGCCGATGGCATGACCGAAAGCCTTCAAGACCGACTTCGCCTAACCTCCGAGCGCATCCAAGACATCGCCGATGCCGCTGCAAAGATCATTTCGCTGCCAGACCCAATCGGCGACGTAGTCAGAGGCATGAGTTTGCCGAACGCATTGAAGTTGAGCCAGGTTCGGGTTCCGCTTGGTGTCGTTGGAGTTATTTACGAGGCTCGCCCCAACGTAACCGTTGACATTGCCGTGCTAGCTATAAAGAGCGGTAACGCCGTGGTTCTTCGAGGTGGCAGTGCCGCAGAGCAGACTAACAAGGTGCTGGTTGCCCTTCTGCAAGATGCTCTTCAGCTAGCCGGTCTAGACCGCGATGCCGTTCAAACCGTTGATGAATTTGGTCGTGACGGCGGAGTCGTCATGATGCAGGCCGTTGGTTTAATTGACGTGCTGATTCCTCGTGGTGGCGCTGGTCTAATCAAGCAGGTTGTCACCGAAGCCAAGGTGCCGGTTATCCAAACCGGCGATGGCGTAGTTCACATTTTTATTGACGAAACCGCGCGACTCGATTGGTCGGTTGACATCGTGTTCAACGCCAAAGTTCAGCGACCTAGCGTGTGCAACGCCGCCGAAACCCTATTGATTCATGAGGCAGCTGTCGAACGCATTCTGCCGGCTGTTCTAGACAAGCTTTCCGAGGGCGGGGTAACCATCCACGGTGACGAGGCAACTCAGGCAAACTTCTTCGCGGCCGTTCCAGCAACCGAAGAGGACTGGGGTATGGAGTATCACGATCTAGACATCGCCGTTAAGGTCGTCAAGGACCTCGACGAGGCTCTGGCTCACATCGAGAAATACTCAACCAAGCACACCGAAGCAATCATCACCGAGAACGTTGAAAATGCGGATCGCTTCTTGGCCGAGGTCGACTCAGCCGCAGTCATGGTTAATGCCTCAACTCGATTCACCGACGGTGGCGAGTTTGGTTTCGGTGCTGAGGTCGGCATCTCGACTCAAAAACTTCATGCTCGTGGCCCAATGGGACTTCCGGAATTGACCAGCACCAAATGGTTGGTTCGCGGCTCAGGTCAAATAAGAGGCTAAACGGCTCGAGTTCTGGGCTATTCTTGAATTGTTCTTAGGAGAAAAATGAACGCGATTCTTGCAAACGCAACCGAAGGCGAAGCTTTCGTAACCTTGCCATTCCCGTCAGTTGTCTTCGGCATTATTGCTATCGGCGTATTCGTTCTGCTTGCAGCCGTCACCTGGTCATACCGCGACGTGGCTAACCGTCACGAACACAAGACCAGCAGTTCAAACTCTCACCACTAAATCTGGCCGAGCGGTTGTCTCAGATGAGCCCTCTGCGTCTCGGTATTTTCGGTGGCACGTTTGACCCGATTCACAATGGGCATTTAGTTGCCGCCCGAGCAGCCCTCGAGGCGCTCAATCTCGACATAATCTACTTTGTGCCGACCTGGTCATCGTTGGCAAAACAACACTCGGCAACAGCGCAGCAGCGAGCCGAAATGGTTGAGTTGGCAATCGCCGAAGAACCCAAGTTCAAAATGAGTCGAGTCGACATTGACCGGGGTTCACCAACTTTCACAATCGACACACTTCAATCGTTTGCTCGGCTTCACCTGGGGGCGAAACTCTATTTTCTTCTTGGCCTAGACGCCTTTCAATCGATCGCCTCTTGGAAAGACTCTCAAAAACTAGCTGATCTCGCAGAATTCGTGGTGCTAAGTCGCCCGGGTTACGAGGTCGATGCGAGCGGTTTGCAGTCAGAGTATTTTCATACGCCGCTGGTCATCGATGCTGTAGACATTTCATCGACCGATATTCGTAATCAGCTCGAAAAGTCTGGTGACTTGGGCGAGAAAGTACCAGCGCCCGTCCTCAGTTACATTCGTGAACATGGTCTCTATGCGGGGCAAATGTGAACGAATTTCCAACTAGACGCGAGTTGAGGGC
>JBEEPX010000031.1:0-5542 GCA_041190885.1 Actinomycetota bacterium
TACTCGCGCGACCAGCAAGAGGGCATTGAGGGCTCAACCCTCGAGCTCTACAAGCATGCTTTGAAACTGCGCAAGCAATTAGCGTTAGGCGAAGGCAGCTTCGAGTGGGTCGACGAGTTCGTCGGCGATAACTCACTCGGTTTCCGCAACGGCGACATCCTTGTGGTTCACAACTTTGGCCACACGCCAATTGCTCTGCCGGCCGGCGAAATTATTGCCTCTAGCTTGCACGGTATGCGCGAGGGTCACGACCTAGTGGCCGACCAAACCGTTTGGATTCGCACCAAATAACTAGCCAAAACGAAACCCCTCTCGAACTAATCGGGAGGGGTTTCGTTTTCGGGGTTTGTTTATGGTTTGTAGTTGCGCGAAGGCAACCAGAACTTGTTGCCGGTCATAAAGGCCAGCGCTGGCACGATCACGGTTCGAACCAGCAGGGTGTCGAGAAGCACACCGATGCAGACGATGACACCGATTTGAGCCAGGGCCACTAGCGGCAGCACACCCAGAACGGCGAACACAGCGGCAAGCAAAATACCCGCGCTAGTGATTACGCCGCCGGTCGAGCTGAGCGCCTTGATCATGCCCTTCTTGGTGCCAAGGTGGGCCGCTTCTTCTTTGGCTCTGGTGACCAAGAAGATGTTGTAGTCAACACCCAGGGCTACTAGGAACAAGAAGCTGTAGAGGAACACGCTTAGGTCGAGAGCCGGGAAACCGAAGACATTCACGAACAGGTACCAACCGGCACCCATCGATGCGAAGAATGATGCAACCACGGTGAGTAGCAGCAAGACTGGTGCGACCAGCGAGCGAAGCAATAGCACGAGCACTAGGAAGACCAGGATGAGGATCAGCGGAATCACAATCATCTGGTCGTGGGCATAGGCGTCTTTGACGTCTAGGGCCTGAGCGTCTTGGCCACCGACCAGTGCATCGGCACCCTCAACCTCGTGCACCGCGGTGCGAAGCAGTTTGATGGTTGCGTAGGCCTCATCCGACTGGCTCTCGGCATCTAGAACAACTTCGATCTTTGAGATCGAGTCATTTGCCGAAGCCACCTTTGCCGAGTCGACGCCATCAACTGCAGTGGCAGCGGCGATTACATCCTGGGCCTTTGAATTGTTGGCGATAACGATGGTCGGGGTGGTGCTGCCGGCGGCGAATGCGTCTGCCAAAACCTGCTGACCAACCACGGCCTCTGGGGTCTTTAAGAATCGGTCGGTTGATGAAAGACCAACCTGGATGCCACTTGCGCCGGTGGCTAGAGCCGCAAGGATGACGAAGCCGGCGATCGAAACGGGAATCGGGTTCTTGCTAACACCCTTGCCAAGCTTGGCCCAAAGACCGGTGTCACTCTTGTTGCGACCGCCAAGCTTTGGAGTGATTGGCCAGAAGACCCAACGAGGGAAAACCACTAGAGCCGCAGGCAAAACCACGAGCGCAGAAATCATTGCAATCACGATTCCGGTGGCACAAACGATTCCCAGCGAACGGTTGCCCTCGAGGGCAGCGAAGCTGAGGGTTAGAAGCGCCAGGGTAACGGTTGAACCCGAGGCGATGATGGCTGGGCCAGCACCGCGAAGCGCCTTGCGCATTGCCTCGTTGCGGCTTTCGACCGCCAAAAGCTCTTCGCGGTAACGAGCGATTAGCAACAACGCATAGTTGGTGCCGGCACCAAAGACCAGCACCGACAGAATTCCGGTCACCGATGCATCCGGGGTGATGTCAAACCAGCCCGCGACGTTCGGTGCTAACTTAGCCGCCATCTGGTCAGCAACACCAACCACGGCTAGTGGCACGATCCAAAGAATTGGGCTGCGGTAGGTGATGAGCAGAAGAACAATAACGACCGAACCGGTTGCCGCTAGCAGCAGTCCGTCCGCTCCGGCAAATACGCCAGCGATGTCGGCCTGAAAGCCCTCGGGGCCAGTTACATACGCGGTTAGGCCAGCGGGCATGCCTTCTTTGGCAACTGCGCGAAGTTCTTTGACTCGCTCGGTGATGACCTCGGTGGCGTCTGACTTTTCGAGAGGAACCGTGATCACAGCGGTTGCCCCATCGTTGCTCAGCTGGGCTGGTGGAACGAACTTTTTGCCCTGAACCTCAAGGTTGGTGAACTCGGTGAATTTGGCGTTTGCACCGCCGGTGAACATCTGTGATTGCTGGTCAAAGGTGCCCTGCACCCAAAGCTTTTGCTCAGCGGTCATGGCCTTTTCGGCGGCATAAACGATCACGGCCGCGGTTGAGTCGGCACCAGGCAGATCAGCGAGCTTCTCATTGACGATCACCGACTCGGTGGTGTCTGGCAAGCCGATGCCCGGGTTGGTTTCGCTGCTCTTTGCGGCCAGCGGGCCGAAGGCCAAACCTGCGAAAACTAGGCCGATTAGAAGTGTTACCCAAGCGCTCTTGCGACCGGTGATGAGATTGATAATTGCGTTCACAGTGTTACCCCTTTGTAGCGAAACTTATTTAGTCAAAGCGTCTCGCCCTCGACTCTATTCCTGAGTCTAACTAGTGCTGCTACAGAACGGCCGAGCTAGCCTTGGGCGCCTGAATCAAAGCCGATATTGGCAGGCCGGCAGCACCCTTGATGATTTGGGTTGATCCGAGCTCTGCTCGCATGATCTTGAGGTTTTCTGCAGGCGCTCCAAGGATGCGCTCGAGCGCAAAACTGGTGACCACTTCTTCGGCCTGGGCAAAAATGCTGCCTAGAAAACCACCAAGCAAAATTACTTGCGGGTTGAAGATGTTAGCGAAGCTGCTGATTGCTGCACCAAGCAGGCGGCACTGATTTTCTAGTGCCTCGGCAGAAGCTGGTGGCGAAGACTCGGAGTCACCTCGATCGAGCGCGGCTTCGAGTGTGCCGTGGAATCCCGAGTAGTCCTCGCGGCTCGAATCTGAGAGAACGACGTGCCCGAGCTCGCCCGCATATCCGGCAGCCCCTCGAAGCAACTCGCCGCGCACAATCACGCCACCACCAATTCCGCTGGTGCCGCCATAGAGATAAACGACCTCGTCATAGCCCTTGGCGGCGCCAAACGCGTGCTCGGCGGTGGCGCCCAAGCTGGCATTGTTGCCAAGAAAAACCGGCATCCCAGTTGCCGCCTCAAGCATGCTGGCGAAGGGAACCTCGACCCATTGAAGGTGAGGCGCCAATCGAACCTGACCATCGGCAACTCGCACCTGGCCTGGCACCGCAACGCCGATACCCGCGATGCGAAGCGTGTCACCCTGCGCAGACTTTAGGTTCGAAATCGCATCCTTGATTTGAGCGATGATGCTCTCGGGTGCCGGCAACTCGGGAGTTGCGATTCGATGACTGGCAATGATTTCGCCTCGCAACGAAACCAGGCAAACATCGGTAAAGCTCGACTCGACGTTGACGCCGAACACGGCTACCTCGCTCGAAAGCGAAGCAACGAAAGATGGACGACCTTTATTCGGGGTTTCATCCGGCGAGGTTTCGCTAACCAAGCCGAGTGCCTGAAGTTCGGTCATCAGCACCGAAATGGTCGAGCGATTTAGCCCGCTGAGTTCGACCAGTTCAGATCGAGTGAGGCTTTTGCTTTGACTGAGCAGGGTCAAAATGGCGGCCAAATTGTGCTCGCGCACCTGATCGTTGTTTCGACCGAGGGTTTGCGAGGTCACCGAAATCTTTGGCGCGCTCGTTTTCATGTTGACAGAATACCGCAGTTGCCCTATTTTGTTCTTGACCAGAACAAAATCAAACTAAGGATGAATTCAATGTCGAACTTGACCCCTACCCGTGCTGACAAATTCTCATTCGGCCTCTGGACTATCGGCTGGGCAGCGCAGGATCAGTTCGGTGGACCGACTCGCCGCAACCTGGATGTTGTCGAAGCAGTCGAGAAGCTTTCGGAGCTTGGCGCATACGGCCTAACATTTCACGACGACGACCTGTTTGCATTTGGCAGCACCGATGCCGAGCGTCAGACCCAGATTGATCGCCTGAAGAAGGCCCTTGCCGACACCGGCCTTATCATTCCGATGATCACCACCAACCTGTTCAGCCATCCAGTCTTTAAAGACGGCGGATTCACCAGCAACGACCGTGGCGTTCGCCGCTTCGCTTTGCGCAAGGCTCTTCGCAACCTCGACCTTGCCGCCGAGATGGGCGCCAAGACCTTCGTTATGTGGGGTGGCCGTGAAGGTGCCGAATACGACTCAGCTAAAGACATCGGTGGCGCACTGCAGCGCTACCGCGAGGGCGTCAACCTGATGACCTCTTATGTAAAAGACAAGGGCTACGACATTCGCTTCGCGATTGAGCCAAAGCCAAACGAGCCACGCGGCGATATCTTGTTGCCTACCGTTGGCCACGCGATGGCATTCATCAACACCCTCGAACACCCAGAGCTTGTTGGCCTAAACCCAGAGACCGGCCATGAGCAGATGGCCGGCCTGAACTTCACTGCTGGCATTGCCCAGGCAATCGAGCACGGCAAGCTGTATCACATCGACCTAAACGGCCAGAAGGGCATCAAGTTCGACCAAGACCTAGTCTTTGGCCACGGCGACATCTTGAACGCCTTCTCACTGGTTGACCTGCTCGAATTTGGCGGCCCTAACGGCGGCCGCGCTTATGACGGCCCTCGCCACTTTGACTACAAGCCAAGCCGCACCGAAGACTTCAACGGCGTATGGGAATCAGCTGCCGCAAACATGCGCATGTACCTGCTTCTAAAGCAGCGCGCAGCTGCGTTCCGCGCCGACCCAGAGGTCAAGGCCGCGCTCGAAGCCTCTCGCGTTGCCGAGATTCACACAACCACCCTCGCGGCAGGCGAGACCTACAACGACCTACTTGCTGACAAGGCTTCGTATGAAGACTTCGATGCCGACTCATACTTTGACGGTCGCGGTTTTGGTTTTGTGAAGCTAAACCAGTTGGCGATTGAGCACCTAATGGGCGCACGCTAAAAAATGACTCTGGTTGCCGGGGTCGACTCATCGACTCAAAGCTGCAAGGTAGTTATTCGCAACGCCGAGACGGGCGAGCTGGTTCGCGAAGGTCGAGCCAGCCACCCGAACGGAACCGAAGTTGACCCGGCACACTGGTGGTCGGCCCTAAAAGAGGCAATTGCTGCCGCTGGTGGGCTTGACGATGTCGCAGCGATCTCGATCGGCGGCCAGCAGCACGGCATGGTTGTGCTCGACGCTGACGGCAAGGTGATTAGACCTGCCCTGCTTTGGAACGACACTCGAAGCTCGGCCGAAGCCGAAGAGTTGGTCGAGCATTTCGGCGCGGCCTACCTGGTTGAAAACACCGGCTCACTGCCCGTTGCCGCATTCACCTCGGCCAAGTTGCTTTGGCTCAAGAATCACGAACCGGCAAATGCTGCAAAGGTGGCGGCTGTCGCACTGCCACACGATTGGCTGACCTGGCGCTTGGCAGGCTTCGGGCCAACCGGTGCCACTGAAAAGGGGCCTGACTTTGGCGCCTTGGTGACCGACCGATCGGATGCCAGCGGCACCGGCTATTTCAACTCGCAAACCAACACCTATTGCGACGAGATTTTGGAAT
>JBEEPX010000032.1:0-12362 GCA_041190885.1 Actinomycetota bacterium
ACGGACAAGCTATTGCGGTCGGTTTGCCGGGTACCCTTGGGCTGAAATTCAGCCAATGGAAGCAATCCGAAATCTCTGCTCACGAACTCAACCAACGTCGCGAGTTGCGATTCCCGCCCGCTGTTCGCATGGCCTCGCTCGCGGGAGTGCGAGACCTACTCGACAAGGTGCTGGGCGAATTGACCGGCAAACCGGGCGTCGAAATTCTTGGACCTATGCCGATTCAAAGTGCCGGCGCCACCGCAGAATGGCGCGCGCTTTTGAGGTATGAGTATGGCCAGGGTGCTGAGCTTGCCGCGCTACTTAAGGCTCAGGTTTTGCAGAGCACGGCTGGGCATCGCAGGGTCAATGCGAAGTCTGGTCGAGCAATGCGCCCAATCAAGATAAACATGGACGACACCGAAGTAATCTAGAACTTCGAGAGGTTCGGTTTGAGAATAGTTTTTGCTGGCACACCTGCCAACGCTGAGGCAACCCTGGCAGCCATGGTCGCCGGCGGGCTTGATGTCGTCGCAGTTCTCACCCGACCAGATGCCCCAATCGGGCGCAAGCGAATCCTGACCCCGTCACCAGTTGCCTTGACTGCCGAACGGCTCGGAATACCGGTAATAAAAGCAGCCAAGGTCGATTCTGGCACCGTATCGACAATCAAGGCGTTCAAACCCGATTTAGGCGTCATCGTTGCCTACGGTGCGCTTCTTAAGCCCGAAGCGCTAGAAACCACGTCACTCGGTTGGATAAACATTCATTACAGCTTGCTTCCTGCTTGGCGCGGAGCGTCACCCGTGCAGTCAAGCATCTGGGCGGGTGAAAGAGAAACCGGCATCACCATATTCCAACTTGATCAAGGTATGGACACGGGCCCGGTGCACATGCAAATACCGACGCTGATCGAGCCGGGGGAGAACTCTGGTTCACTGCTCAAGAGACTTACAGCCCTAGGGATTTCGGGGCTACTCGAGCTCGTGCCTCGTATCGCTGCCGGTTTGTCGGCACCGGTTGAGCAAGACCCTGTGTTACTGAAGTCGCTCCCTACGGCAAGAAAGCTAAATCGGGATCTCGCGAGAATCAACTGGAATGCCTCGGCTCGAGAGATCGAGTGTCAGGTTCTAGCGATGAATCCCGAACCAATGGCCTGGACGACGATTGGCGGCGATTCGATACGAATCCTCGATGCCCGCGCCTTAGGTGCTACATCGACTGAAGCGCTGTCGCAAGGGGATTCGATGATCGGGTCGGTTTCGATCCACTCCAACAAGGTTTTCGTGCACTGCGGCAATCAAACTCTTCTTAAATTACTCGAACTACAGCCTGCTGGTAAGAATCCAATGGCTGCAACCGATTGGGCCAGAGGCCTCAATGAAAGTGTGATTTTCGATGGCAGTAAATAACACCAACGCGCGAGCGGTTGCCCTCGAACTTTTGATGGCGGTCGAGTTCGATGACGCCTACGCCAACCTATTGCTGCCAAAACTTCTCTATGCCTCGAGCCTCGACTCTCGCGACACCGGGTTCTGTCAAGAATTGGCTTTTGGAACACTGCGCTGGCAACTCTTCTATGACCGAATTATCGAGGAGTGCGCCGGACGCTACAGCGATGAGATAGACCTCGGAGCGCTCGTAATTTTGCGCCTAGGTGCTCACCAGCTTTTGGGAATGCGAGTGCCAGCACACGCCGCTTTGAGCGAGACAGTTGATTTGGCAAAGCGTCGACTAAGCAGAGGAGCTATTGGCTTTATCAACGGAGTCTTGCGTCGAGTCTCCGAACGCGGCCGAGAAGAATGGCTGGGAATCGTTCTAGACGGATTAGAAAATCCGCACGAACGCCTCGCCGTCGAATTCTCACATCCGATTTGGGTCGTAAGGGCTCTTGAGCAAGCCCTGAAAATTGACGGACGAGAAAGCGAATTGAAAGACCTTCTATGGGCTGACAATATCGCACCTCTGGTAAACCTGGTTGCCCTGCCTGGCTTTGCGGATGAACGCGACTTCGAAGACCTAGAGGTTGGGCCAGCTAGCCCCATTGGAACCCAACTCGATGGCGGTGATCCAAACCAACTTCGAGCCGTGCGAGAGGGCCGAGTTAGAGTGCAGGACCAAGGATCTCAGTTGGCTGCACTCGCTCTGGTTGTAGCCAGCGAAATCCACCCGGGCGAGCAGTGGCTGGACATGTGCGCGGGCCCGGGAGGTAAGGCAGCCCTGCTGGCAGCCGAAGCGCGACTGGCCAAAGCAAAATTGACCTGTAATGAGGTTTCACCGCACCGCGCCAAGCTGGTGCAGCAAGCTCTCGAACCAATCGACGCCAAAGTTGCGGTGACGATTGAAGACGGTCGCGAGATTGGCAAATCTTCTCCCGCTAAGTTTGATCGCATCCTGCTAGATGCGCCTTGCACGGGATTGGGTGCCCTTCGACGCAGACCCGAAGCCCGCTGGCGAAAGAAGCAAAGTGATGTTGCCGAACTCAGCAAACTTCAAGAGCAGTTGCTGGAGAGCGCTTGGGCGGCCCTTAAGGCTGGTGGCACCCTCGCGTATGTAACTTGTTCGCCTCACCAGGCCGAAACCAACACGATTGTTGCCTGGGCCGAGAAGAAATTTGGCAGCGAACTTGAGTTAATTGACGCCAACCGGGTGCTTCACGAAATCAATCCAAACCTGCCTCTGAATTCAAGTCGAAAGACGACTCAGCTTTGGCCACACATTCACCACACCGACGCAATGTTTATTGCCCTGATGCGCAAGCAAATAGGCTAAACACATGCCAGCGAGAATCAATCCGAGCATCCTTTCAGCGGATTTTGTTAACTTTGAACGAGACTTTGGTTCAATTGCCGGCGCCGACTTGATTCACGTCGACGTGATGGACAACAACTTCGTTCCAAATCTCACGTTCGGCCTTCCGATGGTCACGCGCATGCAGCAGATTTCGCCTAAACCACTCGATGTTCATCTGATGATTGCCAATGTTGATCGATGGGCGAAAGGCTACGCCGAGATTGGTGCATATTCAGTCACTTTCCACGCCGAAGCAGCCCAGGATCCGGTTAGAGTCGCTCGCGAATTGCGCTCAATTGGCGCCCGGGCAGGCGTTGCCATCAAGCCGGGTACCGATGTGGAGCCATTTCTAGAGATACTTCACGAGTTTGATCAACTGCTCGTGATGACGGTTGAACCCGGCTTTGGCGGCCAATCATTGATTGAGTCAACTCTCGCCAAGGTAACCAAGGCCCGTCGAAAAATCGACCAAGAGCGCCTCGATGTGTGGCTTCAGGTCGACGGCGGAATCGATGAATCGAACATCGAACGCGTCGCCGAATTGGGAGCCGACACTTTCGTGGCTGGCAGTGCCGTTTTCCGAGCTCAAGACCGAGACGCCCAAATCAAGCACCTGCGCGAGTTGGCTGAATCAGGCATCTCGCATCGCCATTAGAAGCTAAACCCGATAAATCAGGGGTTTCTAGCGGTAATCTTGAAGTCATGAAGTCGTTCGATCAACTTTTCGCCGAGATTAGCGAAAAGGCAACCACCCGCCCAGCCGGTTCTGAAACCGTTAAGTGGCTCGAGGCTGGCGTGCATACGATCGGAAAAAAGGTTGTTGAAGAGGCCGCCGAAGTATGGATGGCAGCCGAACATGAGACTAATGAGCGAACCGCCGAAGAGATCTCACAACTCATTTATCACCTTCAGGTTTTGATGGCCGCCAAAGGCATCAGCCTCGATGACCTAAACCGCTACTTCTAAATTTTTTACGAAACGAAAGAGACGACATTGCTAAGAGTTGCCGTCCCAAATAAGGGCATTCTGTCCGAGTCCGCCATCCTGATGCTGAAGGAGGCCGGTTACACCGTTAGACGCGATCCGAAGGATTTGCACGTGGTAGACCAGACCCACGGCATCGAATTCTTCTACCTTCGTCCACGCGACATTGCCACCTACGTGGGTTCGGGCTCGCTAGATGTCGGCTTCACCGGCCTTGACCTACTTTTGGACAGTCGCTCAAAGGCCGTGAGCGTTGCCGATCTTGGCTTTGGCGGATCAACATTTAGATTTGCCGGTCCGGTTGGCGTATTCAAGCAGTTGAGCGATCTTGAAGGAAAGCGCGTTGCAACCGCATACCCGCACCTCGTCGAGGACTTCTTGAAGCGCGAAGGCGTTTCGGTTGAACTTGTTCAACTCGACGGCGCGGTAGAAGTAGCCGTTCGACTCGGAGTAGCTGACGCGGTAGCGGACGTTGTTTCTACCGGAAACACGCTTCGACAGGCTGGACTAGAGATTTTCGGGCCGATCATCCTAGAGAGTTCGGCACACCTCATTGTGGCGCCTGGTCGCGAAACCGAGCACGCTCAGCTTCTGCGTCGCATGCAAGGTGTACTGGTTGCCCGCGAATACGTGATCTTCGATTACGACTGCCCGACCGAATTAGTTGAAAAGGCTTCGGCCCTCACGCCAGGCATCGAATCACCGACCATTTCACCATTGCGAGACAGCGACTGGGTAGCCGTTCGCGCTTTGGTAAAGACCGGCGAGATCAACTCAAAGATGGATGAGCTCTATGCACTGGGCGCTCGAGCCATTTTGGTCAGCGCAATTCACGCCGCGAGAATCTAATGTCGCTCTCGGTTCGCGTCATACCTTGCCTGGATGTTGCCGATGGTCGCGTTGTCAAGGGAGTAAATTTCCTGAACCTGCGCGACGCTGGTGACCCAATCGAATTGGCCGCGCGCTATTACGCCGACGGTGCCGACGAACTGACTTTCCTCGATGTGCACGCCACGGTAGACAATCGCTCAACAATGTATGACTTGGTTACCAAGTGTGCTGAACAGGTGTTCATTCCACTTACCGTTGGCGGCGGAATTCGCGAAGTAGAGGACGTTGCCCGCCTGCTTGCTGCTGGCGCCGACAAAATCAGCGTAGGTTCGGCCGGAATCACCAATCCTCAGCTGCTCGCAGACATCTCAGCACGATTCGGTAATCAGGTGTTGGTGATCTCTTTAGATCTCAAGCGCTCTCCGAAGACAAAATCTGGCTATGTGGTGACAACTCACGGTGGTCGCAACGAAACCGAGCTAGATGCCCTCGAGTGGGTTGCCAAAACTATCGAGCTCGGTGCCGGTGAACTTTTGGTCAACAGCATCGATGCCGACGGCACCCGAGCCGGTTTCGACGAAGAAATGTTGCGCGACGTTCGAGCCATTTCCTCTGTCCCAGTAATCGCATCCGGGGGTGCAGGCAAGGCCGAGGACTTTCCTGTTGCCGCGGCGGCGGGAGCCGATGCGATCTTGGCGGCTTCAATTTTTCACGAGGGTTCGGTAACAATTTCTCAAGCTAAAGCGGCTTTGAAAAACGCCGGTTACGAGACGAGGTAGCAATGCCGTTTGATAGAGACGTAGTTCAGGGCCTGAAGTACAACGATGCGGGCTTGATTCCGGCAATCGTTCAAAGCTATTCGACTGGCCGCGTTTTGATGATGGCTTGGATGAACGCCGAGTCGTTAGAACAGACACTAAAAATCGGCGAGACCGTATTTTTCTCCCGATCGCGGCAAGAGCTTTGGCACAAGGGTGCGACTTCTGGAAACACCCAGCGGGTTCGCAGCATCGAAGCTGATTGCGATGCAGACACCCTTCTGATCAGGGTCGATGAGAACGGTCCGGCCTGTCACACAGATGCCGAATCGTGTTTCGACGTTGCAACGCTTTTCATTGCGCAGGAGCCAGACGAAAATGCCTAAAGTCCAGATTTCACTACAGGAGCTCGCAGCTCTCGCGAAAGACCACCGCGTCATCCCCGTTATAGAAACCCTCTTCTCGGGTAGCGAGACTCCGCTATCAATTTTCGAGAAGCTTGCCGCCGACAAAGAGGGAAGCTTTCTTCTAGAGTCAGCGGAGCAAGGTGTTTGGGCTCGCTACAGTTTCGTCGGAGTAAACAACCGAGGCACTTTGGTTCAGAGCAATGATGGTCAGGTCTCTTGGATTTCTAACGGGGGAGCCACTCCACTTCCAAATCCAGCCGATGAACTCGATTCAACAGCGCTAGGGGCTTTGGAGCAGGTTCAGGCTGCCTGGGCATCAGCCGTACCCGCAGGACTACCGCCACTTACCTCGGGTCTTGTTGGAGTCATGGGCTGGGATTTGATTCGTGAAATTGAAAATCTGCCACCGGCACTTCCGAAAGATTTTCCAGCTCCGGTAATGGCCTTCGCCATGTTCCAAGACCTAGTGATTCTCGATCACCAGACCAGCAGCCTCATGCTGGTGTCTAACGTTTTCGTAAGCGATGGCGTTTCTCTGGAACAGGCATACCAGGAAGCACTCGATCGCATCGACACAATGCGCGGCGATTTGTTCAAGAGCACGCCGACCCTGCTTGCCGATCTTGATCTAAACACCGCCGCAACGCCGACTCACCGGGTTAGCCACGAGGCTTATCTGGCAGCGGTCGAGAAGTCGAAGCACTTCGTTCGCATCGGCGATGTGTTTCAGGTTGTCATATCGCAACGATTTGACATTGCCTGCCAAGCTTCGCCGCTTGACGTCTATAGAGTGCTGAGAGCTCTAAACCCAAGCCCTTACATGTATCTGCTGAATTTTGCTGACGAAGACGGCCCCTATGCGGTTGTTGGCTCATCACCTGAGGCTCTTGTAAAAGTCAACGAACGTCACGTGGTGACTCATCCAATTGCCGGTTCCCGCCCTCGAGGCGCGAACACCGATGTTGACCTCGCCAACGCCGAAAGCCTGCTGTCTGACAACAAGGAAAAAGCCGAGCACTTGATGCTTGTCGACTTGGCCAGAAACGACTTACTAAAGGTATGCCAACCAGCCAGCGTCGCGGTCACCGAATTCATGCAGGTTCACCGCTTTAGTCACATCATGCACCTGGTTTCAACCGTTGAGGGTGAACTACTCGACGACATGACTCCGATTGACGTGTTCAGAGCAACTTTCCCCGCGGGAACTCTTTCGGGCGCACCCAAGCCACGTGCTCTCGAAATCATCGATGAGCTCGAAGAGGCCAACCGCGGCATCTTTGGCGGTGTCGTTGGCTATTTTGATTTTGCCGGCAACGCAGATCTGGCAATCGCGATTCGAACCGCCTTCATTCGTGACAACGTTGCTCACCTTCAAGCTGGCGCCGGAATCGTTTTAGATTCTGTTCCCGAGAGTGAGTACCAAGAGACCATCACGAAGGCGGGCGCTCCGCTTCGAGCCGTAGTGGCCGCCAATGCAATGATCAGGCGCACGAATTGAACCTGAACAAAACGTTTTCACGTAGGTCAGTTTTGACGCTGTGGCTAGCCTCGCTTGGGCTTGCCTGGATTTCCGCGAGTCAAACTTGGTTCACCATCGAAATGTTTCCTGATGGAAAAACCGTCGAACTTCAGCAATTCGACGGAGTCACCACATACCCGTTTTTGACGGCGATTTTTATAGCCAGCGCCGCCAGTCTTTTTGCTTCGCTGTTCGTGCAAAGTCTCGCACGCAAAATTGTGGGAGGGATTGCCGGGCTGATATCAGTCGGAGCTATTTGGCTCATCGCCACGAAGGTTGCCGGCCAAGATTTGAGTGGAATCAGTAAACAACTCGAAACACTTACCGGTATTGCAGCAAACCATGGGGCCGGCGACTACGAGGTTCTCGCCAGCGCTTGGCCATGGGTCACCTTGGCGACTATGTCGCTGCACCTTGGCGTAATCGCAGTTTTTTTGTTCGTCGAATCGACCTGGCCGAAGCGAGCGCAAAAGACTGAAAGGTCTTCGGCTGCTACGCGTTCAGAAGATGAACAAGACTCAATCGGCATCTGGGACTCGCAACGCAAGTAGAGCCGCGTGGCTTGATAAGATTTATCTAGATTTCAAGAAAGGCAATCATGTCGAAGAACGAAAACCTTCCGGTAGGCGACCCAGGTCACGGCGACTCAGTCGCTTCATGGGCCACTGTCAGCACCATCATGGTTGCTTTCGTGATTGGAACCTTCGCATTTTGGTTTGACCAGCCTGCAATCGTTTGGGCCTCGGCAATACTTGCCGTAGCCGGACTAGGACTCGGATTCGTTCTGAAGCGCGCTGGCTATGGTGTCGGCGGCGCAAAGTCCAAGAGCTCGCACTAGTGCTCGAAGAACTCTACGCGGGTTCTATTGCCGATGCCGAAAGGCGTCGAGAGGACGCACCTCTTCAAAGCGTTGAATCAACAGCTCTCAGCAATGTTCCTCCGCTCAACGCACTCGAATTTTTAGCTCCCGCGAGCCAAATCAAAATCCTTGCAGAGGTAAAGCGAGCGAGCCCTTCTCGAGGTCAGATGGCCGAAATTCCTGATCCGGCACTCCTTGCCAGCATCTATGCTGCAAACGGCGCGAGTGCGATTAGCGTGCTCACCGAAGAGCGCAAATTCAAGGGTTCTCTCGAAGACTTGATCGAGGTCCGAGCCAAGGTTCAGTTGCCACTTCTTCGCAAAGACTTCATCGCCAACGAATATCAAATCCTTGAGGCTCGAGCAGCGGGCGCCGACATAATCCTGTTGATCGTCGCCGGACTTGACCAAAAGACCATCATTCGACTAAAGCATTTCACGGAAGAGCTTGGGATGACTGCATTCGTCGAAACGCACAGCGAAGACGAGCTAAAGCGAGCAGTCGACATTGACACGAAGATGGTGGGTGTCAACGCTCGCGATCTATCGACATTCGAAACCGACCGTGACCTATTTGCCAAGTTGGTACATCTAATTCCGAGCGGGGTAATCAAGGTTGCCGAGTCAGCCGTGCGCACCGCGCAAGACGTCGCCCACTACCGCGCCGCCGGTGCAGATGTTGCCCTAGTCGGCGAAGCATTAGTCACAAACGATCCCGCAGCGATGTTGCAGTCATTTCTTCAAGCCGGCCAGTCTTAGGATTTAACCCATGTCTAATCTCAGAGAACAAACAGGACCCTACTTTGGCGAGTTTGGCGGCCGTTTTGTTCCTGAGTCGCTAATTGCGGCGCTCGACCAGCTTGAGGCTACCTACCAGACCGCTAAAGCCGACCCATCTTTTCAGGCTGAGTTGGCCGAGCTTCACCGAACTTACACCGGGCGCCCTTCGATCATCACCGAGGCAAAGCGGTTTGCTTCTCACGCCGGCGATGTTCGCATTTTCCTAAAGCGCGAAGACCTAAACCACACCGGTTCGCACAAGATCAACAACGTGCTTGGTCAGGCTTTGCTAACCAAGCGCATGGGCAAAACCCGCATCATCGCTGAAACCGGAGCAGGTCAACACGGTGTGGCAAGTGCTACAGCAGCTGCCCTCTTCGGTCTTGAGTGCGTTGTTTACATGGGCGAAGTCGACACCGAGCGTCAGGCTCTAAACGTTGCCCGCATGCGACTGCTTGGCGCCGAGGTAATCCCTGTAAAGACTGGCAGCCGAACCCTAAAAGACGCCATCAACGAGGCTCTGCGTGACTGGGTAGCTAACGTAGACAACACTCACTACCTGCTTGGCACTGTTGCCGGCCCACACCCTTTCCCAACAATGGTTCGTGACTTTCACTCGGTAATTGGCACCGAGGCCAGGGCACAGATGCTTCAAGAGTTCGGTTTCCTTCCAGATGCACTTGCCGCCTGCGTGGGTGGCGGTTCAAACGCCATCGGCCTCTTCCACGCATTCTTGGATGACGAGCAAGTCGAACTGTTTGGGTTCGAGGCTGCCGGTGACGGTATGAACACACCACGTCACGCTGCGACCCTTAACTATGGACGCCCCGGAGTCTTGCATGGCGCCAGAAGCTACATGCTTCAAGACGAAGATGGCCAGACTCTCGAGAGCCACTCGATTTCGGCAGGTCTTGACTACCCGGGAGTTGGCCCAGAACACTCCTGGTTGAAGGATTTGGGGCGCGCCCAATACCGAGGAATCTCGGATGCCGAGGCTATGGATGCCCTGCGCCTGCTCAGCCGCACCGAAGGAATCATCCCAGCTATTGAAACCGCCCACGCCCTGGCTGGCGCATTGAAACTGGGCAAAGAATTGAAGCCAGGTTCATCGATTTTGGTTAACCTGAGTGGCCGTGGTGACAAAGACATGGAAACAGCGGCCAAGTACTTTGGCATTTTGGATGGTGTTCAGGATGGCAAGTAAGACTTCAGCCACACTCGTCGAGCGCAAGCAGGCCGGCAAGGGTTCACTCATCGGCTATTTCCCTGCTGGTTACCCAACTCTTGATGAATCGGTCGAAGCTGCAATCGCGATGTGCAAGAGCGGAATCGACGTTCTTGAGCTCGGTGTGCCCTACAGCGACCCAGTCATGGATGGTTTGGTTATCCAAGAGGCAACCATGCAAGCACTGGAAAATGGATTCAAACTAAAGCAAACATTTGATGCGGTAAAGGCAATCACAGCCGCCGTCGACACGCCAGTTTTGGTCATGACCTACTGGAACCCGGTGTTGAGCTACGGGGTTGAGAAATTTGCCCACGACTTGGCCGAGGCCGGGGGAGCAGGGCTAATCACCCCTGATTTGATTCCAGATGAGGCCGGCGAATGGCTTGCTGCATCAGACAAATACGATCTAGATCGAGTCTTTTTGGCAGCGCCTACATCGTCAACCGAGCGCATGCAAACCGCCTGCGAGTTGTCGAGGGGCTTCGTTTACGCGGTATCAACCATGGGCATCACTGGGGCCCGAAACGAAGTTGACCAACTTGCCAAGACCGTGGTTTCAAACATCCGAACCGCATCAACCAGCGCCAATGCTGCTGTAGGAATCGGAATTTCAACCGCAGAGCAGGTTGCTGATGTGAATACCTACGCAGACGGAGCAATCGTGGGTTCGGCCTTCGTTCGCGCGTACCAAGAAGGTGGCATCGAAGCCCTCAAAGCCAAGGTTTCGCAACTAGCATCGAGTTTGAAGAAGTAACCAGGAGAAATAACCGTGAACACTCTAATTTCAAGCATTCCTAGCCCTTCGATCAGTTACATCGACCTAGGACCAGTGCGAGTGCACTTTTATGCGCTATTCATTCTCGCCGGAATCATCATTGCGATTCTGATCGCCAATAGCCGACTGGTTAAGCGCGGTGCACCAAGCGGTGCCGCACTAGACATCTCGCTCTGGGCAGTGCCGTTTGGCATCATCGGCGGTCGCATTTTTCACGTGATCACTCACCCAAACGACTACTTCTATGAAGGCGCAGACCTAACTGCGGTCCTTCGAATCTGGGAGGGCGGCCTAGCAATCTACGGGGCCTTAGCACTAGGCGTAGTTGGAGCATGGCTTGGTGCCAGAAGCACCGGCGTACGTTTCACTTCGTTCCTTGATGCTGTCGCACCTGGAGTATTGATTGCTCAGGCCCTGGGACGCTGGGGAAATTACTTCAACAATGAGCTTTTTGGTACGCCAACCGATTTGCCTTGGGGTCTAGAAATCGCGCAAGACAACGCTGCTTACCCTTCGGGTCTTCCAGCAGGCGTGCTATTCCACCCAACTTTCATTTATGAATCGATTTGGAGCCTTGCCGGCGCCGCTGCGCTGTTGTTGCTTGACCGCAAATTTGAACTTCGTTGGGGCAAACTTTTCGCCCTGTATCTCGTCTTTTACTCGACCGGACGCCTCTGGATTGAAGCCATTCGCATTGATCCAAGCGAGTACTTCCTGGGCTTGCGCACCAACATTTGGTCGGCGCTTTTGGGTATTGCCTTGGGTCTAGTCGTCTTCTTCTTGCAGCGTCGCAGACACCCGGGACTCGAAACCACAGTGCTGGTTTCAAAAACCGAGAAATCGCTTGACGAAACCGCCGATGCGGTAGACTCGAAGCTCAGCTAAATTCCTCTTTGAGGATTGCGAACTTCCTGTTTATCGCATCCAACGATGCACCTTTCGGGCCAATGTTGTCCCTCTGATAATCCCTGATTGGAGTGCGGCATGCTCGGTATGTCACCGTTCGAACGATTCAGCACTGCGCCTGCAGCGACTGGTCTGTACGACCCAGCTAACGAAAAAGACGCCTGTGGCTTGGCCATGGTTGCGACACTTCGCGGAACTCCTGGGCACGACATCGTTCGCACTGCGCTTGACGCACTGACAAACCTTGAACACCGTGGTGCCGTTGGCTCTGACGCCGGCACCGGCGACGGAGCTGGAATTCTCACTCAGATTCCAGACTCATTCTTGCGCGCAGTTGCGGGCTTCGACCTTCCTGCAAAGGGTTTTTACGCGGCCGGACTAGTCTTCTTGCCAACTTCGACTGACGAGCAAAACAAAGCGGAGGCCGGTTTTGCCGACTTGGCCGACCTAGAGAAGATGCGCGTGCTTGGTTGGCGCGAAGTTCCTACCAACCCAGCCGTTTTGGGTGACTTGGCTCGCGAAGCGATGCCGATTATTCGCCAGG
>JBEEPX010000033.1:0-14473 GCA_041190885.1 Actinomycetota bacterium
TGCCGTTGAGACTCTGCCGGGCTGTGGCTATGTGCAGACCGTCATCAACGTTCTTGCCGGTTTGGTGGCTCAAGACAAGCGGGTCTTGGTAGTCGCACCTAGACGTCAAACCATCAACGAGCTGGCTGAGCGCCTTGGTGATTTGGGTCTTGCCGGCTTGGCCGTGCGCTCGAACTCAACCTGGGTAGATGTCATTGCTGCTATCTCGCGAAATGAGAAGGCTGCCGATCTTCATATCGATGACTCACGTGCAGAGAGAATTTCGGCCGAGCAAACACTCGATCAATATTTTGACTCGCTCAATCGAATCGATCCAATGCTTGGGGTCTCTGTTTCTGAGGTACTTCGAAAGCTGTCAGAGCTCAGCGGGCTTGCAAAGGCGCCGGTTACGCAGGCGCGCATCCCGGTTGAATTTTTGCTTCAGCACCACGACCGCACCGAGGCGATGCACCTGCTTAACGAAGCTGCCGAGTTGGGCGAATTTAAGTTTGGCCCGCAAGACACCGCTTGGTATCAGGCACAGTTCGAAAACCCGACCGAAGTTGCTCGGGCAATTGAACTTGCCAAATCGCTACGCGACGATGCCTACCCGCGCCTTGCCGGTCAGCTAGCCGAATTCACCGAGAAGGTTAACTTCAAGCCAGCCGAAACCGTCGAAGACTGGGGCACATATCTGAGGCTCTTCATTGGCATTCGTGAAACCCTTGACCGTTTTGTCTCGGATGTTTTCGACCGACCTTTGACCGAACTAATTGCAGCCACCGCGCCTCGAAAGGGTGTGGCTCGAGCCGAGCGAACCCAGATGTCTGGTGGCAACCGTCGCCGACTAAAGAAGCTTGCGAAAGAGTATCTGCGACCTGGCATGAGTGTGAACGACATTCATGGTTCGCTTAGAGACATTCAGGCTCAGCGCGAACTTTGGCAGCAGTACTCGCTGGCGCCAACGCCACCGCAGGTGCCACTTGGCATTAGCGAAGCGCAGGTTGCCTATCAGGCGTTCGTTGCCGATCTAGAGAGCCTGCAGCGCCACCTCGACCCCGAGTCAACTGAGCCGGTACTGACCAAACTCAACTTGACCGCCTTGCAGTCGAAGCTTGCCTCACTTGCCGATGACACCGAATCTCTTGGCAACCTTGGCGATCGTGCAATCGTTGCAAACCGTCTTCGCGCTAATGGTCTGGGGCAGCTCGCCCGCGACCTTGGCAGGCTTCACGTGAGCAAAGAAAACATCGCGATTGAACTCGAGCAGGCATGGTGGCAGTCGGCCATCGAGTATTTGCTCTCTCAAGAGAATTCGATTTTGTCGTTCACCGCCGAACAACTCGACTTCAACGAAAATGCATTCCGTGAGGCCGCTGCTAAGCAGATCTCGCTCGGAGCAACCGCACTGGCACATCAGCTTTCGGATCGCTGGAAGGCAACGCTGGCACAAAACTCCGGGGAAGCAACCGCACTCAAGGCTCAGCTAAAACGCGGCTACGCCAGTTATCACGACCTTGAAACCGCCGCACCAAAGATTTGGCCGGTGATTGCCCCTGTTTTGATGCTTTCGCCGTTCGAGGTGGCCACCCAATTGAGCCCGTCGGCCCAGTTTGATGTTGTTTTGGTTCTAGATGCAGCTGGAACATCGCTAGTCGAAAACCTGGGTGCCCTGAAGCGTTCAAACCAATTGATCGCATTTGGTGACGAAGCCATCGCTGCGCCAAACGGCTTTGAAATTGAGTGCCGCGCCTCGGCCCTTGGGCGACAGGTTCCTGTCACGTCAATCTTCAACGAGACCCGACGCATCTACGGCGCCGAGGTTTTGCGCCGCAGTTACCGAACCACCAGCGCCGCTCTAGGCGATTTGGTGAATCGCGAGTTCTACCAAAATCGAATCGAATTCGTGCCAGCCGCCAGCGAATACCTGGGCGAAAAGAATTTCATCCTAGATATTGTCGACACCGATAACCGCGCAAAAACCACCATCGAGGGTGCGACCGAGAGCATGGATGGCGAGGTTGCCCGAGCCGTTGAATTGGTTTTCAACCACGCCCTTTGGCACCCAAACCAATCGCTCTTGGTTGCCAGCGCATCGGTTGCTCACGCAGAGCGCATCCGTGTTGCAGTTGCAAACGGGTTGCACCAAAAGCCTCAGTTGGCCGAGTTCTTTGAGAGCCATGGGCGAGAGAAATTTGAGGTCGTGGCGATCTCTGAACTCACTCACCGCCTTGCTGATCGAGTGATCTTCTCGCTCGGTTATGGTCGAACCAGCCACGGCGCGGTGCTGTCTAACTTTGGGCAACTCTCTGAGGCTGATGGCCGCCGCAACCTTGCCAACCTGTTGGTCAGCGCTCGCAAGCAGATCACTGTGATTAGTTGCTTCACCGCCGATGAAATGCCGACCGACCGCCTCAACAACGGTGCGGCCTTGCTAAAAGATCTTTTGATGGCGGCAGATGCCGAGCCGGTTGCAATCGATGCCGAGCCAGATCCAATGCTGCTAGACCTAAGTCTTCGACTCAAGAAGCTTGGCGCAAGAGTAGACACCGGTTACTCAAGTGCGCTTCCTTTGATTGTCAGCTATGCCAAGCAGGTCGCTGTCATCGAGCCAGATTGGGCTATCCCGGGTGCGAACCGCACCGAGAAGTTCCGAATTCGACCAGGCCTTTTGCAAGCGCTCGGCTGGCAGTACATCCGTGTTTATAGTTTCGAGCTTTTTGCAGACCCACAGGCATTGGCGGTGCGAATTGCCGAGAGCCTTGGCATGCAGGTTTCGAAGCGACCGCTGCCTTTATTTGATGCAGCCGATCGGGCTTTTGAAGACACGGATGCCGCTTGGGGCGACCGCTCAGACTCGAACGATCAGAGGCTGAAGCAAGACAAGCCGCCGCACTGGGGCTAGTTAGTCGCTCTTTTTGCTTGACTTAGAGCCGTGGTCGTTGGCATAAAAGCCGGTGCCCTTGAAGGTCACGCCGAGATTGCCAAATACCTTGCGCAGCTCGCCCTTGCAGTTAGGGCAAACCTTCAACGCTTCGTCGGTAAACGACTGCTGAACGTCGAATTTGTGCTCGCAGTTTTTGCAAGCGTATGAATAGGTAGGCACAGTTTTATTTTAACGCCTGGGTGAAGTGCGCTATTCCCCGCGGCGTGATCACGGCATCGACGGGATGATCGTGGTCTTCGGTCGGAATCGCCTCGAGCAGCTCATCATCGAAGATCACGGCGATTACCGGTGGCTTTGGATCAAAGTTTGCCAGCGCGCGATCGTAGTAACCCTTGCCCTTGCCCAGCCTCTGGCCCCTTTGGTCAACGGCAAGTGCTGGGATGAAAGCTAAATCGATGGCCTCGGGTTCGACGGTTGTGCCAACTGGCTCGGCAAATCCGAAAATGCCTTCGGCGGTTTCGCCTTCGAAAATTACCCAGTGCAAGGTTCCGTCATGGTTCGAGACCGGCAACAGAACTTCGATCTCGTTCTCGATGGCCCAATCGATAAACAGCTCGGTGTCTGGTTCGTCGCCGTAAGGTAAATAGCAGGCAACGCGTTTTGCGGCTTTAGCAACGCAAAGTTCGGCAAGGTGCACGCAAAGTTCGCCAGCGATTTCGGGGTCGTAGGGCATGGCTGCGCGTCGCAACTTGAGGTCACGACGAAGGTCGTTTTTCGCTTTGGCGATTTCGATTGCATCCATGCGACTAATCTTGCCATCGTGGCTATGTCTTTTGTTCTCGCTCACGGCGATGTTCGCTTGCGAATCGTTCGCATGCGCGACGCCAAGCAACTCGAACGCCTGATTCTTGGCAACCGAGAATGGCTGAGGCCTTGGGAGGCAACAAATCCGGTTGGCCCAAATTCGTTCGACATTCGTGGCATGGTGCGCGGCTTGATTCGAAACATGGATGACCGCCAGGGGCTGCCGTTTGTGATTGAGTGCGATGGAGAAATCGTCGGTCAGCTCAACGTTGCCAACATTGTTCATGGCTCGGTCAGCTCGGCAATGGTCGGCTACTGGGTCGCCCCAGAAATCGCCGGCAGGGGAGTAACACCAACCGCAGTGGCCCTAGTGACCGACTATTTGTTCAACATCGTTGGACTTCATCGCGTGCAGATCGACATTCGACCCGAAAACCTAGCCTCGCTTCGTGTGGTTGAGAAGCTCGGTTACAGATACGAAGGTCTTAAGCAGCGCTACATTCACATCAACGGCGCTTGGCGTGACCACTACTCTTTTGCACTCACGCACGATGAAGTTGTCGGCGGGGTATTGAATCGCTGGGTTCAAAACCAAGTTCCAGAGGTCAAATATCCTTTTTTGACACGCCAGATTAAACACACCGAATTAAATGACGGCAGTCTCGGCAGCTAACTCATATCTTTGATGTATGAACATCAACGGATCCGGCGGACTAATGCTTTTGGTCGTCGCCGGCCTTTGGCTCTGGGTGTTCATTCCATCGTGGCTAAAGCGCAGCGAAGCAAAAGAATCTAAGCGCGAATTTGTTGGGCGAATCAAGCGCGAGGTTAAAGCTGCAAGGCGCAAACCACGCAAAAAGTCGGTTGCAAAACAGCCGACACTCTCGATGAAAAATTACTATTTGTCGTTGCAAGACGAAGTCTCGACGCAGAGCCCATCGAATTCTCGCGAATGGGAACCACACCGTGTTCCCGCTCAAATTGTTCGCGAGGGCGAACTTGAGCAACCAGAAATCGCGGATGTGATCGCTATCGAAGCGCGCCAGCCGGTCGTGAAACTTACCTCGGCTGACCTCGATGAGATCATGCGTCGCCGCCGTTCGGTTGGCTAAGCCAGGTAATTTCTAAACCGTGCACTGCCGTGCCGGTGAGAAATTGGCTAAACTTGAAACAGACTTCCCCAAACAACGATTTTCAGGAGATTACTATGGGCATTTTCGAGACCGCTAAGAAGCTTTTTAGCAAGAACGCAAAGAACATCGCCAAGGATGCAGGCAAGCTTGCAGCCGAGGTTGTAGACGAGGCGGCGAAGGCTGCTGCAGACATCGAGAAGAAGGTCGACGCAACCGTCAAGACCGTCGAGAAGAAGGTCGCAACCGCAAGCAAGACTGCTGAGAAGAAGGTTGCTTCAACCGCCAAGGTTGTAGAGAAGAAGGCTACCGCCGCTGTAAAGGCTGCTGGCAAGACTGCTACCACCGCAACCAAAACTGCAGGCACCGCAGTTAAGAAGGCTGCTAACACCGCGGCTAAGACCACTGCAAAGGCTGCAGCCGCAAAGCCAGCCGCTGCTAAGAAGCCAGCTGCTAAGCCTGCTGCAAAGGCAACCGCTGCGAAGAAGCCAGCTGCTAAGCCAGCTGCAAAGGCAACTGCTGCTAAGGCAACTGCTGCTAAGAAGCCGGCCGCTAAGGCAACCACCGCAGCAAAGAAGCCTGCTGCAAAGCCAGCCGCTAAGCCGGCCGCTGCTAAGAAGCCTGCTGCTAAGCCTGCTGCTAAGAAGCCGGCCGCTAAGCCAGCTGCAAAGGCTGCTCCTAAGGCGTAATAAGTTTCAGAAAAGGATCCCTCATCGGCAATCGGTGGGGGATTTTTTTTATTAGGCTCGAAGGGTTCGAAGGAGAACCCAGTTGGCAACAAAATCAAAGTGCGAGGGCCTAGGCCCGGCGTTCAACCGTCTATGGTCGGCCAGCCTGGCATCGAACGTTTCTGACGGTCTTTTCAAAACAGCAGTTCCGCTATTAGCTGCTTCGCTCACCCACGACCCCTTCATCATTTCGCTGCTCGCAGCCATGGTTATGCTGCCCTGGCTGCTGTTCGCAATTCCAATTGGCGGTTTGGTTGATCGCGTCGACCGTCGTCTGGCGCTGGCAACCGCAAACGCGGCCAGGTTCGTTCTAGCCGCCGCTCTCGCGCTTGCCGTTGGCACCGACACCGTCAACATCCCGGTGCTTTATCTGATCGCTTTTTTGATGGGTATCGCCGAGGTCGCCTATGACACGACCGCTCAATCGTTGATACCGCAGATGCTGAAACCGGAACACCTGGAGCGAGGTAACTCGAGGCTTGAGATTGGTGCCGTTACCACCGGTGAATTCATCGGTGCCCCTTTGAGCGGCGTTCTCTACGCCTCAGCAATTGCTCTGCCTTTCATCTGGGGTTCGCTCGGAATCGGTGTGGCAACGGTTCTGCTGTTTATGATTCCGGGGCGCTTCACCAAAGACATAAATGCGGCCAGCTCGGCAACCGAAACCGTGGCCGAACCGAAACTCGGCTATTGGGCCGACATTCGGTTCGGCATCAAGTATCTCTACGACGACAAAACGTTGCTGAAGCTTGTGCTGTTCACCTCGTTTGTCGGTTTTTGGTTTGCGGCCACCGGGTCAACCTACGTGTTGTTCCTTTTGAATGTCATCAAAGTTGACCCAACCTACTTTGGTTTGATGCTTTCGATCCCAGCCATCGGTTCGATCATTGGTTCAATTTTGGTTGCCAGGGTCTCCGAAAGATTTGGCCGTGTGAACGTGATGGCCATTGCTATTTTTGCCAGCGGTGCGCTGACCTTTTCGACTGGGTTTGTCTCAGACATCATCGGTCTTGCAGTTGTTTCGATTTTGAACGCCATCACGATCACATTCTGGAACGTTCTGCTTATGTCGACCTATCACCAGATAATTCCAAATCACCTGTTTGGGCGCATTCACGGAACCAGGCGAACCCTCGTTTGGGGAATGATGCCGATTGGGTCGGCCGTTGGTGGTTTGCTCGCTTTGATTGACCTGCGGGCGCCATTCCTTATCGCAGGAGGAATATGCGCAGTCGCTGCGCTTATCGGGATTCCATTCGTGCGAAGCCTGGGCAAGTTGTTGCCCGCCAAGACCGAGTAGCGTTTTAGTCTTTGCCGACCACCCAGGCGCTTGCCTGATCGAGGGTCGGGTGCTCAAATTTGAAGCCGGTTGAAAGCAACTTGGTCGGAACCATGTTTTGGCTGCAAAGCAAAAGCTCAACAGCCGCTTCACCGATCAGCATCTTCATTGCGAAGGCCGGAACATCAAAAAACGCTGGGCGATTGAGGTGCTTGGCCAAGCTCTTCACAATGTCTTTGCAAGTTGCTGGCTCGGGTGCGGTCAGGTTGAAAGCTCCCTGAGCCGAAGGCGTGTTGATTAGGTGGATGATTGCCGCTGCCTCATCTTTTACGCTGATCCAGGCCCACCACTGCTTGCCGCTTCCGAGTGCACCGCCGACGCCAAGTTTGATCAGGGGCAGCAGTCGACCAAGTGCGCCAAGTTTGCGTGACATAACCATGGTTGTGCGGGCCAAAATAACTCGAACATCAGCCGGTGCCTTGAGAGCCTCTTGCTCCCAGGCGAAGGCTAGATCGCTTAAGAAACCGGTTCCCTTGCCGCTGTCTTCAGTCAAAAGTTCATCGCCGCGGTCTCCATAGAGTCCCGATGCCGAACCGCTTACCAAAACCTTCGGGCGCTTGGTAGCCGAAGCCATTGCATTGACCAGGGTTCGAGTCGAGTCGAGGCGTGAATTCACGATTTCTTGCTTGTAGGCCTTGGTCCAAGGAATCTTGCCAGTGGTTGCACCGGCCATGTTGACCACTGCATCGATGGTCTCAATCACGCCTGGGGTGATGAAACCCTCGGTTGGATTCCAAAAAACCTCATCTGCCGAAACCGCCTCGCGACGCACCAATCGAATCGGTTCGTGACCAGAGGCCTTTAACTGCCTGGCAACTTCGGTTCCGACCAGTCCGCTGGCTCCCGAAATGAGTACCCTCATGGTGTTCCAATCTCTCGTGATTTGAGTGTCGCCCTAGGGTTAACCAAAATCGTCTGGATTTGGTCCCACTCGTTCGCCGCCATCAAATTTTTCAAACTGTGCCATGTCTTCGGCGTCGAGCTTGAAGTCGAAGACGTCGATGTTTTCATCTAGACGATCGTGGTTCGAGGTCTTTGGAATCACTAGATTGCCCAGTTCAATGTGCCAACGCACCACAACCTGGGTAGGGGTCTTGCCGTGCTTTTTGGCAATCTGAAGCACCTCGGCCGAATCGTTGTATCGACCGCGTGCCAGCGGTGACCAAGCCTCGGTGGCAATGCCGTGCGATGCATTGAAGGCACGGATGTCTTTCTGCTGCCATCCCGGGTGAAGTTCAATCTGGTTGATTGCCGGCACTGGTCCGCCCGAAGCCATCAGCTTTTCGAGGTGGTGCGGGTTGAAGTTCGAGACGCCAATGCCGCGAATCTTCCCGCCCTCCATCGCCTTCTGAAAAGCCGACCAGGTCTCGACGAACTTGTCTTGCTTTGGGCATGGCCAGTGAACCAACAGCAGGTCGACATAGTCGATGTCGAGACGGGTCAGGCTTTCGTCGATTGCCTCGAGGGCACTGTCATAACCCTGGCGGTCGTTCCAAATCTTGGTGGTGACAAACAGGTCTTCGCGAGCAACGCCAGAGGTGCGGATGCCCTCGCCGACCTCGGCCTCGTTGCCATAGAGTGCTGCGGTGTCGACGCGGCGGTAGCCCTTGACAATAGCTGCGCGAATTAGATCAACGGCTTCGGTCTGGCCTACCTTGTAGACGCCGAGGCCCAACTGCGGCATTTGCTGGCCGGTGTTGAGTTTGATCAGTGGCATTTGTTCTGGCAAAAAAGTCATGATTAGCTCCAAGGTCCGAATACTGGGTTCCACTCGGTGATAACTCGTTCTTCGAGGTAGCCACCGATGTCGAATGGGTCAAGGTCGAGCAGCTCGGCGAGTTGTTCGAGTGAATCTGCGCGCCAAATGAGCAGCGCACCTGGGTTGTTTACCAAAGGTCCACTGGCCAACAGGTTGCCTGCAGCAAGGTGCTCGCCAAGCCATTCGCGGTGCATTGGACGCACCTCGGCTAGGCCTTCATCGTCGGTGTTGTAGTGATAGTTCACTGCAAAGATCGCCACTATTTATCTGCTTTCGTTTTGCCAAATACTGGGGTGATGCTCACGGTTATCAACGCAACAATCACCGCCGCGATTCCAAAGACCATCGAAACTGACATAGCAGCGGTTGGGGCAACCACATCGATGGCGATTCCGGCCATTGCGGCACCGGCCGAGTAGCCCATCAACTGGCCGGTGTTAATCCAGCCGTAGGCCTCAGCTGTGTCGTTCATCTTGATGTTGTTTGCGATTGTCGCTGCCAACACTGCGAATGCAGGCGCAACACCAAGGCCCGCAATAAAGAATGTGATTGCCATCCAGAGTGGGTCGCTTGGGTTGACCAAATACAGCAGGTAGCCCGCGGCAATGATCGACAGGAACTTGGTCAATGCCCACTTGGTCTTGGCACGGTTTCCGAGAAGCAAGCCGCCCAGAATTGAACCAACCGAAAGGGCAGCTAGAACCAGGCCGGCAACAGCCTTGTCGGCCACAGCGACCGCGCCGACCTCAACTCCGCTGAAGCTGCCAACCATCAAGAAACCAATGATCACGTTGGTGAGCACGAGCCTGCTCTTTAAAACCTTGCCCATTTTGCCGGTGCTCTTTGGAATCTTGAGCGAACCAACCTCGGGGTTAGAAGCGAACCAGAGCGCGCCAAGAATTTGCACCACACCCATGGCCACTACAACCGGCCCAGTGCCCCAGGTGGCAGCGCCAAAAGCGGCCAAAACCGGGCCCACCACCCAGATGAGTTCTTGCGCGGTGGCGTCTAGCGAATAGACCGCGTTGAGCAATTTCTTGTCGACCAAAATTGGGTAAAGCGTGCGCACCGCAGATTGAATCGGGGGTGAAGTCAGGCCAACAATCAGAGCAAGAAAAACCACCAGTGCTGGTGGCATGTAGAAGATGCCGATGAGTGCGATCGCAATCGCACCGATGATCGCACTCGTCAGGATTACTCGACGAACCCCGAGTGGCCCGAGCAGGCGACCCAGAAGCGGACCCGAAATTGCAGCGCCGATGGTTTCAGCACCGAGCGCAATTCCCGCAATGGCATACGAGTCGTGCATTTCCTCGATGTGCATCACAAAGCCGAGGGTCATCATTCCAAAAGGAAAACGGGCGAGCAGCTGCGACGAAATGACCCGAACGAAGCCGGGGGTTTGCGCCAGTGCAGAATAATCGCCCATAGTACTTCCAGCCTAGATCCAGCTAGGCAGCCACATGTGCACTTGCCAGTACCAGAACGGCACCCAGGTGCCTATCCAAATCGGCAAGAAGAACAGGGTCGCGCCGAAGACCAGCAACAGATAACCGAGCGTGATGGCTTTGGCTTGACGTTTGTTCGTGCTCAAATCTCGGTAGATCTTCAAAACGTAGGCGAGCGCAAGAATCATCCAAGGTAAGAATGCGATCGAGTAGAACTGAAAAACCGTGCGGCTGGTGAAGGCCAACCATGGCAAATAACCGCCGGCGATGCCAAGCAAAATGAGGCCAGCAACTCGGTCGCGTTGTCTGACGAACCAGATCAACAAGAACAGCAGGGCTGCGGTTGCGGGTAGCCAAATGAATGGATTGCCAAGGGCGGTAATCGCGCTCGAACAACCAGATGACGAGGCGCAGCCATCCTGGCCCTCTGAAAGACCTTCATAGAAAAAGCTGGTCGGGCGAGTAGCCAAGAGCCAGGTCAATGGGTTCGATTGGTATGAGTGTGGCGTGTGCAGGTTGACGTGAAAGCCATAAGCCTCTTGGTGATAGTGCCAGAGCGACTGCAGGTTGGTTGGAACTAGGGCCCAGATGCCGGTTGCCGGGTTCGATTCGGCCCACTTGGCGTCGTAGCCGGTGCCGCCGATAAGCCAGCCCGACCAGGTGGCGACGTAGGTCGCGATTGCAACTGGCACCATCAGCACGAATGCCACCAGACCGCTATCGATAAACCCTGCAAATGCCCAGTTCTCTTGACCGGCACGTCGACGAGCGAGTGTCTCGCTAATGACTACATAGAGGCCGAAGGCTGCCAAGAAGTAAAGCCCCGACCACTTCACTGCGGAGGCCGCGCCAAGGGTTGCACCGGCGGCAATCAGCCACGGCCTTGCCCACACCACTCTCGCGATGTCACGGTTTTGTTGGTCGCGAAGCAAGAAATAGAAGGCCAAAAGAGCAAAGAAAGCCAGGATGTTGTCGAGCAGCGCAGTTCGTGAGAGCACGATGGCGTGCCCATCGATCGCAAGCAAGAAACCAGCGATGAGTGCGTAAGCCGGCGACTTCAAAAGCATTCGGGCTACAACGATGACAAGACCAACCGAGGCTATGCCAAGCAGAGCCGTTGAGATTCGCCAAGAGAATGAGTTTTCTGCACCAAAGGCCCACATGCCCAAGCCGATGATCCATTTGCCCAGGGGCGGGTGAACCACAAAGGCCGGGTCGGTCAGATAACCCCAAACGTTTCCGCCCTCGAAATTTGCGTTGTAGTCGGCGGGCCAATTCTTTTCTGAACCGGTATTCCAAAGGGTCCATGCATCTTTTACGTAATAGGTCTCGTCGAAAACCAGTTTGGCTGGGTAGCCAAGGTTCCAGAGGCGCAAGAATGCTGCCAACGCGATAACGGCCCAGGGCGCATACCGGTCAAAGATTTGACGCGCTTTTAGGCTGCCGTTCAGGCGTTCGAGCAATGCAATCACGCCCTAATGCTAGACAATAGAACGTGCTCATTCTTGCTGCGACCCCAATTGGCAACCTTTCGGATGCCTCGCCTCGTCTGCTCGAGCACCTGCAAAACTCGAAGTTCATCTGCGCCGAAGACACCAGAAGCCTGTTAAAGCTGGCAAATTCGCTCGGCATCAAACTGAATGCTCGACTATTTAGCCTTCACGAACACAACGAAGACGAGCGCTTGGGGCAGATTCTTGAAATCGCCCAGGATGAAGCCGTGCTCGTGGTCAGCGATGCGGGCATGCCCACTGTTAGCGACCCCGGATTCATGTTGGTTCGTGCCGCGGTTGCAGCTGGCATCGAAGTGACGATCGTGCCGGGACCTTCGGCGGTTTTGTCGGCGCTCGCCGTATCGGGTTTGCCAACCGACCGATTCACCTTTGAAGGCTTCTTGCCTCGCAAGTCGGGCGACCGCCGCAAGGCATTTGAATCACTGGCTCGCGAACCTCGCACAATGGTCTTTTTTGATTCACCCCACCGAATTCTAGAATCGCTTCAAGATGCTGCCGCAGTGCTTGGTGGTGATCGCCGAGCCACGGTTTCGCGCGAACTCACCAAGAAATTCGAGCACACCGAGCGTGGTTCGCTCGATCAGCTCATTGAGTGGGCAAAGTCAGAACCCCGCGGCGAAATGGTGATGGTTTTGGCCGGCGCCGAGGCCGTCGAAGTGAAAACCGAGAACCTGGTCGACCAGGTGTTGGCGCTTACCGATGAAGGCACTGGGCTCAAGGCAGCGGTGGCCGAGATTGCATCGGCATCTGGCGCTAGCAAGAGCGAGCTTTATCAGTTGGTTCTAGAGCACCGCAAAGGCCACAAGGCCTAGCCTTCGGTTAAGATAGAGACCATGCCAAACCAAGCCAGCAAGTCGTTTTACGTCACGACTCCAATCTTCTATGTGAACGATGCGCCACACATTGGCCACGCCTACACCGAGGTTGCCTCTGACGTGCTTGCTCGTTGGCATCGCCAGCGCGGTGAAAACTCGTTTCTGCTAACCGGCACCGACGAGCACGGCGAAAAGATTCTGCGCACCGCCGCCACCAACAACACCACGCCGCAGGCCTGGGCCGACAAGTTGGTTACCGAGGCCTGGTTGCCGCTTCTTGAGACCATCGACATCAAGAACCAAGACTTCATTCGAACCACCGAACCGCGTCACGAAACGAACGTTCAAAAGTTCCTTCAGCGTCTGTATGACACCGGGTTTATCTATCGTGGCGAGTTCGAGGGTAACTACTGCGTGGGTTGCGAAGAGTACAAGACCGAAGCCGACCTAATGCCCGGCGAAGGCGCCTTTGCTGGTGAATCGGTTTGCGCGATTCACTCAAAGCCGGTTGAGCGTTTGGCCGAGACCAACTACTTCTTCAAGCTCAGCGAGTTCGAAGACAAGCTTCTAGCGTTCTATGAAGCGAACCCAAAGTTCATTCAGCCTGAGTCGGCCCGCAACGAGGTCGTTTCTTTCGTTCGTCGTGGTCTAACCGACCTCTCGATTTCACGTTCGAAAGAAAAGTTCGACTGGGGTATCGACATTCCCTGGGATGACAGCCACATCACCTACGTTTGGTTCGATGCTCTGCTGAACTACATCACCGCTATCGGCTATGGCGAAGACACCGCCGAGGCCAAGGCGCAGTTCGAGTCGCTCTGGCCTGCATCGGTGCAGATTGTCGGAAAAGACATTCTTCGTTTTCACGCGGTAATTTGGCCGGCCATGCTGATGGCCGCTGGTCTTGCACCGGCAACCCAGGTGTTTGGTCACGGTTGGTTGCTGGTTGGCGGCGAGAAGATGTCAAAGTCAAAGCTCACCGGTATTGCTCCAAGCCAGATCACCGACACCTTCGGTTCAGATGCCTTCCGCTACTACTTCATGAAGGCAATCGCCTTTGGCCAAGACGGTTCGTTCTCTTGGGAAGACCTTTCGGCTCGCTATCAGGCCGAGCTAGCCAACGGTTTTGGCAACTTGGCCTCGCGCTCGATCGCAATGATTCACAAATACTTTGATGGTGTGCTGCCTGCCGCAGGCGACTTCAGCGAAGATGACCTCAAGGTTCAGCAGGTTGCCGCAGATGCGGTAGCCGCGGCTAACGCAGCGATCGATGAGATTGCCATCCAAGATGCAATCAACGCCATCTGGACTCTGGTCGACGAGTTGAACAACTACATCACCGTTCAGGCGCCTTGGGTTTTGGCAAAAGACGAAGCAAACACCGAGCGTCTCGGCACGGTTTTGAACACCACCGCCGAAGGCCTTCGAGCTCTCGCAGTTCTGCTGAACCCAATCACACCAAAGGCAACGGCCAAGCTTTGGTCGGCTCTGGTTGGCGACGGCGAGCTTGATGCCCAGGTGCTCGACAACGCAGGCGTTTGGGGTCAACTAAAGGCGGGTTCAAAGATCAGCCAACTCGAGCCACTGTTCCCTCGCATCGAAACCGACGAAGCGAAATAGTTTTGACCGAACAGGCTTTCACTCGCAGCAGTTCGACCGGTGAGTCGTCTTCTGCATCAAAGTCAAAGCCGGGCAAAACCCCAAGTTTTCCTTCGGCTCCCGAGCCCCTTGATGTCGCGGTTTATGACAATCACTGTCACCTAGAGTTCGTTTTTGACGACGAGCTTGGTGCAATGCCTTGGCAAGAGAACCTCGACCTCGCCGAGAGCGTTGGCATCAAGGGCGTTTTGCAAGTTGGCGTGACTCTCGAAAGTTCTAAGTGGTGTGCCGAGCTGGCAACCAAAGACCAGCGAGTTTTAGCTGCCGTTGCGCTGCACCCAAACGAAGCGCCACTTTATGAATCAAAGGCTGCCTTGGATGCCGCAATCGCGCAGATTGCCGAACTGGCGAAGCAGCCTAGGGTGCGAGCAATCGGCGAGACCGGGCTCGACTTTTTTAGGACCGAGGGTG
>JBEEPX010000034.1:0-14944 GCA_041190885.1 Actinomycetota bacterium
AACGCCAAGGCAGTCAAGGCGAAGAAGACCACCAAGTAACCGCAGCTTCACCTAAGCGACGCACCGGCTTCGGCTGGTGCGTTTCTTTTTGCTGGGGTATTTGATAACGAAACGGCAGACATTTGGCAAAACCCAAGCCGAATTGGAAAAAATAGGTCAAACTTTCTAGAACAGACCGAGGGGCCGAGATGACTAAACGCAAGGCAACACCGCAACCAAAGCAAGAGAGAGCCAAAGACACGGTCGAGCTCGTTCTAACTGCCACGGATGCCGCCCTGCGCGACGGCGGCGAAGCCTCGGTTCGAATCCAAGACATATCGAGCAGCACCGGGGTCTCGGTTGGTTCGATTTATCACCACTTCGGCGACCGCGATGGACTCATCCGTGCCGCCTATGTTCACCGGTTTGAAGCAAGCATCAAAGAGGACATTCGCCGAGCCAAGAACTTTATGGAGCGCATGCACTCGGTTGAAGAAATCGGCCAGCACTACGACGAGATGATTGCGTTCTTGAACAACCACTTTTTGATGTTCCCTGCACGCGAGCAAGCCAACGTAATTGGAAACACGACCGGGCGACCGCTGTTGCGCGATGCAATCATCGAGGTTCAAAACGAACTAACCGATGGCTTCACCGAGGTGATGCAGTTGCTTCAGGATCGCAAGATGCTAAAGCCGCACCTAACCCCTCGAGCTGCAGCCGTGATGGCGCTTGGCATGCTGCACGGGAGAGTGATTGCAGAATTCGACCGCACACCGGTCAGCGACCAGGAGTGGAATCAGGCGATGCTGAGTGCCTTCGGCGGTCTGTTCATTCTTGATGACCAGCTAAACGTTTAGGCTTTGCCCTCGGCAAGTTCGCGCGAGCGAGCCAAAGCGGCCTCGGTTGCCTCGATAAACATGGCCTCTAAATCGGTCTGGCCCATGCGCGCAATCGCACGTTCGGTGGTTCCGTTTGGGCTGGTCACCTGCTTGCGCAGTTGCTCAGGCGTCTTACCGCTGGCCACCAAAAGTTCGGCTGCGCCCAAGAAGGTTTGGTTCACCAACAGGGCGGCATCCGTGTCATTAAAACCGTGGTGCTTGGCGGCCTTGGTGAGCTGCTCGATTAGATAAAACACGTATGCCGGGCCCGAGCCAGAGATGGTGCCGAGCGCGTCAATCTGAGATTCGTCTAGAACCAAAACCTGGCCCACGGTTTCGAAAAGTTGGCTTGCGGTTTCGACGGCCCAGTCGGTGGCGCGAGAACCAGCGGCAATGCCGGTGAGTGCCCGACCAACAATTGCCGGGGTGTTAGGCATGGCTCGAATCACGCCAACGTCTTCGGGCAGCACGGCCTCCATTGCTGCGGTTGGCACACCGGCCGCAACACTGACCACGAGGGCGTTGTCGTTGAGCGAATCGGCAACGTCGGCAAGAACTTCAAGCACGTATGCCGGCTTCACACCAATCAAAACGAGTTGGGCGTTGGCCACCGCCATCTGGTTGGCGTCGTCGCCGTCTTCCATCGCAAATGAAAGCACACCGAGCTCGTCGGCTAGGCGTTCGGCGCTCTCGGTAGTTTTGGTGCTGACCGAAATATTGTTCGGCGAGATGCCCGACTTTAGAAGGCCGGCCAAAATTGCGCCGCCCATTGAGCCGGTGCCGAGAATTGCGATGCGTTCGATGTTCACAAGTTCAGTTTAGGTCAGGGTTTTGTCGTGGGCCCAAGGTAGTTTTGAATCATGGCAAACCCGAAAAGCACCTTTGTATGCACCGAGTGCGGCTGGAGCACACCCAAGTGGGTTGGCCGCTGTGGCGAATGCCAAGCTTGGGACACCATGCAAGAGGGCGCAGCCGGTGGCGGCCGCGGTTTGGGCACTGTTCGCAATGTTCGAGCGGTAGCCATCGTTGGCTCTTCGGCAGCCAAGCCAATCACCGATGTCTCGACCGAAAAGGTTTCGGCGTGGTCAACCCAGGTTGGCGAATTCGACCGAGTTTTGGGTGGCGGGCTGGTTCCCGGTGCGGTGGTTTTGCTTTCTGGCGAACCGGGCGTTGGCAAGTCAACCCTGCTGCTTGAGGTAGCCGCCAACACCGCCAAGTCAGGCAAAAAAGTCTTGTATGTCAGCGGCGAAGAGTCGGTTGGCCAGATTCGCCTTCGCGCCGAACGAACCGGCGCCATGAGTGACAACCTCTACATCGCCTCTGAAACCGATCTTTCAACCGTGCTTGGTCAAATCGATGCCATCGCGCCCGAGCTTTTGGTTGTCGACTCGGTGCAAACCATCGCGGCCGGCGAAATCGACGGTGCAGCCGGCATGCCGTCGCAGATTCGCGAGGTTGCCGCCAACTTGATTCGCGTCGCCAAAGAGCGTGCCCTGCCAATCATCCTGGTTGGTCACGTCACTAAAGACGGCAACATCGCCGGCCCGCGCGCACTTGAACACCTGGTCGATGTCGTCTGCCACTTTGAAGGCGATCGCCAAACTTCGTTGCGCTTTGTGCGCTCAATGAAAAACCGCTTTGGCCCAACCGATGAGGTTGGCTGTTTCGAGATGACCGGTGAGGGCATCAACGAGGTTGCCGACCCAAGTGGCATGTTCTTGTCGCGCGGCGATGCACCGGTTTCGGGCACCTGCGTTACCGTCACGGTCGAGGGCAAGCGCCCGCTGATCGCCGAGGTTCAGGCTCTTGTGGTCAAGTCTTCTACCCCACAACCTCGTCGGGTTACCAACGGCGTCGACTCTGCCCGAGTTGCCATGTTGCTCGCGGTGCTTGAACGTCGAGCCGGGCTTAGGGTTGGCGACAGCGATGTATATGTTTCAACCGTTGGCGGCGTGCGCCTAACCGAACCAGCAGCCGACCTGGCGATTGCACTTGCAATTGCCTCGGCAGTTCAAGACAAACCGATTGCTCACAACTTGGTCGCCTTTGGCGAGATCTCACTCGCCGGCGAGGTGCGCAAGGTTTCAAATAGCAAGGTGCGCGCCAGCGAGGCACAGCGACTGGGCTTTATTCGCTCGGTCGACTCAGAGGTCGGCGACTTGCGCGCGGCCCTGAGCCTTGGCCTCAACTGGTAGGCGACTAGCCTGCGCCCAGCAGCTTTGAGCCGAATTGGTTTGGTGATTTAGTTCAACAAGAACTGAACACTGTTGGTCGATATTACGCCGTTCACACTTGCGGTCAGGTGATACGAGGCTCCCCCGCCAGCAACGGCCTTTTGCTCGGCACCACAACCAGTCTCTGATGAATACACGCGATACCAGTCGCTCAACGCACTCGCGGTTGGCACTCCGGCCTTCAACAACAACGGCATGTTGGTTAGCCCGGTGCGGTCACACTGCTTTGAATCCCAGATGGTTTGGTCGCCACTGGTCACGCTAAAGAAAGTCACCGCGCCGCCAACATCGAAGGTGCAATCAACTGAAGAGTTGTTGGTGATCTTGTAACCAAAGTAGGGGTTGACGCCGGTCGCGAACGAAGACTGAGGGCTGCCAGATGCATTGGCAACGACGGCTTCGACGGTCACGGTTCCAGGGGCGCAGGCGGCGCCGGAGGTTACCTGGGTGCCGGTTGAGGCAAGTGGGTCTGGGGTGTTTGCGCCAAAAATGCCGCCGATGAATCCCGCAATGGCGGCCACGATGTTCCACAAAATAACCACGATGATTGCAACTACCGCGAGTGCGATGATGCGTCGGCGCTTGTATACCGAAGGGTCTGGGCGGCGCGAAGGAGTGTTTCGTGGAGAGCGTGGAGAAGTCATGACTAAAGGTTAGCCAAATCGAAGGTTAGAGCAGCTTAAGCATCCTCGTGTTGCCCAAGGTGTTCTGTTTTACGCGGGCCAAATCCAAGAATTCGGCAACACCGTCGTCGTTTGAACGAACCATTTCGGCATAGGTCTCGGCGTCGACCGGCACATCAGAGATGACCTCGAAACCACTCTTGGAGAAGAACTCGACCTCAAAGGTCAGGCAAAACAGGCGCTTGATGCCAAGGCTGCGGGCTTTTTCGACCAGCGCTTCGACGATCGCGCGACCAACACCGCGACCTCGGGCAGCATCGCTGACCACAATCGAGCGAACCTCGGCCAGGTCTTCCCACATGACGTGCAGGCCACCGGCGCCAACCACTAAACCGTTCTCATCCACGGCAACCAAGAACTCTGGCACTGACTCATAAAGGTCAACCAGCTCACGACCCAGCAAAACCGCGCCGATGTGTGCCTGGCGAATTGCCTGGATGCTCTTAACATCGGCAGTTGTGGCCGGGCGAACGGTGATGGTCGGGTGAGTCATAGAGTCTAGGTTAGCGAAAAGCCCCCGCTCAAGTGAGCGGGGGCCGAACTTCGCGGGGTGAGCTTAGAAGCCCTGGTCGTCGACCGGGTTGATCTGCTGCTCAGAAATCGGAGCCGAAACAGCAACCGCGCCAACGGTTTCGCGCTGCTTGCTGACGAACACAAACTCGCCGCCGACAAAGTCGACCGTCACGTGTGATGCGTTCAACAGCTCGCCGTGCAGAATCTGCTCTGACAACTTGTCCTCGACCTCGCGCTGAACCGCACGACGCAATGGGCGCGCACCGAGTGCTGGGTCGAAACCGATTTCGATCAGGCGATCCTTGGCGGCCTGTGAGACAGTGATGGTCATGTCGCGGTCTTCTAGGCGAACCGAGAGGCGCTTGATGAACAAATCAACGATCTGGACCAGCTCTGGCTTGGTTAGCTGTGGGAACACGATGGTCTCATCAACACGGTTTAGGAACTCAGGCTTGAAGCTCTTCTTGAGTTCTTCGTTGACCTTGCCCTTCATGCGCTCGTAGTCGTTGGCGTTGTCGCCCTCGAGTGAGAAGCCCATGGTGCCGCGCGAGATGTCGCGGGTTCCGAGGTTGGTGGTCATGATGATGATGGTGTTCTTGAAGTCAACAACGCGACCCTGGCCATCGGTCAAGCGACCTTCTTCAAGAATCTGAAGAAGCGAGTTGAAGATGTCTGGGTGAGCCTTTTCGATCTCGTCGAACAGAACCACTGAGAACGGCTTGCGGCGAACCTTTTCGGTGAGTTGGCCACCCTCTTCGAATCCAACAAAGCCCGGAGGCGCACCGAATAGGCGGCTGACGGTGTGCTTCTCGCCGTATTCAGACATGTCGAGCGAGATTAGCGCGCCCTCATCGTCGAATAGGAACTCGGCCAAAGCCTTGGCAAGCTCGGTCTTTCCAACACCGGTTGGGCCGGCGAAGATGAACGAACCAGATGGGCGGTTCGGGTCTTTTAGGCCCGCGCGCTGGCGACGAATCGACTTCGAGATCGCAGCGATGGCGTCCTCTTGGCCAATGACGCGCTTGTGCAGTTCGTCTTCCATAAAGATGAGCTTGGCGCTCTCTTCTTCGGTGAGCTTGAATACCGGGATGCCGGTTGCCTGTGCCAAAACCTCGGCGATCAGACCTTCGTCGACAAGACCCTGAGCGGCAACGTTGCCCGCACGGTATTGCTTCTCCATCTTTACGCGCTCGGCGTTTAGCTTCTTTTCTTCGTCACGCTTAGATGCAGCCAGCTCGAACTCTTGGTTCTCGATGGCCTGCTCTTTGGCGACCTTGGCAGCAACAATGCGCTCTTCAATTTCGCGAAGCTCAGGTGGCGAAGACAAAATCGATAGGCGAAGGCGTGCGCCAGCCTCATCGATAAGGTCAATCGCCTTGTCTGGCAAGAAGCGGTCGGTGATGTAGCGGTCAGAAAGCTGAGCCGCTGCAACCAGGGCGCCATCCGTGATTGAAACCTTGTGGTGCACCTCGTAGCGGTCGCGAAGACCCTTCAAGATGTTGATTGCCTGAGGCAGGCTTGGCTCGTTGACCATGACCTGCTGGAATCGACGGGTTAGCGCGGCGTCTTTTTCGAAGTGCTTGCGGTATTCGTCGAGGGTGGTTGCACCGATGGTCTGAAGCTCGCCGCGAGCAAGCAACGGCTTCAAGATTGAGGCTGCGTCGATTGCACCCTCGGCAGCGCCAGCGCCAACCAGAGTGTGAATTTCGTCGATGAAAGTGATGATGTCGCCACGGGTGCGAATCTCTTTGGTCACCTTCTTTAGGCGCTCTTCGAAGTCACCGCGATAGCGTGAGCCGGCGATTAGCGAGCCCATGTCAAGGGTGTAAAGCTGCTTGCCCTTTAGAGTCTCTGGCACGTTGCCGTTCACGATTGCCTGGGCTAGGCCTTCGACAACCGCAGTCTTGCCAACGCCAGGCTCACCGATCAAGATCGGGTTGTTCTTTGAGCGGCGAGAGAGAATCTGCATAACGCGCTCGATCTCACGCTCGCGACCGATAACCGGGTCAAGCTTGCCATCGGCAGCAGCCTGGGTCAGGTTGCGACCAAACTGGTCAAGAATCTGAGAGCCCTTTTGCTTCTCGTTGTTGTCGCCACCAACGGCAACGGTCTCTTTGCCCTGAAAACCTGAGAGCAACTGAATGACCTGCTGGCGAACCTTGTTGGTGTCGGCGCCAAGCTTGGTTAGAACCTGAGCGGCAACACCCTCGCCCTCGCGAATAAGACCCAAAAGCAAGTGCTCGGTGCCAATGTATGAGTGACCCAACTGAAGAGCCTCGCGAAGCGAAAGCTCGAGCACCTTTTTGGCGCGCGGGGTGAAAGGAATGTGGCCCGAAGGTGCCTGCTGGCCCTGGCCGATGATCTCTTGGACCTGCTCGCGAACGGCGGCTAGGTCAATGCCAAGTGACTCGAGAGCCTTGGCTGCGACGCCCTCACCCTCGTGAATTAGACCCAACAGAATGTGCTCGGTGCCGATGTAGTTGTGGTTTAGAAGCTTTGCCTCTTCTTGGGCAAGCACAACAACTCGACGAGCCTTGTCGGTGAATTTCTCGAACATCTTTACTCCTTGTGCCGGCTAAAGGTATAGCCGTCTAATAAAGATGTTAGGTCGCTCGAAGAGCAGTTTGGGGCTTGTTCGCTTTGGGGTAAATCTGTGACTCGAGTTGGTTTGGACCCCGAGTCAGAAAACTCAGATAACTTCTGAGTTTTTCTCCTTTTTCGCAAGGTCCTCGCGCATTTGAGCTTCCATCTGTGCATAAACGCGACGCTCGGTGGCGTCGGCACGCAGAATGCCACGCATGATCACGTAGAACAAGAATCCTACGGCAAGCGGCGGAACCAGCGACAGCAGTGCATCCCAGAGAATTTGAAGATCCATGTTTCGAGCCTAACTTTGTTGGCTGAGAATTTGTTGGATTATTTAACCAGCGGGAACATGATGGTCTCGCGAATGCCAAGACCGGTGAGGCTCATCAGCAAACGGTCGATGCCCATGCCCATGCCGCCAGACGGTGGCATGCCGAATTCGAGAGCCTTCAAGAAGTCTTCGTCGAGCTTCATTGCCTCTGGGTCGCCGGCGGCAGCCAGGGTAACCTGCTCAACAAAGCGCTGACGCTGAATGACCGGGTCAACCAACTCTGAATAGCCGGTCGCCTGCTCATAGCCGCGAATGTAGAGGTCCCACTTCTCAACTACGCCCGGCTTCGAGCGGTGTTCGCGAGTCAGCGGTGAGGTGTCAACCGGGAAGTCGATTACGAAGGTCGGGTTGACTAGGTCACCCTTCACAAAGTGCTCCCAAAGCTCTTCGACATACTTGCCAGGCAGCGGGTGCTCGATCTCGATGTCGACCGACTTGGCAAGAGCCTTTAGCTCGGCCATCGGGGTCTCAGGGGTGATGGTCTTGCCACATGCCTCAGACAGCGATTCATACATCGAGATGCGTGGCCAGTTGCCACCAAGGTCGTTGATGGTGCCGTCTTCAAGTTCAACCTGGTGGGTGCCGAAGACATCCATGGCTGCATTTTGAATCAGCTTTTGGGTTAGGTCGGCGATCGAGTTGTAGTCACCGTAGGCCTGGTATGACTCGAGCATCGCGAACTCAGGCGAGTGAGTGCGGTCAGCACCCTCGTTTCTGAAGTTGCGGTTGATCTCGAACACGCGGTCGATGCCGCCAACCACTGCGCGCTTCAAGAACAGCTCAGGCGCGATGCGCAAGAACAACTCGGTGTCGAAGGCGTTTGAGTGGGTCTTAAAAGGGCGAGCCGATGCGCCACCGTGAATGGTCTGCAGCATCGGGGTTTCGACCTCGAGAAAGTTTTCGGCTTCGAAGGTGCGGCGTAGTGACTGCATGACCTTCGAGCGAATCTGAACCACTTCGCGCGCACGGTCGCGCACGATTAGGTCGATGTAGCGGTGACGAACGCGATATTCCTCGCCAAGTTCGTTGTGCAGGTTTGGCAGCGGGCGAATGGTCTTGGCAGCGATTAGCCACTCGTCAACCAAGATCGAAAGCTCGCCGCGCTTCGAGGTGATTACCTCGCCCGAAACGAAAACGTGGTCGCCTAGGTCAACAAGCTCTTTGTATTCTTCGAGGCGGGTTTCGCCAACCTTGTCGAGTGAAAGCATCGCCTGAAGGCGCTGGCCAGAACCGGCCTGAAGGGTGGCAAAGCAAAGCTTGCCGGTGTTGCGCTGAAAAACGATGCGGCCAGCAAGAGCAACCTTGTCGCCGGTAGCAACATCGACCTCGAGGTCTGGGTATGCCGCGCGAACCTGATCGATGGTGTGGGTGACTGGCACGCTAACCGGGTAGGCGCCGCCCATTTCGTTTAGGCGCTCGCGCTTGGCAAGGCGAACGGCGATCTGCTCAGGCAGGTCTTGCTCTAGCTCTTGCTCGGCAGTCAAGTTCTCGTCGCTCACGCGCACTCCTAAAAAACGATTTCGATGTTGTCGATAAGTCTGGTTTCGCCCACCCTGGCTGCGATGAGCATTAGCGCCCGGCCTTTAAAACCTTCACGGATGTCGGCAAAGCTGTCGGCATCGACCAGGGCAATGTAATCAAGTTTAGCCTCAGGCGTCTTGGCCATGGCGGTTCTTGCCGATTCGAGAGCGTGCTCGGGCGTGGTTGCGGTTGCCTTGGCAATTCGAAGCGCTGCCGATAGGTGTTCGGCGAGTTCGAGTTGGGTTTCGCTCAGGTAGCGGTTTCGGCTCGACATGGCCAGACCGCTCGGCTCGCGAACGGTTGGCGCCTCGACGATTTCGAGGCTCGGGTAATCGACCTTTGCCATACGGCGAATCAAGAACAGCTGCTGGGCATCTTTGGCACCAAACACCGCGATGTCGGGCTGAACCAGGTCGAACAGCCTTGCCACCACGGTAAGCATGCCGTCAAAGTGGCCGGGGCGAACCGCGCCTTCAAGAATCTCGCCAACCGAGCCCGCGCTCTTGGTGACTCTTGGAGTCTCGCCGGGCGTGCGATCTGGGTAAATCACAGCAACGGTCGGTGCAAACAACAGGTCGGCACCGGCCTCGGCCAGTCTCTCTGAGTCGGCCTCGATGGTTCTTGGGTATTTATCGAAGTCTTCGCCCGCGCCGAATTGAAGAGGGTTCACGAAGATCGAAACGACGACGAACTCGGCTCGCTTTCGAGCCTCGGCAATCAGCGATAGGTGACCCGCGTGCAGCGCACCCATGGTTGGCACGAAGGCAATTTTTTTTTCGGCGGCCTTTGCCTCGTCGATGGCCGCGCCTAGCTCGCCAGCCGAAATAACAGTGCGCATTAGTCGAGCAGCTCTTCGGGGTCGAGCGGCACGTGGCCATCGGCGATGGCCTCTTCGACCGCACTGCGAATCACGGGCCCAAGAACACCGCGCGGGTTTTCGATGCCTACCGATTCGAGCAGCCCAATCGACTGGTTCACAATCATTTTTGAAAAGTTGGTGGCAACCGAGATGGCTTCAAAATAGCTTGCTCTATCGTCTTCGCTAATCACCACTGGCTCGGCACCCATTTCGATAACCAAGGCTTGGGCAATCGGCAAGGCAACGGTTGGTGCTGCAACCGCGAAATAGCTTTCGCGAATGCGAGCCAGGTCAATGCTGGTTCCGGTGAAGGTCATGGCCGGGTGAATCGCCAGCGGAATCACGCCCTGCTGCATGGCCGAATTTAGGATTCCGAAACCAAAATCGCCGGCGGTGTGGGCAACCAGTTGCCCTGCTCGCCAAAGCTTTGCCTCGCTAATGCCGCCGATAGTCGGGGCAAGTTCGGCTGCCGGAATGGCGAACAAGACTAGGTCGGCGCGCTCGATGATGACTGGCACTGTGAGCACGGGAACATCGGGAAGCATTGATTCGGCGCGTTCGATGCGCTCTGGATCGGTAGATGAATAGCCGACAACCTGGTGCCCGGCCGAGGCAAGAGCCTGACCCAAAACCACACCCACCGGACCCGCGCCGATGATGCCAACCGAAAGTCTGCCGTTGCTCATGGCTTAGGCCGGAGTCGCTTCGGCCGAGCCCTTGCGGGAGGCCGATTCCTGATCGGCACCGGAGTCTGGAATGCGGCAAATGCGCTCAACAACCACGGCCGCGGCGGTCATGAATAGCGCCCCGAGTGCGGCAGTCACATTAGGCCAAATCGCATCGGTGATTACCGGTGCTGTCGCCTGAAGAAAAACCACGCCCAGGTACCATCCGAAGAAAATTGCGCCCGAAATGGCGATTGCTTTGGCCAGCGTGACCAAGCGAACGGCATAGAAGGGGTTGATGCGTTTGGGTCGCGGGGCAGTCGGTTGCTTGGCAACCTTAGCTAGCCCACTGCGATAGCGAATCATGGGAATCGCGAAGGCGATCAAGAGCGCACCGATGATCGGCAGAGTCAAAATGATGTTGATGCCGGCCTGCGGGGTTTGCCCACCACCGGCAATGATGAACTTAGGCAGCAGATACCCCGCGGTGATTGCCGAGACCGCCCAGCCGAGCAACGTGAGCACGCGCGTTGGCTTCATTTGCTTAGCCAAACCTGATCTTGCATTGGTGCGGCAAGTTCTTTGACTGAGCCATAGCCAGGCAAAACCGCCTGCGGGTCGAGCATTGCCCAGGGCACCACAACGAATGCGCGCTCAAAGGCACGTGGATGAGGAATCGTCAGCTCTTTGCCCGATTTGAGCACGTCGCCATAGGTGATGATGTCGATATCGAGTGTGCGTGAGCCCCAGCGCTCGAGACGAATTCGGCCGTGCTCGGTTTCAATGCGGCGAATTTCGGTGAGCAGCTCTTTTGGCTTGAGTGTGGTGTCGATTTGAACGACGCCATTCATGTAGTTCGGCTTGGTTTCGTCGACACCGGCTTCGGTTACTGCCGCCGACTCAACTAGTGGCGAGCACTTGACGCCCTTGATGCCAGGGGTTGCCGCCAGCGCCTTGAGCGCCGAGCGAATGGTTTTGCGACGCTTGCCGAGGTTGCCGCCCAAAGCCAAAATTGCGCGAACCGGTTCAGCCATGAACTTCTTTCTTGGCTTTCACAGTCACAGAAACATCTTCGAATTCATAGACGATAGGTGCGTTCGGCTTGTGAACCGTGATCTCGGCTTTGATGATTGGGCTGGCTGGGCCGCCAAAGTTAAGCACGAGGTCAAGCAGGCGCTGAGCCAGGGTTTCGAGCAGGTCGACCGGCTGCGCCTTCACGTTGTCGACGATTGCCTTAGCAAGATCGCCATAGTGCACTGTTGCGTTGAGGTCGTCGTTGAAGGCTGCCTTATTGCCCGAGATCCACACGGTGGCATCGATATAAAAGTCTTGGCCGTTTTGACGCTCAAAATCGAAAACGCCGTGGTGCGCGTAAACCCGCAACCCGGTGAGCTTGATTTTGTGAGTCTGAGGTTTTACAGCCATGGGTTAACTCTATTGTTTGCCTTCGGCATCGCGCAGCGCGGCGACGATTGCGATGGCGTCAGATGTTGCGATCACGTTGTGCACGCGAACCGCCCAGAGCTTGCGTTGCAGTAGCAATGCGGTCAGCACGGCGGTGGCCAAGTTGCGGCGACTGTTACTGATGCCAGCAGGAGCCGCATCTGCTGACGTCAAAGTTGATTCACCCGCGGCGAGATCTTCGTCGAGAGCCCCCGCAATGAACCGCTTGCGGCTGGCACCAACCAAGATCGGCAGATCAAGCTTTTCGAGTTCGTCGAGGCGAGCAACGAGCTTCCAGTTTTGAGCTTGGTCTTTGGCAAAACCAAGACCCGGGTCGACCACGATCTTGCCGCGCTTCACGCCGCCGGCGATGGCCGCGTCAACGCGAAGCTGAAGCTCGTGAGCAACATCAACCGCGACGTCAAGGTAGGTATTGAGTTGGTCCATCTCGGTGCTGAAACCGCGCCAGTGCGAAATCACAAAGGTGGCGCCGGTGGTGGCCGCAACGGCAATCATCTTTGGGTCAGCAAGGCCACCCGAAACGTCGTTGATGATTGTCGCGCCAGCGGCTACAGCTGCCAAAGCCGTGGTTGCGTTCATGGTGTCGATGCTGATTTTTACATCGTTGTTGCCAGTCGCAATTAGGTCGGCGTGAATTGCCTCGATCACCGGCACAACTCGGGCAAGCTCTTCTTCGATGGCAATTCGGTCGGCACCCGGCCGCGTTGATTCGCCACCGATATCGATGATATTGGCGCCGCCCATAACCAACAGACGAGCGTGATCGAGAGCCGCTTCGACCGAAGCGTATTTGCCGCCGTCGCTGAACGAATCTGGGGTGACATTAAGCACACCCATCACGAGCGGTCGGTGAAAACTCATTTTGAAATCAGACCCATAACCTCGGCGCGCGCGGCCGGCTCTGAGTAGCAGCCTCGGGTTGCCATGGTGATGGTGTTCGCTTCTGGCTGCCTTGCACCGCGCGAAATCACGCAGTGGTGACGAGCCTGAACCACAACCACAACACCCTTGGTGCCAAGGCCCTCTTCGAGCGCATCGGCAATTTGAGCGGTGAGGTTTTCTTGCAGTTGCGGGCGAGCGGCGATGATCTCGACCAGCTTTGGCAAACGACCAAGACCAACTACCCGATCGCTCGGAAGATAGGCAATGTGGGCGATGCCGGTGAACGGCAGCAGGTGATGCTCGCACATCGAAACGAAGTCGATGTCTTTCAGAATCACAACGTCGTTGTGCTCGGCCTCAAAGGTGTCGGCTAGAGCCGACTTTTCGTCGATATCGATGCCCTTGAAAAACTCGGCATAGGCTTCGGCAACCTTTTGAGGGGTGGCCAGCAATTCAGCGCGGGTAGGGTCTTCACCGATGGCAGCAATAAGCTCGACCACCGCTGCTTTCACGCGCGCTGAATCAAACACGATTTACTCGGTTGGCTTCTTTGGTGCCGGCTTCTTGGCCGCAGGCTTTGCAGCCGGCTTAGCGACTGGCGCCTTAGATGCAGGCTTGCGAACCGCAGGCTTGCGCTTTGCGACCGGCTTGGCAGCCTTTGCCTCGGCGGCAGCAGCCTTCTTGGCCTTGTCGGCCGAAGAACCCTTAACCGGAATAGCAATTGGGCCCTGCTTTGAAACTGGACGGGTCTTTTTGCTTAGCCACTGAGCACGTGGGGCGATCTTCTTGACACCCTTGAAGATCTCGGCGATCTCTTCTTGGTTCAGGGTCTCACGCTCCATCAGCTCTTTGGCAAGCGCATCAAGAATTGCGCGGTTCTGGTTTAGAGCCTTGTATGCCTCGTCGTGAGCGGCATCGAGAATCGCACGAATCTCGAGGTCGATCTGCTGAGCGGTTGCCTCAGAATATTCGCGGGCCTGAGCCATGTCGCGACCGATGAATACCTCGCCGCCACCGCCAAAGCTAACTGCACCGATGGTTGAGCTAAAGCCGTATTGGGTGACCATCTGGCGAGCAATCGAGGTTGCCTTTTCGAAGTCATTCGAAGCGCCAGTGGTTGGATCGTGGAACACGATCTCTTCGGCAACGCGACCACCCATTGCATAGGCAATTTGGTCGAGCAGCTGGTTGCGAGAAACCGAGTAGCGGTCTTCGAGTGGCAGCACCATGGTGTAACCCAAAGCGCGACCGCGAGGCAAAATGGTGACCTTGGTGACCGGGTCGCTGTTGTTCATCGAAGCGGCAACTAATGCGTGGCCAGCCTCGTGATAGGCGGTGTTTAGGCGCTCTTGGTCTTGCATCAAGCGAGTCTTCTTCTGCGGCCCACCGATAACGCGGTCGATTGCTTCATCGAGGGTTGCTGCGGTGATCTTGCTCTCGTTCTGACGAGCGGTCAAAAGTGCGGCCTCGTTCAAAACGTTGGCTAGGTCGGCACCGGTGAAACCAGGGGTGCGTCGAGCAACCACGGCTAAGTCAACATCATTTGCCATTGGCTTGTTCTTGGCGTGAACCTTCAAGATCTGTTCGCGACCAATTAGGTCCGGTGCGCCAACACCGATCTGACGGTCGAAGCGGCCAGGGCGCAAAAGGGCTGGGTCAAGAATGTCAGGGCGGTTGGTGGCCGCAATCAAAATCACGTTGGTCTTCGAGTCAAAGCCGTCCATCTCGACAAGAAGCTGGTTCAGGGTTTGCTCACGCTCGTCGTTGCCACCACCGATGCCGGCGCCGCGGTGGCGACCAACTGCATCGATTTCATCAACAAAGATGATTGCCGGGGCGGCCTGCTTTGCCTGCTCGAATAGGTCGCGAACACGCGATGCACCAACACCAACAAACATTTCGACGAAGTCAGAACCCGAGATTGAGAAGAACGGAACACCGGCTTCACCGGCAACAGCCTTGGCGACCAAGGTCTTACCGGTGCCCGGAGGGCCATACAAAAGAACACCGCGAGGAATCTTGGCGCCAAGCTTCTGGAACTTCTCAGGCTCCTTTAGGAACTCCTTGATTTCTTGCAGCTCTTCTAGGGCCTCATCGGCACCAGCGACGTCGGCAAACGTGACGGTGGACTGCTCTTTATTTACGAGCTTCGCGCGCGACTTGCCAAAGTTCATGACTTTGCTGTTGCCGCCCTGCATGCCCGACATCAAGAACCAGAAGATTGCGCCGATGATGATGAACGGAAGCAGCGAACCTAGAAGCGCAAGGTACCAAGGGGTGCCCTGAACGTCATCGTTGTAGCCCTTGGCGATCTGGGCGTTTGCGATTGCTTCGGTGACCTGTGCG
>JBEEPX010000035.1:0-4113 GCA_041190885.1 Actinomycetota bacterium
CAGTCAGCGATTTCCGCTCATGATACTTTTGCTGCTCAAGAACGCCCGGCGCTTGACCTTCAGAACCGTCAGACCCTTGCCGAGAATCTTGAACAAGAGCGCCAAAGCGAGCTCGAACTGCGCGTAGATCTTGGCGCAGCAGTTGAGCGAGTTCGCGTTGAATCAGAGCGTGGGCTTGCCCTTCGCGTTCAGGTTGCCGAAGCTCAGGTTGCCATCGAAAAGGCCAAGGCCGCTGCGGCAGCTCAGCAACGTCAACTCGACAGCGCCAAGGCGGCGCTTGAAGCGCTTCCTCTCGTTATGAACGCGGTTGCCGAGAGTGCCGCGAAGGCTAAGTTGCGTTTGCACGAACTTGAGAACGCCCGAGCCAACCAAAATGCCGAACTGGTCAAACTGCGTGGCGAAACCGCCGAAATTCAGATGAAGCTAGCTACCTTGACTCAGAGCGTTCACGACATGGAGTTGGCAAACCACGAGAAGCGCCTCAACCTGGCCAACTTGGTTTCACGAGTCAACGATGAGCTTGGCATGGAGCAGTCGACGCTGCTTGAGGAATACAGCCCAGAATTGCCGATCATCGGTGAAGACGAAGACGGCAACCGCACCGAAACCACATTCAACCGCGAAGAGCAGCAAAAGCGTTTGCGCGAGGGAGAGCGACTCTTCGAGCGCCTTGGTCGCGTGAACCCGCTGGCGCTTGAAGAATTTGCAGCTCTCGAGCAGCGCCACAAGTTCTTGACCGAACAACTTGCCGACCTAACTCAGACTCGCAAAGACCTGATGCAGATCATCGAAGACCTCGACACCAAGATGCAGGTCATCTTTGCCGAAGCCTTCGAAGACACTCGCAAGGCCTTCGAAACTGTCTTCCCAACCCTGTTCCCGGGTGGCACCGGTTCTATCTTCTTGACCAACCCCGAAGACATGTTGACCACCGGCCTTGAGGTAACTGTCAAGCCGGCCGGTAAGCGCATCGAACGCCTTTCGCTTCTTTCGGGTGGTGAGCGTTCGCTTGCTGCTGTTGCCTTGATGGTTGCAATCTTTAAGGCTCGCCCTTCACCGTTCTATGTCATGGATGAGGTTGAGGCTGCCCTGGACGACGCAAACCTGGGTCGCCTGCTTCAGATTTTTGAAGACCTGCGCTCGAACTCGCAGCTGATCATCATTACCCACCAAAAGCGCACCATGGAGATCGCTGACGCGCTCTATGGTGTTTCGATGCGCCAGGATGGCGTTTCGGCCGTAGTTGGCCAGCGCCTAATCGAAAAGGGCAACTAACGTGGCCGGCTTTCTCTTCTGGAAAAAGAAGCGCAAAGACGAACCCGAGGCTGTTGCCGAGACGCCTGCCGAAGAAGTTAAGGTTGCTGAACCCGTTGAGGTCATCGAGCCGGTCGTTGTCGAACCAGTTGTAGAACCAGTTGTTGAAACAGAGCCCGAGATTGAGATCGCGCCTGAGCCGGAGCCGGAACCTGAACCCGAGCCGGAACTCGTCGCGGTCGAACTTCCTAAGCGCAGCGCGCGCAAGGGGATTCGCAGCCTGTTCAGCCGAATCAAGTTCGACCCAGAAAACCTTGACGAACTCGAAGACATTTTGATTCAGGCAGACTTCGGGGTCGATGCCTCAATGTCAATCGTTGACGAGGTCAAGACCCGGGCAAAGAAGTCTGGCGCCGAAACCGAGGCAGAACTAAAGGCAATTTTGGCCGCAGTTATTGCCGAAAGCCTCGAGCGTGAAGACAAGGCTCTCAACCTGAGCGACGGCAAGCTGCCATACGTGTTCTTGGTGGTTGGCGTGAACGGCGTTGGCAAGACGACCACAATCGGCAAGTTGGCAAACTGGCTTACTGAGGGGGAGTGGAGCGTCGTGATTGGCGCTGCCGACACATTCAGAGCCGCGGCCGTCCAGCAGGTTTCGACCTGGGCAGAGCGTGCCGGTGCAACCTTGATTGGCCCGAAAACCGAGGGGCAAGATCCTGCATCCGTGGCCTTCGAATCGGTCGAGGCTGCTATCAAGCAAGACGCCGACATTGTGATTGTTGACACCGCAGGTCGCCTGCAGAATAAGACCGACCTGATGGTCGAGCTCGACAAAATTCGTCGCGTAATCGAAAAGCAAGCGGCAATCAGTGAAGTTCTTTTGGTCTTGGATGCCACCACCGGCCAGAACGGACTCGCCCAGGCGAAGGCATTCGCCGAGGTTGCCAAGGTAACCGGTGTGGTGCTCACCAAACTTGATGGCACGGCAAAGGGTGGAATCGTCTTCTCGATTCAGCGTGAACTTGGCATACCTGTTAAGTTGGTCGGTGTCGGAGAAGGCATAAATGACTTCGCGTTCTTTGACGCGCAAGAGTTCGCAAACGGACTCGTTAGCTAGGAGTGCAGTAAATGTTTGGCAATCTTTCGGATCGTCTTGTCGAGACGTTCAAGAATCTTCGCAGCAAGGGCAAGCTAAGCCCGGCCGACATCGATGCAACCCTGCGCGAAATTCGCCGTGCTCTTCTCGAGGCCGACGTTGCACTCGATGTTGTCAAAGCTTTTGTAAACGCCGTTCGTGACCGCGCTCTTGGCGATGAGGTCTCGAAGGCTCTAAACCCTGCCCAGCAGGTTGTGCAGATCGTCAATGAAGAGCTTGTTGCGATTCTTGGTGGCGAACAGCGCAAGCTGGCATTTGCCAAGAACCCGCCGACCGTGATCATGCTTGCCGGTTTGCAGGGTTCGGGTAAGACCACCCTTGCCGGAAAACTCGCCAAGTGGCTAAAAGACCAAGGTCAAACTCCGCTTCTTGTTGCGGCCGATCTTCAGCGCCCAAACGCGGTAAACCAGCTTCAGGTAGTCGGTGAGCGCGTTGGCGTTCCAGTCTTCGCCCCAGAACCAGGCAACGGCGTTGGAAACCCGGTCAAGGTTTCAAAGGACTCAATCAAGCACGCTACCCAAAAGATGTTCAGCGTTGTCATCGTTGACACCGCCGGTCGCCTGGGTGTTGACGAAGAGATGATGCAGCAGGCAATCGACATCCGCAAGGCCGTCGACCCTGATGAGGTGCTCTTCGTTATCGACTCGATGGTCGGTCAAGACGCCGTAAACGTTGCCAAGGCCTTCGAAGACGGCGTCGGCATTACCGGTGTCGTGCTTACCAAGCTCGACGGCGATGCCCGCGGTGGTGCGGCGCTTTCGGTCGCTTCGGTCACCGGCAAACCAATCATCTTCGCCTCTAATGGCGAGGGCATGGATGCCTTCGAGCCGTTCTATCCAGACCGTATGGCGAGCCGAATTCTCGACATGGGTGACGTTCTCACTCTTATCGAGCAGACGCAGAAGAACTTTGATGAGGCCGAGGCGCGAGCAATGGCCGAGAAGTTGGCCAAAGATACCTTCACTCTCGAAGATTTTCTCGACCAGATGCAGCAGCTTCGCAAGATGGGCTCGCTCAAGAGCATGCTTGCCATGATGCCGGGTGCCGGCCAAATGCGTGCTCAGCTCGATCAGTTCGACGAGCGTGAAATTGACCGCACCGAGGCAATCATTCGCTCGATGACTCCCGCCGAGCGTCGCCAGCCGAAACTTCTGAACGGTTCACGCCGCAGCCGCATCGCCAAGGGTTCTGGCATGACCGTTACCGATGTGAACTCACTGGTCAACCGCTTTGAACAGGCCGCCAAGATGATGAAAACCGTCGCCAAGGGCGGTGTTCCGCAGCTTCCAGGTATGCCAAACATGCCGGGCATGGGCTCATTCGGCGGCGGCAAGAGCAAGGGCAAAGACAAGGGCAAGAAGTCGAAGTCTGGAAACCCTGCCAAGCGCGCGGCCGAAGAAGCCGCTCGTCTTTCGGGGCAAAAGCCTGGCTCAGCACCCGCCGAGGGCAGCGGCTCGGCATTCGGACTAGGAAACTAGTCGAATCAACTAGCGCCTCGGCCATTTTTCTGGCAGAATAGAGCGGTTGCCTGGTGTTTGACCCTCTAACCAAACACTTTGTGGCAACCCCTAGAGCTTTTTCTACCGAGTGTGCCCCCACGCTCACGGTTGAACGTTCGCACCATTACGAAAAACAGGAGCAATCGTGGCTGTAAAAATTCGCCTCAAGCGCATGGGCAAGATCCGTGCACCTCACTACCGCAT
>JBEEPX010000036.1:0-22060 GCA_041190885.1 Actinomycetota bacterium
CTCGACAAGTAATTTCGATCTAGAAAGAACCTCGACCGATGGTCGGGGTTCTTTCGTTAACTGGGTGAATAGTTAATTAACCAAATAACTCGCCATGCCTTGTCGTCCATCTTCGAATGAGTGGCAAAATCAAACTATGACTACTACTAAAACCACCGCGGCAAAGCCAACCGCGAAGCGCACCACTTCAACTGCTACCCGCAAGCCGGCCGCAGCCACTCGCAAGCCAGCCGCCCGACCCGCCGCAGCTCGTTCTGCTGCAACCAAGGCCGCTGTCGTCATTGCTCCATCGGCACCAGACTTCACCAAGACCTACAAGCTGCTGACCGGCATCGACAACTCGGAATTCTGTGCCAAGGTTCGCCTGCACCTCGAGAACGGCTACTCGCTGCACGGCTCACCGACCATGGCTTTCAATGGCAAAGACATCATCGTTGGCCAGGCTGTCACCAAGCCAGCGCCTAAAAAGAAGTCAAAGGGCAAGAAGAAGTAACTTCTAATCCGTCGAAGGGCTCGGGCTAACACTCGAGCCTTTTCCTTTAAACTGATGCGATGAGTGAAACCCTGCCTGCCTGCCCACAATGTAACTGCGAATGGACCTACGAGATGGGGGCTCTGCTGGTTTGCCCAGAGTGCGCTCACGAGTGGAACCCAGCCGAGGCCGAAGATGATTTTGAGGTCGAAGCAGCGCGCATTGTGAAGGATGTTTCAGGAAATGTGTTGGCCGATGGCGACACCGTGACCATCGCTAAAGACCTCAAGGTCAAAGGCAGTTCAACCGCCATCAAGGTTGGCACCAAGGTTCGAAACATTCGTCTGGTTAACCCGGTTGACGGTCACGACATCGATGCAAAGGTCGACGGTTTTGGTCAGATGATGCTCAAATCTAGTGTTGTAAAGAAGGTCTTATAAAAATGCCAACATCAAAAGCTCTTGTAGCAATGGAACGCCCAGAACGCTGGGCAAAGCAGCTGGTTTCGCACCTAGGTCACAAGGCTGAGGTTACCGAGACCGAGCAGGGCAGCAAGCTGACTCTCACCGTTGGTATCGGGCTCGTTTCGGTTGCCGACGGATGTGTGGTGCTCGAGGCAGAGGCGCCTGACGAAGAATCTCTTGCGAAGGTAGAGAATGTATTGGGCGGTCATTTGGAGCGCTTCGCACACGAGCAAGAGATTAAAGTCATCTGGACCAGGGGTTAGTCATGGCAATAGCAAAAGTGAAACAGTCACGCGCGAACCGATTGGCTCGCTTTGCCGTCTCGGCCATGTTTACTTTTGCCGGTGCAACCATGACCATTTGGGCAGTTCACCTACCTGTTGTTGAGCAGAATCTAAAGATTTCGAACGGCGCAATCGCACTCGTGATTTTGTCTGCCGGCATGGGTGCCCTAAGCGCAATGCAACTTGTTGGCGCGCTGGTCGACAAAATTGGCAGCAAGCCTGTGGTTATTGGTGCCAACATCGTGGCCGGTCTAGCCCTGATGGTGCCCGCGCTAGCCACCGACCTACTTCAGGTTTGCCTGGCACTGTTCGTTTTGGGTTTTGCCCTGGGGTCGGCCGACATTTCAATGAATGCGCACGCGGTTGACATTGAGAAGGCATACGGTCGCCCGATTTTCTCGGCGTTCCACGCGTTTTGGTCGATTGGTGGCGTAATCGGTGCCTCTGCGGGAGCCGCAACCTTGGCTGCCGAAATTCCGATGCAGGTCACGCTCGCTTCTGTTGGTCTTTTCTTCGCCGTGGCTTCAGCCACGTTCACTCCGCTTTTGCTCGACACCGCCAAGGTAAAGGTTGCCAAGGCCGACAAGCCGTCTAAGGCCGAAGCTTTGAGAATCAAGGCAGCAGCAAACGCGGCTAACCGCCCGTTCTTGAAGATGATGATTGCCCTTGGCTTCATGGGTGGCGCGGGCGCTCTAATCGAGGGCGTCGGCATCGACTGGTCTGCCCTCCACGGCGTAAACGTGCTTGGTGTGCCAAAAGCCGAAGCCGCCCTTTCGGTGGTTGTCTTTTCATCTGCTATGGCTGCCTTTCGCTTTGTTGCCGACAAGGTCGTCGAGAAGTTTGGTCGAATCTTTGTGATTCGTTGGGGTGGCGCTCTCTCTGCAGTCGGCATCGCGCTTGCCCTAACCCTGCAGCCACACAACCTTTCATTGGTCGGATGGTTGGTAGCGGGCCTCGGTGTTTCAGCGGTTGTGCCTCAAATCTTTGCCTACTCGGCAACCGTCGGCGAAGAATCTCACTCTGGCCGCAACATGGCCAAGGTTTTTGGGCTCACATATGCCGGCATGCTCGGTGGACCTGCCATCATCGGCTGGTTGGCTTCGCTTTCTGATCTTGGAACCGCGCTTTGGGTTGGCGCCTTGCTAGGTGCCCTTATCGCACTGGGTTCTTTGCTGATCAAAAACAACAAAGAGAGCTAAGCAACAAAATCTGACTAATCGTCGAAACGAGTCTGCTTCCGCCCAGCGGAAGTAGACTTTTTTCATGTCTGCACAAGGTTCTAAGCCGCCGGTCGCGCCAGAGTCGCCCGATAGCAAGTCGGTAACCGGGCGCGCATTCCTGGTGCTCGACGCCTTTGATGTAGAGCATAGGCACCAGTCCCTTGCCTCAATTGCCCGCCGCACCGGCTTGCCGCTAACCACCTGCCACCGACTTGTGCATGAACTCGTTGCCCAGGGCGCTCTAACTCGAACTCTTGATGGCTCTTATGAAATCGGCAGCAAGATCTGGCGTCTGGGCATCCTTGCCTCGTTGCACTCAGATCTGCGCGAAGTTGCGCTTCCATACATGGAAGACATTTATCAGCTGGCCAATGATGCCGTTCAGATCGGTGTGCTTGACGGCTTTCGGTGTTTGATTGTCGAGCGCATTGCGGGTTCGCGAACTCTCGAGGTGATTAGCAAGCCGGGTGCACGTTTGCCGCTGCACGCATCGGGCGTTGGCAAGGTGCTTTTGGCCCATGGCTCCACCGATCTTCAGAATGCAGTTTTCGCCTCACTCGACAGTTACACAGGTCAAACCATCACCGATGTCGCCGTGCTGAAACCGCAACTCGAGGCGATCAAGTCGAAGGGCTTTGCGCATTCGAAAGAGGAGCTGGCCGTCGGCGCGACCTCACTTGCCGTTCCGATTTTGGGTTATGGAAACAAGGTAATCGCCGCGCTTGGAATTGTGACACCGGTCGAAAACCGCGACATCGAACGAATGGTTTCGGTGCTCAAGGTATCGGCCAACGCACTGTCGAAGAAGCTCATTCTGAATGGCATGGGCGACCTAAACCAGCGGGTCTAAATCGTTATTTAAATCACTTCCGCTCAACGGAAGTAATCCAACGAATTACAAAAATCTGGTGTTTTCTGAGAGTTATGAAAACACAGGTTGCCATCATTGGTGCTGGCCCATCGGGTCTCATGCTCAATCGCTATCTCGCTCTGCACGGCATCGAGTCAATCGTTGTCGAAAATCAGTCACGAGAGTATGTCGAGTCTCGAATTCGCGCAGGTCTGCTAGAAGCTCAAACCGTCGACCTGCTGCAAGAAATTGGCGTTGGAGAGAGACTCCACAAAGAGGGCCTCGAGCACCACGGAATCTATTTGCAGCTTGGTGAGCAAAAGGTTCACCTCGACATCGCCGACCTGATTGGCTACTCGGTTTGGGTCTATGGCCAGACCGAGGTTCAAAAAGACCTAGATGCCGCTTGCGACAAGGCTGGTCAAAAGATTTTCTACCAGGCGACCGACGTCGAGCTTCACGGTATTGATTCAGAAAACCCATCGGTGACCTTCATCGACAGTGAGGGCAACCCGCAGCACATTGACAGCGCAGTCATTGCGGGCTGTGATGGCTTCTGGGGTCCTTCTCGCAAGTCAATTCCTGGCGTAGAGGCTGGCAGTTTTGAGCGCGTTTACCCTTACAGCTGGCTCGGCGTTCTGGCCAACGTGGCGCCATCAACCGATGAACTCATCTATGCCCGTCACGAGGATGGCTTTGCTATGCACTCGATGCGTTCAGAAAAAGTTAGCCGTCTCTACCTTCAGGTCGATCCGACCGACGACATTGCCAATTGGTCTGACGATCGAATCTGGGAGGCCCTGTCGAAGCGCATGGCGACACCGGGTTGGGAGCTAAAGACTGGTGAGATCACCGAGAAGAGCATCCTTGCTATGCGCTCTTTCGTGTCAGGCAAGTTGCAGCATGGTCGTTTGTTCTTGGTTGGCGACGCGGGGCACATTGTGCCGCCGACCGGCGCCAAGGGTTTGAATTCGGCCGCCAACGACGTGCGATTCTTGGGTCAGGGCTTGGTTGAATTCTTCAAGAAGAACGACGCCACTCTGTTGAACCGTTTCGAAGAGCGAGCCAAAGAAACCGTTTGGCGCGTAACCCACTTCTCATGGTGGATGACCTCGATGCTGCACACCAGCAAGGATGAGTTTGACAACCAGTTGCAAATTTCGCAGCTGAAGCACGTGATGAAAAACCGAGCTCTGCAGGTAAACCTTGCTGAGAACTATGTAGGAATTCGTTAGGAAATCATGGCAAGAGTAGTTCGCGGTACCCCTCGCACCGACCTAGCAATCGTTGACGGCTTGGCTCAACTGGGTTCGGCCACGGTTCACGAAGCACAAGGTCGAATTGGCCTGCTACACCACCGTCTTCGCCCAATCTTTGCCGACAAGATCGCCGGCAATGCACTCACCTGTGAGGTTGCCCCAGGCGACAACTGGTCAATTCACGTTGCCGTTGAGCAGGCTCAACCCGGCGACATCCTGGTTGTCACGCCAACCAGCGCCTGTGATGACGGCTATCTTGGTGACCTGCTTGCCGAAAGCCTCATGGCTCACGGCGTTCGTGGCTTGATCATTGATGCCGGCGTGCGCGATGTGTCGACCCTCACCGAGATGGGATTCCCGGTTTGGTCAAAGGTAATTTCATCTCAGGGCACTGTCAAAGAAACCCCTGGCAATGTGCAGGTGCCAATCATGATTGCTAACCAGCACGTGCGCCCGGGCGATGTGATCGTTGCCGACGTTGACGGCGTATGCGTTGTTCGTCGCGAGGATGCCGCCAAGGTTCTAGAGGCAGCGCAGGCACGCGAGGCAATGGAAACCGAAAAGCGCGCTCGTCTTGCATCTGGTGAACTTGGTCTCGACATCTACAAGATGCGCGAAAAACTTGCGGCGAAGGGCCTCGTCTACGAGGACTACCAGGAATAACAATGACCAACTCGCAGCAGTCAGTTCCGTGCTCGGTAATGCGCGGCGGCACATCCAAGGGGCTATATTTTCTGGCCTCGGATTTGCCTGCCGATACCGCTGCCCGCGATCGATTTTTGCTAGCTGCGATGGGTTCACCTGATGCCCGCGAAATCGACGGCATGGGTGGCGGACACCCGCTGACTTCGAAGGTCGCTGTGGTTAGCAAGTCGACTCGCGAGGGAATCGATGTTGACTACCTGTTCTTGCAGGTTTGGCCAGATCGCGCCGAGGTTAGCGACCAGCAGAACTGCGGAAACATTCTTGCCGGCGTTGGCCCGTTTGCGATTGAGCGAGGCCTAGTTGCCGCAAACTCAGACCTAACTCCGGTGTCAATTTTCATGGTCAACACCGAGGCCAAGGCGACTGCGTTCGTTGAAACCCCGGGCGGCGTTGTGAACTACGACGGCACCGCGCGCATCGATGGGGTGCCAGGCTTTCATGCACCGGTCAACATCAACTTTGAAGACGTCGCCGGTTCGAGCTGTGGCTCGCTTCTGCCAACCGGCAACGTGGTCGATGTGGTCAACGGTGTCGAGGTCACCTGCATCGACAACGGCATGCCCGTGGTGTGCCTAAACGCTGCCGACTTTGGCATCACCGGCTACGAAAGCCCAGAAGAACTTGAGGCGAATGCCGAACTGCGCGCCAAGGTTGAGGCCATTCGTCTTGCTGTTGGTGAGCGCATGAACCTGGGCGATGTGACCAACAAAACCGTGCCAAAGATGTCGCTGCTTTCACCTGCAAAAGACGGCGGGCTAATCAACACCCGCACGTTCATTCCTCACCGCGCGCACGAGGCGATCGGTGTTCTTGGTGCCGTTTCGGTTGCAACCGCCTGTATGTTGCCGGGCAGCGTGGCGAACCAGATTGCCGGACTAACCGAGGCGGCCGACGAGCTAAACATCGAGGTCGAACATCCGACTGGATTTTTCACCGTGCAGATGCAGGTCGACAACTCGGGGCCGCAGCTCGTGGTCACCAAATCGGCACTTCTTCGCACCGCCCGCATGTTGATGTCGGGCAACATCTTCGTTTCAAAGTCAGCATGGGAGAACTAATGATTATCGACTGTCACGGTCACTACACAACCGCGCCAGAGCCCCACAACCAGTGGCGCGAAGACCAGTTGGCTGCGTTCAAAGCTGGCCTGCCGACCCCTGCATACCCAGAAATCTCAGATGAACTGATTCGCGAAACCATCGAGGGCAATCAGTTACGCCTGATCAAAGAGCGCGGCAGTGACCTGACCATCTTTTCGCCTCGCGCTTCGGCAATGGGGCACCACGAAGGTGATCAGCGCATCAGCCTTGAGTGGACAATCGCCTGCAACAACTTGATCAAGCGCGTGGTCGACCTTTATCCAGAGACCTTCGTTGGTGTTTGCCAGTTGCCTCAGTCGCCGGGCGCCGATCTGACCGAATCAATCAAAGAGCTTGAGCGCTGTGTCAACGAACTTGGTTTCATTGGTTGCAACCTGAACCCAGACCCAAGCGGTGGTCAGTGGCAAACAGTTCCACTCACCGACAAGTACTGGTACCCGCTTTACGAAAAGATGGTCGAGCTCGATGTGCCTGCCATGATTCACGTTTCGGCAAGCTGCAACAAGAACTTCCACGCCACCGGTGCCCACTACATGAACGCTGACACCACCGCGTTCATGCAGCTCATCCAGGGCGATTTGTTCAAAGACTTCCCAGCCCTGCGCTTCATCATTCCTCACGGTGGTGGCGCTGTGCCTTACCACTGGGGTCGCTACCGTGGTCTTGCAGACATGCTTAAGCAGCCGAGCCTCGACACCCACCTGATGAACAACGTATTCTTCGACACCTGCGTCTATCACCAGCCAGGCATCGACCTATTGGTTGAGGTCATCGACAACAAGAACATCCTTTTTGGTTCTGAGATGATCGGCGCGGTTCGCGGCATCGACCCTCAGACCGGCCAATATTTCGATGACACCAAGCGTTACATCGACAATGCCAAAATAACCGCGGATGAAAAGGCCAGCATCTTCTCGGGCAACACGCGCAAGGTGTTCCCTCGCCTGAACCAAAAGTTGGAGGCTCGCGGACTATGAGTCAGTTTGTAAAAGACGCCGACTGGCTCGACTGGCACCCGAACCCAACCAAGCCAAAATTTGTGGTGCCGGCTGGTGCGGTTGATGCCCACTGCCACGTATTCGGGCCTGGCGACATTTTTCCTTTTGCGCCAGAGCGTAAATACACCCCGTGCGATGCCAGTCGCGAGCAACTTTTTGCACTTCGCGACTTTTTGGGATTCGAAAAGAACGTAGTTGTGCAGGCAACCTGTCACGGCTCTGATAACTCGGCGCTGCTTGATGTTCTGGAGCACTCAAACGACAAGGCTCGCGGCGTTGTGACCGTGAAGGCCGATGTAACCGAGGCAGAGCTAGAGCGCATGCACGCGCTTGGGGTTCGCGGTGTTCGTTTCAACTACGTGAAGCGCCTGGTTGATCCAAAGCCCGACGACTATTACCGCGGAATCATCGAGAAGATCAAGCCGCTGGGCTGGCACGTTGTGCTTTATTTTGAGCCTGCCGACCTGGCCGAGAAGTGGAACTTCTTTACCTCGCTTGGCGTTCCAATCGTGGTTGACCACATGGGGCGCCCAGATGTTTCCAAGCCACTCGACAACCCAGATTTCGAGCTGTTCCTCAAGTTCATGCGCGAGAACGATGTTTGGGCAAAAGTAAGTTGTCCAGATCGCCTAACCGTCAGCGGTTCGCCGCTGTATGCCGATGTGGTGCCATTCGCCAAGACCGTGGTCGAGCAATTCGCCGATCGCGTACTGTGGGGAACCGACTGGCCCCACCCGAACATGAAGAAAGAGATGCCAGACGATGGCATTCTTGTTGATTATGTTCCTTCTATTGCGGTTACCTCAGAACTGCAGCAGAAACTCCTCGTCACTAATCCAAACAACCTCTACTGGAGCTAAAAAATGAAGCCAGACTTTGAGCAGTTCAAGGACATCCCGGGAACCACAATTTTCACAATCGAAAAAGCCCGCCAGGGCTTTTGGTTGAACCAGTTCTGCATGAGCCTTCGCGAAGAGGCGAACCGAAAGCGCTTCTTGAGCGCCGAGCGTGAATATCTTGACGAGTGGCAGATGACCGAAGAGCAGAAGCAAGCCGTTCTAGACCGGGACTTTCAGAAGATGCTCGACTTCGGCGGCAACGTTTACTTCTTGTCAAAGATCTTTGCGAGCGAAGGCCTTTCATACGTGCAGGCAGTTAGCACCATGACCGACATGAATGTCGAGCAGTACCAGCAGATGATGTTGAACGGTGGCCGCAATGTTGAAGGCTGGCGTTCGAAGAAAGAAAGAGGCGAAGCGTAATGGCACGCATCACCGCAGGAATCAGCACCAGTCACGTGCCAGCCGTTGGTGCTGCCGTTGACATGCAGCGCACCGAAGAGCCGTATTGGAAGCCGATGTTTGAGGGCTACGAGTTCTCAAAAAAGTGGATGAAAGACAACACACCCGACGTTGCCATCATCATCTACAACGACCACGCCTCATACTTCGGCATGGAAATCATGCCGACCTTTGCGATGGGCATAGGCGATAGCTTCAAGATTTGCGACGAGGGTTATGGCCCCCGCCCGGTTCCGATCGTTGAAGGTGCACCAGAGTTGGCTACCCACCTAGCGGCATCACTGATTCTCGATGACTTCGACATGACCGTTTTGAACGTTCTCGAGGTTGACCACGGTCTAACTGTGCCGATGTCGCTAATGTTTGGCACCCCAGACAAGTGGCCAACCAAGGTGATTCCGCTTCCGGTAAACGTGGTCATGTATCCACAACCTTCGGGCGAACGCTGCCTGTCACTGGGCAAGGCGATTCGTCGAGCGGTCGAGCAGTTTGATGGCGATTTGAACGTTCAGGTCTGGGGCACCGGCGGCATGAGCCACCAAATTCAGGGTGCTCGCGCAGGTTTGATTAACGAGCCTTGGGACCGCAAATTCATGGATGACCTGGTCAGCGACCCAGAGACCTTGCAGTACAAGCCGCACCTCGAATACATGGTCGAAGCAGGTTCAGAGGGAGTCGAGCTGATCATGTGGTTGATCATGCGCGGCGCCTTGGGTGAAAAGGTCGATGAGGTCTACCGTTTCTACCACGTGCCAGCCTCGAACACGGCTGTCGGCCACATGATCTTGACCCCAAAGGAATAACAATGACAGTAAATCTAGCCGTAGTTGGCCTTGGCGCATTTGGCCAGAAGCACCTAGATGCTCTTGCCCTTATCGACGACATCAACATCATCTATGTGGCGCACAGCAAGATGGATGTTGCCGAGGAAGTAGCCGCCAAGTATGGCGCAAAGCGTGCCTTCACCGACTATGCCGAGTTGCTGGCTCAGCCTGATCTTGACGGCGTGATTTTGGCCACCCCAACCCAGATGCACCTGGCTCAGACTCTGCAGGCGCTCGAAGCTGGCAAGCATGTTCAGGTAGAGATTCCGATGGCCGACAACCTTGCTGGCGTTCGTCAGATCGTTGAGTTGCAGGCAAAGACTGGCCTGGTTGCGATGGCCGGTCACACCCGTCGATTCAACCCATCGCACCAATTTGTGCACAACAAAATCAAGGCCAGCGAATTCTCAATCCAACAGATGGATGTACAGACCTACTTCTTTAGGCGTTCAAACATGAACGCTCTGGGCAAGCCCCGTTCTTGGACCGACCACCTTTTGTGGCACCACGCGGCTCACACCGTTGACCTTTTTCAGTATCAAACGGGTGAGAAGGTCGTTAAGGCCAATGCAATTCAGGGTCCAAAGCACCCCGAGCTCGGCATTGCCATGGACATGTCGATTCAGCTGCAAACCGAAAACGGCAAGATCTGCACCCTCTCGCTTTCGTTTAACAACGATGGCCCGTTGGGCACCTTCTTCCGTTACATCGGCGACACCGCAACCTACATCGCTCGCTACGACGACCTAGTCAACGGCAAAGAAGAGCCAATCGATGTTTCGAAGGTTGATGTCTCGATGAATGGAATCGAACTTCAAGACCGCGAATTCGTTGCTGCAATTCGTGAAGGGCGTCAGCCTAATGCGAGTGTTGCCAGCGTTCTGCCTTGCTACGAGGTGCTCGACCAACTTGCTAAGCAGCTCGACTACTAATCGAGTTCCGCGAATGGAACTCGCACGCCGTGAATCACTCGCGAGAGCGTGAGTTCGACTCCTCGCACCATCGTGCTCTCGTGCCCTGCCTCGGTAAGCATTTCAACAACGTCGGCCATCTCGACTGAGTGACGCTTGGGGTGTTGCTGGGTGTCGTCGAGCAGTCGCTGAATAGTCGCCGATGAGCTGGTCTCGAATTCGCGCTTGATCTCTTCGATGGCCCAGTTCTCAAGACCCATCGATTTGGCTGCCCAAAGGGTATCGATTGTCACAGCTGCGATTCCCTTTTCAAGGATGGTGCGAATCTGCTTGCGTGCTGCGGCATCGCCTGGCACATCTGAGACATGGGTGATGTCGAGGCTTAGGCCTTCGAAAAGCTCGATCATCCGCTTTGCGCCTGCGCCCGAAACGAGGAGCGAAACCTTCTTGCCAGTGCCGGCAGAAGCATGCATCAGTGCAGCATCGACAAACGATCCCGCAGGAGCAATCTCGGCAAGGCGTTTTTTGAGTGAGGGAGTTCCGGTGTTCAGATCGCAGAAGATCGCACCGGGTTTGATGTGCGCGGCTACCTGTTGAGCGAGCCTAATCGACGAGTTTGCCGAGTTGAGCGAGAAAATCACGTCTGCATCGGCAACGGCTGCTTCAGCTGAATCAACCAGGGTTACCACAGGATTCTTAGGCCGTGCCGGGTCAAAGGCGACAACATCCACGCCTTGCTTGACCAGCTCGCTGGCGATAACTGAAGCATCTTCGCCTAGCCCAAGAATGGTGAGTTTCATACTTCGAGTTTAGGGCTTGGCGCATTGCGTAAACTTGGGTTATGAGGGAGTTAATTCAGGCAGCATCGGCTAGCGCCACCGCCGGAATCACCATGCTGGAAATTGGAGCTGTCTTCACGCTCCTCGGCCTTCTCTCGTTCGTTGCCCTCAAACTCAAAATTTCTAGCGTTCCACTGTTTTTGTTGGCCGGTCTCGCGCTCGGCAAGGGCGGTTTCTTTCCGCTTGATTTGAGCGAAGAATTCCTTAACGTTGGTGCCGAAATTGGCGCTCTGCTTTTGCTTCTGGTTCTTGGCTTTGAGTATTCGGCTCGCGAGCTTGTCGACACCATGAAAAAGCGTTGGCACGCAGGTCTAGTCGACTTCTTGCTCAATGCTTTGCCCGCTGCCGGCATGGCCTTGGTCATGGGTTACGGACCACTTGGTGCACTGGCGTTCGCAGGAATCATGTTCGTCTCGTCCTCTGGTATCGCCAGTCAGTTGATTCGAGAGACCGGATGGTCTCGCTCGAATGTAGCCAAGCGAACCACGGGTGTTTTGGTTTTCGAAGATCTGGCCCTAGCGCCCTACCTGCCCATTCTTGTCGCCTCAACCCTCGGCATCGGTGTTCTCGGTGGCTTGATTTCGGTAGCGGTTGCGCTGGCAGTTACGTCGGGCGTTTTTTTGATCGCACTCGGGCGCGAGTTGCCTGGTTTGCGCACTCTCGCTCACCAAGGCCCTGGCGTGCTGCTGTTGCTGGTTTTCGGTGCTGCCCTTGCAGCAGCCGGAATCTCCAACTTGGTTGGATTCTCGGGCGCTGTCGCCGCCTTCTTGGTTGGCATGCTGCTCACGGGTGAGGTTGCCGAGTCGCTTCGAAGCCGCTTTGCGCCACTGCGTGACATCTTCTCGGCAATTTTCTTCTTGTTCTTTGGTTTGACGATCGACTACCGCGATGTCTTAGTGGTCTTGCCGATCGCTCTGGTCTTCTCGATCGTGGGAGTTGCTGGAAAGTTCGGTGTTGGCTGGTGGGTTGGCCGCGACATGACCGATCACATGAGCTGGAAGCGTATTGGCGCTTTCTTGTCATCCCGCGGTGAGTTCTCGATGATTATCGCCAGCACGGTTGCCTCAAATGCGGCGCTGGCGAGCATCAAAGAGATCACACTCGGAATCGTTGTGCTGACCGCTCTGACATCTACGCTCGCGATTCGAGCCTTCAGAAGCAAGTTCGAACACTAGGCACGACGCCGACTAAAAGGCAGTGCTCGGCAGATCGCGTTCGTCGTCGATTATGCCCTTCACGATGCGCTCAACCACGTGGTCAACGCTCATGCCAGGGCCAAAATTCGGGGCTGTTCCAAAAATGGCCCTCCCGGCCAAGCCAGATTCCGTGTGACCTGGGCGTGCATCCATCCAGCGAATTCTAGATTTGCGCAATTCTTTGGCCGCTGCCTGGGCAAAGCCATACAAGGCGGTTTTGCTTGCCGAGTATGCCGATAGACCTGGCATTGGAGCCTCGGCGATGACGCCGCTGATTGACAAAATAAATGGTTCTCTTTCGGCCATCACCGACTCGTGAAGCTTTGGCAGCAGCCTTTGAACCAGGTCGATCTGGCCGAGGGCGTTGGCCTGCATCAGGCGGTTGCCGAGAGCGGCAGGGGTATCCGAAATTTGGCCAAAGCCAACTAGACCAGAGGCCAATACGATGCCGTCTAGCTGGTCTGGCTGGGCAATTAGGTAGTCGGCAAGAACCTTGATTGAGCTCGGTTGCTCAAGGTCGAGAAGCAGCCTCGCCGCCAAGCTCGCACTCAGCCGAACCGAAGAATCGGCGGTTCTGGCAGTTCCGATGACGGCGGCACCCGAGTTCATCAACTTTTCGCTGATTGCACTGCCGAACGCTCCGTTCGCGCCTACTACCAAGATCGTTTTGCCGGCTAACTGGCTCATGAGGGCCTACCTTTCGATAGGTCTAACCTTGGGAGTATGAAAAAGATTTCTTGGCCGGCGGCTGTTGCAGCAATAATCGGACCGATTCAATCGGTTTTGGGCTGGGTTATCTCGGCGGCGCTATGGCCTGGTTACGACCCGATCGCCAAGACAATTAGCGATTTGGCTGCCGATGATTCGCCGGTCCAGGCGATTCAAACCAGCTTCTTTGTGCTTGGTGGCACATTGAGTCTGGTCGCCGCTGTTTACGCACGCAGCCTTTCAATGCCAGGTCGAGTGCTGATTTTTCTCGGCGGGCTCGCCACCTACGGTTTCGCCTATTTCACTACGCCAAGTCAAGACAGCTCATCCGAGATGCATCGACTCTTGGCAATCATCTCGTTTGTGATTTTCTCGGCATGGCCGCTTTTCGCGATGCGCTTCGACAAGGCCTATCCGTGGGTGCTGCGACCAGTAGGCGTGATTGTTGCGACCGCCATCATGACTGCAGTCTCACTCTGGTTCTTGGCCACATGGACAAGCCCGGATGCGACCAACGTCGGCCTTGCCGAGCGCGTTGTCGCCACCATGCAGACCGGCTACTTGTCGCTCGTCATCTTGGTTTGTTGGTTCAAAGGCAAGCGAAGCTAAAATATCACCATGACCAATCTTCAGCCTCCTGTTCTTGAGCCAATGCTCGAACCAGCACCGACCGTTTTGACCATGCACGATGACGTAGTTGGCGATGGTGCAGAGGCGCCAGCTAACTCAACCGTCAAGGTGCACTACCTTGGCGTCGACTACGAATCCGGCGAAGAGTTCGACTCTTCTTGGAGCCGTGGAGAGGCCATTGAATTCCCACTAAACCGCCTCATCAAGGGTTGGCAAGAGGGGATTCCGGGTATGAAGGTTGGCGGTCGTCGCACACTGATCTGCCCGCCTGAACTGGCCTACGGACCTGCAGGTAGCGGACACCGCCTATCAGGTCGCACCTTGGTTTTCGTAATTGACCTTCTGGGCGTTCTATAAACGAACCTAAAAAGCAAAACCCCACTCAATGAGTGGGGTTTTGTCATTTGGTAGGCCCCGTCGGGATCGAACCGACGACCCACGGATTAAAAGTCCGTTGCTCTAACCAACTGAGCTAGAGGCCCTTGCAGTGGTCAAGTCTAACAGTCGATTGCCTGGCTGTTAGCATGAATTGAACACCTCAAAGGAGAGCCCACATGCCGCTGCACCCATACTTTGACCGTTTCTTTGCCGAAGTGGGAGCCAAGTTGGCTCAGGGAATGACTGTGCCTCAGGCGTTTCAGGCGATTGCCAAAGATGAGACTCCATATGAGTTGCCGGCTGGCGTGACCACCCAAGATCGAACTGTTTCTGGTCGCCACGGCGAGATTCCGGTGCGCATTTATCGCCCGGCCACGCAGCCAGACAATTCTTCGGCGCTGGTTTGGTTTCACGGTGGCGGATTCGTGATGGGCAGCATCGACCAAAAAGAAGCCCACGTTGTCTCGGCCGAATTGGCGGACATGGCCAATTGCCTCGTGATGTCAGTTGACTATCGCCTCGTCACCAAAGAGCGTAAATTTCCAGTTCCCCTCGAGGATGGCTTTGACGCGACTAAATGGCTGTTCGAAAACGCCGCAGAACTTGGCATCGACGCATCCAAGATTTTCATCGGGGGAGCCAGTGCCGGTGGAAGTTTGGCGGCGACTGTTTGTCTAAAGGCCGCCGAGGTAGGCATCTCCGTTCGCGGTGCGGTTCTGGCTTACCCGTTGTCTCACCTTGAGTTGCCAGAGATTTCTGAAGAGCTCGCCGAAAAGATCACCGTCTTACCAGCACCACTTTTGATGGGCGCTGACTATGTGAAGAACCGCAATGCGTTCTTGATGCCCGAGGGCGAGCTACCAGCGAAACATTTCGGATGGCCGGCAGAGGAGGTTGACCTATCTGGGTTCCCGCAGTCGCTGTTCGTTGAATCTGAATACGATGCCATTCGCGCTTCGTCAGAAGAGTTCATTCGAAAGCTTCGCGCGCAGGGCAAACCTGCTGAGAGCTTCTTGGCGGCCGGCATGACCCACGGATTCTTGAACAACACAGCCGAAGAAGTCGATGTTGTTGGAGAAAGTCACGCCAAGATGGCTGTGTTCATCAAGGCGCTCAGCGCCTAGCTGCGAGGCCTAGTGAACCAGAGGTTCTAGCGGAACCCGCGAGTTTTTGCGCGACGGCCATTCGGCGACCAGCATTGAAGCAATCATCAGCGCGCCACCGACGATGGTCTTGAGCAGCAATTCTTCCTGGCCAACCATGACCGCGATGGCTGCTGCGAAAACGACTTCGCTGGTCAAAATAATGGCCACGCGAGAGGCATCCATGTGGCTTTGCGCCCAGGTTTGCACGAAGAATGCGATTGCGGTTGCGAAAACGGCAGTGAATAGAATCGCGAACCAAACGTCACCGTTCGGTGGGGCTTGATAGCCGTCAACCAAAGCTCCACCCCAGCTCAATAGCGACACCACACCAAGCTGCACCACGGTCAGGGCGTAGGTGTTTAGTCCCGCGCTCCACTTGCCAAGTCCAATGATGTGAGCGGCGAAGAGCAGGGCGCATAGAACGACCCAGAGTTGCCCCACTTCGACGCTGAAGCCGGTGATTGAGATCAGGCCGAGTCCCACGGTTGCCAGGGCAACGCCGATCAAAACCTTGCGTTCAACCGTCTCGCGAAGCAAAAGCCAAGCCAGCAGGGGAGTCAGCACCACATAAAGGCCGGTCACAAAGCCAGTGATTGCCGCGGTGGTCATTTCTAGCCCTATGGTTTGGGTTATGTAGCCGCCGCCAAGCAAGAGGCCAAGAATGAAACCCTTCTTAAGCATCTCGGCATTCATGGCGCGCAGAACCTGAGGTCGAACGGCAATCATGATCAGGGTGGCGATGGTGAAGCGAGTCGCCAAGAAGTCATAAAAGGGTTGAGCGTTGATTGCATCTTTCATCAACACAAAGGCTGCGCCCCAAGACACGGCTACCAAAATTAGGGCAATGGCAGCCCATGCAGAACGCTTCATGCTGCCAGTCTAAATCAGGCTAGACGGCTATTTTGAGCGAGTGCCGAGAGCAGCATTTTTAGCCATCGATGGAAATACCAGCCCGTGCATTGGCCAAACCGACCACCAGTATGCGTGACCCAGTAGACCCTTTGGCGCGTAAAGCGCTCGCTGCGTGAGAGTGCAACCCTTGCCGTTTTTGTGCGGCTCGATGGTGAACTCTAGCCAGGCCAAGCCGGGCATCTTCATCTCGGCGCGCAGGCGAAGCAGCTTTGGCTCTTCGCGTTCTTCAACGCGCCAAAAGTCGAGGGCATCACCGACCTGCAGGGTCGAAGGGTCTCTACGACCGCGTCTTAGCCCTACTCCTCCAAAGATCTTGTCGACTAATCCGCGAAGCTCCCACGCCCAGGTTGCGGTCGAATAGCCGTTGGCTCCGCCAATAGATTCGACGCGCTTCCAGACTGTATTGGCCGAGTCGGGTGATTCAACCACGCGAACATCGGTGTAAAGGGTTCCGCCGGCCCAACTCGGGTCAGTTGGCAGCGGCTCGGATGGAGTCCATGGCAGCGAAGCATCGCTCCACCGCGTTTCAACACGAGCATCTTTGATTTTGGTGAGCGCGAGTTGAACGGCCTTCTTGAATGGGGTTAGACCGCCGGTAGGGTCGGGGATCAGCTTGCGAATTCGGTCGTCGGCCGCGACAACTTCGTTTTTGAGGCTAGCCACCAGGCGCTTGGCGAGTGTATAGGGAACGGGTGTGACTAACCCAACCCACCCGCTGGAAAGGCGAGGGGTTAGAACAGGAACGGGAATGATGATTCGGCGCCTTAAGCCGGCCGCTTCGGCATACTGCTGCATCATCTCTTTGTAGGTGAAAATCTCGGGCCCACCGATGTCAAAGACGTCATTGATCTTGGCGTCAACCGCTGCTGCGCCAACCAGATAGCGCAGCACATCGCGAACGGCGATCGGCTGAATTCGAACGTTGACCCACTTTGGAACGGTCATGATTGGCAGGCGCTCGGTTAGGTAGCGAAGCATCTCGAACGATGCCGAGCCCGAACCGATAACGACGCCGGCACGAAGTTCAATGGTTGGAACACCCGAGGCGCGAAGAATTTCGCCGGTGTCGGCGCGCGACTGAAGGTGTGGTGACATGACTTCGCTCGGGGCAATAATTCCGCCGAGATAAACGATGCGACCAACCTGCTGCTTGAGCGCTACCTCTCCAAATGAATGGGCGAGTTGCTTCTCTTCTTCTTCGAAGTTGTCCTTAGACATGAGCGCGTGAAGAAGGTAGTAGGCAACATCAACGCCCTTTAGGGCTTCGTTTAGTGCGACTTCGTCGTGAGCATCGCCGCCGGCAACCTCGACTTGGTCAATCCAAGGGTGATCCTTGAGCCGAGACGGGTTGCGAGCCAAAATTCTGACCCGGTAGCCGTGGTTTAGTAGTTCAACAATCAGTCGACCGCCGATGTAGCCGGTGGCCCCGGTCACTAAGCACAGCGCCGGTTCGCCTTTCTTGTTTTTGGCAAGTGGCAATCCTTGGCTAACTGTGCTCTTCATGATCAGTCCTGTTGTTTTAGGCCGGCATCGGTGGATCGATACGCGGGAGTTTTTTCGCCTGCTTCGACACTAACGGCTAGTCGATTCTCAAGCGGCACGATAGGGCAAGTCGCAAAGTCGGTGTAGCTGCACGGGTAGTTCTGCGCAAAGTTGAAGTCAATTGACCATTTGCCGTTCTCGAGGCGATTGGCGGTCAGGTTGCGACCGGTTCCGTAGGTTGTCACACCGTTTGATGCATCTCGGAACATCACAGAGAGTTGATCTGGGTTTGCGGTTTCGAAGGCGGTAATTCGGCAAACCTGCCCATCGAGTTCGAAGACAAGTTCGCCGGGAGAGACCTTTTCGCTCTTGGTGTCGCCGGCCAGGCTGCCAACGGCAACGGCTTTGCTGGCGCCCTCGAGGGTAGCCTCGACCGCATACTTTGGGTTGTAGTCGAAGACTCTCACCCCATCGAACTTGGCAAGAAGTTCAGAGTGAGGGCTTCTCGGGCGAAGAATAATTGCCCCGTGGCGTGAGGCAACTTCAAGAACACCGTCGCCAGCTGGTAGCGAAATCTCGGAGCCCGGCTTGAGATCGAAAGACTGAATGTCATTGGAGGTGAAGCCTCGAGAGAATACCTTGTGGTCTTCGGCCCACCATTCACCTTCAACATCACTGAAAGACTGCGGTTCGGTTGTTAGCCAGTTCATGCTGGTAACCGCCAAAAAGCCGGTTGGGTTTGCAAAGTTCTTGGTGCGGGCAGCTACCCATTCAGTCCAGTTGTTCATGCTCTAAGTCAACAGCATTCGCCTGGGTTTGCTTCCCCTGCTTTACCTTAACCGACTTCAGTTAGCCTGCTGCATCGAGGACCTCAGTAACCTACTCGCCGAATGGTGAATGGGTTTCGACTCCGACTACCTTGCGCTTGCCGTCAATCTTGGCCTTGCTCAGGTGAACAACCAGCATTTGCGCAGGCTTCAACGAGGCCGCAGCTTCGATGTTGGCGGCGTATGCCGAATCCGCGTACTGAGCCATTTTGGCCAACACTGTTGGCAGGGCAGGGCGGTGACTGCATATAACCGAAGCGCGACCATCCTCGATCACATCGCCAACCACATTCGCGGTTCGCTTTGGGCCCTTAGCATTGCCAAATTCACTCAGTTGGTGGCGTTCGATCAGTTTGAGCTTTCGTTCTTTGGCGAACGGCTCGAGCGTGCTGCGGCAGCGAACCCAAGGGCTGGTGATGAGGCGCTTGATGCCAAAAGCGGCAAGTAAAGGCTTAAGCAGTTCAGCTTGAGTCAACCCCTCGGCGAGCAAAGGTCGATGGCCGTCGTCGACTCCACGGCCACCCTTCCACTCGCTTCGAGGGGTTGCTTTGGCGTGACGCAAAACGATAACCGGCTTGGTCTGCAGCAACTGCTTGGCATGCAGATCGACCAGTTGGTCGAGCACCTGCTGGTCAAAAACGTAGGTCAAAAGTTTGCGGGCCTCTGCTGGGCTGCGCCACTCAACGCTGGCAACTTCTTCAGAGGGTTCAAAGGTCGAGGCCGCCAACGCCTTGTCACTTACGCGAGCTGCCCAGTAGTGCACCTCTTTAGGCTCGCCCTTGCCAACGGTGTATTTGGCAACGTGAAGCGGAACACCGAGACGAATCTTGAGACCGGTTTCTTCGGCGATTTCGCGAACGGCGGTTTCTGGCAAGGTTTCGCCCGGGTCTTGCTTGCCCTTGGGCCAGCTCCAGTCGTCATAACGCGCTCGGTGAATCAGTGCAACGCTGAGTTTGCCCTCGACCTCGCGCCACAGCAGTGCTCCTGCGGCATAAACGGTCATGCGTTACGCGAGCCTCGCTTGGCGTAGACATCCTTCATGATTTTGTCTTGCATGTCGATTAGCGCTTGGCCATTTTCGCCATACTGGTGGCGGGTCCACTTGCCATCAGACCCTAGGTGCCACGATGCCGAGCTGTCATCCATGGCTAGTTCGAACAAACCAAATAGTTCACGGATGTGGTCTGGCTGCGAGATGCGAACCAGGGCTTCAACGCGACGGTCTAGGTTGCGGTGCATCATGTCGGCCGAGCCGATGAAAATAGCTGGGTCACCGCCGCCCAAGAAACCAAAGATTCTCGAGTGCTCTAGGTAGCGACCAAGAACCGAGCGAACACGGATGTTTTCGCTCAGGCCTGGAACGCCAGGGCGGAGGGCACACATGCCACGAACCAAAATCTCGACCTCTACGCCCGCGCAAGATGCCTTGTAGAGAGCGTCGATGATTTGCTCATCGACCAAAGAATTGACCTTGACCAGAATCTTGGCTGGCTTGCCGGCTGCCTTGTGGGCAATCTCGCGGTCGATGCGCTCGACCAAGCCATCGCGAACGCCGTTAGGCGAAACCAATAGCGACTTGAACTCGGCCTCTGGGGCATAGCCCGAAAGCTGGTTGAAGAGCTTGGTTAAGTCTTCGCCGACCGATTCGCGAGCGGTAAGCAAGCCATAGTCTTCATAGAATCTTGCGGTCTTCGGGTTGTAGTTTCCCGTTCCGATGTGGCAATAACGGCGAAGCTGGTTGCCCTCTTGGCGAATTACGAGTGCAAGCTTGCAGTGAGTCTTTAGGCCCACGATGCCGTAAACCACGTGCACACCGGCTTGCTCGAGCTTGCGAGCCCAAGCGATGTTGTTTTGCTCATCAAAGCGAGCCTTGATCTCGACCAAAGCCAGAACCTGCTTGCCTGCTTCGGCCGCTGCAATCAGCGCGTCGACGATCGGTGAGTCACCAGAGGTGCGGTAAAGCGTTTGCTTGATCGCCAAAACCTTTGGGTCGGCAGCGGCCTGCTCAACAAAAGCCTGAACCGAGGTCGAGAAAGACTCGTATGGGTGGTGCAACAGAATGTCGCGCTGGCGCAACGCGGCAAAGATGCTCACATCCTTGTCTTCGACTGGCTTCAAGAAGCGGTTTGTGATCACCTGGTGAGGTGGGTAGTGAAGGTCTGGGCGCTTCAGCGACGCGATCTCAAATAGGCCAGTTAGGTCTAGCGGTGACGGTAGGTGATAGACGTCTTCGTCTGAAATGTCGAGCTCGCGAATCAGTAGCTCGAGCACCTCGGGGTTGATGTCGTTGGCGACTTCGAGGCGAACCGGTGGGCCAAAGCGTCTGCGCAAAAGCTCTTTTTCGAGGGCAAGAAGCAGGTTCTCGCCTTCGTCTTCGTCGACCTCAAGGTCTTCGTTGCGAGTGACTCTAAAGGTGTGGTGCTGCAGCACCTGCATGCCCGGAAACAATAGACCCAAGAATTCACCGATGATGTCTTCGAGCGGCACGAAGCGGGCGTCGGCCACACCGGTGTTGCCGGGGATGCGCACAAAGCGAGGAAGCAGTGGCGGAACCTTTACACGAGCAAAGTGCTCCTTGCCTGTGTCGTTGTTTCGAACCACAACCGCGAGGTTGAGCGACAGGCCAGAGATGTATGGGAACGGGTGTGCCGGGTCGACAGCAAGGGGAGTCAGGACCGGGAAGATCTGGTTCTGGAAGTAATCGTGAAGGGCAGACTTTTGCGCTTCTTCGAGTGCCGACCAGCGCACGATGTGAATTCCGGCATCTTTCATGCGCGGTTTGATGTCTTCGATGAACAAGGCCGCGTGGCGCTCCTGAAGGCGGTGGCCTTCGCGGCTGATCTCGCTCAGAACCTCTTGAGGTGACAGGCCAGAGCTCGAGGTGACGGCAAGGCCGGTGGCAATTCGACGCTTCAGACCGGCAACGCGAACCATGAAGAACTCATCCAGGTTCGAGGCAAAGATGGCTAGAAAGTTGACGCGTTCTAGAAGGTAAAGGTTTGGGTCTTCGGCCAATTCGAGCACGCGCTGATTGAATGCAAGCCAGCTCAGCTCGCGGTCGAGGTAGCGATCGGCCGGAAATTCGGTGCCAAAGTCGGGCAGCGAGATTGCCATTGTTTCTTCAGAAGACATAGAGCAATCTTGCCACGGCAGGGTTGCCAGCGGGTAAACGCTTTATTGAGAATCGGCCATTTCGTTTTGGTCTTCGAGGTTGAATCGGTAGCCAACGTTGCGCACGGTGCCGATGAGCGACTCAAGATCGCCAAGCTTTGCGCGAAGGCGGCGAATGTGAACGTCTACGGTTCGGGTGCCACCAAAGTAGTCGTAGCCCCAGACCTCGCTCAGCAATTGTTCGCGGGTAAAGACTCGACCAGGGTGCTGTGCCAAGAAGCGCAAAAGTTCGAATTCTTTATAGGTAAGGTCAAGCGGTTTGCCGTGCACCTTGGCCGAGTAGCTGTTTTCATCGATGACCACACCAGATGCATGAATGCGATCGTCTTTTTCGACCGTGGTGGCGCGGCTGATCGCCAAACGAATGCGAGCATCGATTTCGCC
>JBEEPX010000037.1:0-3129 GCA_041190885.1 Actinomycetota bacterium
TGCTCACAGCCGAGGGCGAAATCGTTCGTTGCGATGCAAACGAGAACCAGGATTTGTATTGGGCTGCACGTGGCGCCGGGCCATCGTTTCCAGGCCTTGTTACGCGCTTTCACCTGCAGACCAAGCCTCGCTATAAGGCTCCGCACGAAACCGTGCAGATCTTTGAAGTCGATGACTTTAAAGAGTTAATGCAATGGATCTATCAGGTGCACAACGAGTTGGCACCGACGGTTGAATTGGTCGTGGTTAGCAACTGCCCAATTGATGAAAACGGCAAGCCCGGAAAACGAATTGTTGTGGTTGATGCGCTGGCTTTGGTTGACTCGAAGGAAGAAGCCGAAATCGCTCTCGCGCCGATGCGCAAGAATCCGTTGTTGCACAAAGCATTGGTCAACATCGATTGTGGCGTGACCACCATGGCAGAGCGCAAACGTCAGCAGGTTGAAGCCAACCCAGAAGGCATGCGCTACTTTGTTGACAACATCTGGGTTGATGGAGACACCGAAGAAATCATCGACGGAATTGCGCCACTGTTCACCGATTTGCCCGAGCCTCGGGGCTTCACAATTTGGTTCAGCATGGGTCCTATTCGCGAACTGCCCGACATGGCCTTCAGCATGCAAAGCCCAGGCTATGTTGCGACCTACTTGGTTAGCGAAGATGCCTCGCGCGATGCCGAAAACCGTGCCTGGTTGAACGGCGCCATGGCCGGAGCGCAGTCGGTGACCGTTGGTCAATATCTTGGCGACAGCGACATGACTAACCGTCAGGTCAAGTTCATGGCCGACGAAAACTTTGCAAGACTACAAAAGGTCATCGCTGATCGCGATCCAGAGAACCGTTTCGTTCGCTATCTGGCCAAAGACCCATCCACCGTTAACAAAAACCACTGGCAAATCTAGGAGTCATTATGCGAATTCACATGGGCGCGAACTACGAAGGCTATGCACTTGGTCGCGAGCTAGAAACTTGGGTCAAGGGCCTCGGTCACGAAGTGGTTTGGCACGGCGCCGACGAGTATGACTTTGAAGACGACTATCCGCTGTTCGCATTCCGCATCGGCCAGGCGGTCATTGCCGACGAAGACGCAGCACTTGAAGTGCGCGGAGTTTTGGTTGGCGGCGTAGGTGGCGGCGAAACCATAGCAACAAACAAGGTGCCAGGCGCACGTGCGGTTTTCGGTCACTCGGTCGATTTCGTCACCAAGTCGCGTGAACATGCAAACGCGAGCATCCTGGTTGTTGGCGCATTGAACACCGGGGCTGACGAGGCCAAGGCGATGATTCAGGCAATCATCGATGCAAAATTCACCAATGTTCTTGATGACGCCAGACGCATTGTTAACACCAACGAATACGAGGCCTCGAAAACCATCGAAGGTTGGATGATCACGGGCTAGCCCAAACATAGCGGCGGCCTATGTTAGCCATAGCGTCGCGTGAGATATAAAAACGTTTCAAAACTGATTCACTAAGAATCAGAAATCGCCAAAGGCGGCGAACCGAAAGGAAACATCATGGCATTTGTATGCAGCGCAACCTGGGTTGCCAAAGAAGGCAGCGCTCACCTGGTTGCCGAGGCTCTAAAGCACCTGTCACCAGCTTCACGCACCGAAGAGGGCAACATCTACTACCAGGCTTACCAAGACCCAGCCGAGCCAAACACCTTCCGCATCTTCGAGGTCTACACCGACGAGGCAGCTTTTAAGGCACACGCCGAGTATGAGCACTTCAAGCAGTGGGCGTTGGGTCAGGCTATTCCTGCTCTAGAGGTTCGCCAGCGCGACTTCTACGAGACTCTCGACTTCTAAGGCCTGCCATGAAAATCGCTCGCTACCTTCACAACGGATTTGCTCACGTAGGTGTGGTCAACGACCACGGTCGTTTGCTTAACCTGCCGACGCGCTTGTCGGTGCTCGAGGTTTTGGCTTTGCCAATTCGTGAGCGCAACCTGATTGAAGCTCAGGCTGGGCGATTGTTCAACACCAGCATCGACAAGGTGCACTTCTTGCCTCCGGTTGAGCCACGTGCAATGCGCGACTTTGTTGCCTTCGAGGCCCACATCGCCGGCATGAAGAAATCCGAGGGCGGCACCGGCAAAATTCCCCAGGCTTGGTATGACGTGCCCGTGTTCATCTTCATGAACCCTTGGTCACTGCTAGACCCAAACGCCGATGTGCCAATGCCTCCACACACCAAGGCCCTCGACTTTGAGCTTGAGGTGGCAGCAATTGTTCTAAAGCCAGCTCGCGATGTTTCGCTCGAGAACGCCGGTGAGTTCATAGCCGGTTACACGCTTTTCAACGACTGGTCGGCGCGCGATATTCAGCGCCACGAAATGTCGGTCGGTCTTGGCCCGTCAAAGGGCAAAGACTTTGCCAACACCATGGGCCCATGGATCACCACTCCCGATGAGCTAGCTAAATATCGCAAGGATGACCGCCTAGATCTTGAGATGACGGTTTCTATCAACGGTGTAGAGATTGGTCGCGACTCGACCAAGAATATGTCTTGGAACTTCGAGGAACTTTTGGTGCACGCCTCGCGTGATGCGATGGTTGGCCCCGGCGATGTTTTAGCCTCGGGCACGTGCAGCGGCGGTGCGCTTTCAGAAAAGTGGAGCCGCTCTGGAACTCAAAACCCGCCACCGCTTCAGGTTGGTGACGTGGTCGAAATGACTGTGACTGGCTTGGGAACGATTCGAAACCGTATTGTAGAAACTAAGAGCCCGGGCCACATGGCGCCGCCGGCCAAACGCACCTACAGCGAGGACATGCTTTGAGCAAATTAGTTTCGACCTATAACCCGGCCACAGATGAGAAGTTGGCCGAATATGTTGCCCTAGATCGCGAAGGCTTAGACCTTGCTCTTCAGGCAGCCGCCGATGCTCAACGCGCTTGGAGAAGCACCGACTTAAAGCAGCGCGCTCAATTGCTTCGAAACCTGGCTACGATTTTGCGCGACGAGGTCGAGGCTCACGCAACGCTGATAAGCAACGAAATGGGCAAACCAATCACCGAGGCTCGCGGTGAGGTTTTGAAGTGTGCTCTAACCTGCGATTACTACGCAGACCACGTTGAAGAGTACCTAGCTCCAAAGCCGGTCAAGACCGAGGCCGTTACCTCTTATG
>JBEEPX010000038.1:0-3844 GCA_041190885.1 Actinomycetota bacterium
GTCGCAGCTGTAGTTAACGGTGTTCCAGCCGACTACGGTTTCAGCGGCCTACAAAAGGGCATCAGCTTCGCAGTAATCGACTACGCCAAGGAAGGCTCTGCTCTTGGCACCCAGATGGGTAAGTGTCTAGTAGCAAAGAAGCTTTCAACTTCGTCAATCATCATGGGTGTAAACCCTGCCGGAACCATCGGTAAGAAGGAAATGGAAGCAGCTTTCCAGGCTGCATTCAAGAAGGCTGCCCCGAAGGCAAAGATTGCTCGCGCAATCGCGCTAACTGGTGACCAGGCTAAGCAGCAGTCAACAATTCGCACCGCCATTCAGGCAAACCCTAAGGCTGTAGGTATCGTTACCTGGACCGACGAAGGTGCCCTTGGCTCAATCGCCGCTTACAAGACCGCCGGCAAGAAGCCTTCGAGCCTATGTCTAGTTGGTGCCGGTGGTGGCGACCAGGCTAAGGCTGCGGTTAAGGCTAAGAACCTTTACGCAGACGTAGCTCTTGACTTCGGTGCTGACATTGCTCAGACCATCGTTGAGCTAAAGCGCCTCATGGCAGGCACCGGTGTTATGGGCAAGCAGCTTGTAACCCCAGTGGTTGTCTACAACCAGTAGTAGGTAAAACCTCTAGTTTCCCCTCGGTGCGCAAACCGAGGGGAAACTAGTTTCCACACTTCCAACAAACAGAAAAAGCCCATGAAAAAGCCAGACTCACTCTCCGTCCTAGTCTTCATCCGAAGCTGGGGCATCACTATTTTGCTCGTAGTGCTTTGGGCGCTATTCGCATCAGTTGCACCGGTATTTGGAACCTTTGAAAATGCCAGCTTGATTCTTGGTGCCGCGTCGATCAGCGCCATCTTCGCTGCTTCGATTGCCATGGGTGTTTTTTCTGGAGCGCTTGACCTGTCGGTTCCTGGAACCGCGGCCGTTTCGGGCATTGTGCTTGGCATGCTGATCGGTAAAGGTGTCGACCCAGTTTTGGCGATTGCCGTTGCGCTTGTGATCGGTGCTGTCATCGGCTACATCAACGGGCTCATCGTTCAAACCGGCCTAAACCCACTTGCCGTAACTATCGGCATGCTCTCGGTGACTAGCGGTTTGGCAGCAATTCTTTCAGACGGTATTCCCCTTTTCGACAAGATGGACAGCCTTGGCTGGCTGGGTACCGAAATTTACTTCGGTCTGCCATCGACCTTCTATGTGGTTATCGTGGTGTTCGTCGTCGGAACCATTTTCTTGACCAAGACTCGCGGCGGAATTCGCTTCTTGGCCGCAGGCGGCAACGCCGAAGCTTTGCGTCGCGCCGGTGTTAATGCCAACACCTACCGCTTGCTCGGTTTTATTCTTTCTGGCGCCTTGGCCGCACTTGGTGGTGTTGTCACCTGCGCCTACACCGCACAGGCCAGCCCAACTGCGGCAACCGGTGTGCTTTTCGACGGCCTCACCGCTGTCGCACTTTCGGGCATTTCACTTGCTGGCGGCCGAGGTAGCCTGCCAAAGGTTTTGGTAGGTGCACTGGTTATCTCAACCATCGGTAGCGGATTGCTGATCCTAAACATCCAGCCATACTGGACAATCACCATCACTGGTCTGCTATTGATCGGCGCACTTGCTGGCGAGCACTACCTAGGTAAGGCGGTAGCTCGTCAGGCGGTTGGCAAGTCAAAGGTCTCTGCTCACAAGGAAGCGAAGTAAAACCATGAGCGCAAATACAACTCCGGCCCTAGACCTTCAGGGCATCGAGCTTCACTATGGCTATGTAAAGGCTTTGGACGGCATCAACTTCAAGGTGAACCAGGGCGAGGCCGTGGCTTTGCTCGGCGACAACGGTGCCGGCAAGTCAACCCTGCTAAAACTCATGTCTGGAGTGCACCGACAGACTCACGGCACTATTCGAGTGCACGGCGACGAAGTGAATTTTCACGCACCAAAAGATTCGGCCAATGCCGGCATCGAAATGGTCTATCAAGACCTTGCTTTGGTTGACGCACTCGATAGCGCGACAAACCTGTTGCTCGGAAAAGAGATCTTGCGTAAAGGCCCGCTGGGCTGGCTTGGATTTGTTGACCGCAAAAAGATGATTGCCGAGGCTAACTCTGAGACCGAACTTCTAGGTGTCAAGATTGCCAACCTAACTCGTCCGGTTGAAATGCTTTCGGGTGGCCAGCGACAGGGCGTTGCTCTGGCCCGTGCCGCGGTGCGAGTGAACAACAAGCCAAACGGCATCTTGTTGCTCGACGAACCAACCGCTGCTTTGGGATATGAGCAAAAGGTAATGGTCGAAGGGCTCATCAAGCGCCTGGCTGCCTCGGGTATTGCAGTGGTGGTCGTCACCCACGACCTTCCACTGGCCTTTAACGCGACCTCGCGCATGGTGGTGCTTAACCGTGGCCGCAAGGTTGCCGATGTTCAGACCAGCGAAACCACCTACGAGAAGATCGTCGGTTACATTACCGGTGCCCTGCCGGCTCAAGAAAACATGTACTAAATCGCTGGCCGGCAGCGACTTGGTTTGAATCTGATGGAAAACACAAACGGGAAAATCTCACTCGAAGCTAAGTGGATTTCACCCGTTGAGCGCGTAGTCGCGCCCAAGGGCGAAAGGCCCGCCTATTGGCTGCGGGGCGAATTCTCGCTCGCCTCGAAACCGGCATCGGCGACTCTTCGAGTCTCTGCTCAAGGCATCTATCAGGGTTTCATTAATGGCTCGAGAGTAGGCGATCAAGAACTCACTCCCGGTTCAACCCAGTATCGCGAGCGCATCCAAGTTCAAAGCTATGACGTCACTTCGCAACTGACCCAAGGGGCAAACGCCCTTGCGGTGTTGCTGGCAGATGGCTGGTTTAGAGGTGCGGCCGACATCATGCGTTCTGACAAACAGTTTGGCGAGCACGTCTCATTGATTGCCGAATTGACCATTCTTGACTCGTCGGGTGCCAAATCGGTTTGGGGCACAGCCAGCGATGCATTCAAGTTTGCCCCGTCACACATCACCGGGGCTGATCTGTTCTTAGGGCAGGTCGAAGACCGCAGGCTGTTCGATGAGGCGGTCACAAAGAGCGCCTTTGATGATTCTGGTTGGCTAGCGCCAGCCGAAGTTGAGGTGAAGGCAAGTTTGGTTGAACCGGTCGCGCCGCCGGTTCGCCGGGTCGAAACCCTGGCTCCTAAATCGATCACCAAACTTACAGATGGTGCCTCTGTGGTTGACTTTGGCCAAAACATAAACGGTTGGTGTCGCCTCTCAAACCTAGGTTCTGCCGGCAATCGGGTTGTGCTCACGCACGCCGAGTGGCTCGATGCAAAAACTGGCAACATTTCGACGGCAAATCTAGACGTGCAGTTTCCGTTCATGCCTCACCCCATCAAAGACCACCAGATCGACGAGGTAATTTCTGCTGGCATCGAAGGCGATGTTTTCGAACCCAAGTTCACCACTCACGGTTTTCAATTCGTTCGAGTCGAGGGTTTTGAAGGTGAACTAACCTCGGCCGATATCCAGGCCGTTGTGGTGCACACCGACCTGAAAAAGATTGGCACCTTCGAAAGCAGCGATGAGCGTTTGACCTGGTTGCATCAAGCAGCTGATTGGTCATTTAGGTCGAACGCCTGCGATGTGCCAACCGACTGCCCGCATCGCGAAAGAGCCGGCTGGTCTGGCGACTGGCAAATATTCATTGAGACCGCGGCCCGGCTTTACGACGTTGATGCATTCAGTCGCAAGTGGCTCGCCGACGCGTGCCTAGATCAAGCACCAGATGGTCGCATCGCAAACGTGACTCCGATGACTCCATCGGCTGGTTTTGATGGGCCAATGGGGCGCATGAACGGGTCTTCGGGTTGGGGCGACGTG
>JBEEPX010000039.1:0-5346 GCA_041190885.1 Actinomycetota bacterium
GGTGACCTAGCTTTGACCACAGTCCTGACCGTTTTGTCGCGACTAGTCGAAAAAGAACTTGTCACTCGCGAGCAAGGCGAAGGGCGTTCCCTGCTGTTTAGTCCAGCTCAAACCCGTGAACAACATGCAGCCACACTGATGTTGAACCTGGTCACCAATGCCGGCAACCCTGCCCTAGCTTTCAGCCACTTTGCGAGCGGCTTGAGCAAGGCTCAGATTAAGGCCCTTCGCGATTCACTCGGCTAGTTGTCGTTAGCCTTTAGTCGTGACCGCTCCACTTTTGCTTATTCCGATCACCCTCGAATGGATGATTTTAGTCACCACCCTTGCCCCGATTTTTCTTCCGAGCCGAAGGCTCTTTTTAAAATTTCCTAGCCTGGGTCTGACTGTTTGGTTCGCTAGCTTCTTGTCAGCCGGTGTAGCGGCAGTTGTTGCATTTGCGGTTACCATTTGGTCGCTGATTGAAACCTGGCTCGCACTCGAATCGAATGCAGCCGGCAGTGCCAATTGGCTTGCCGCCTTTTGGGTTAGTTTTGCTCCCTGGCTAATGTTGGCTGCCGCCGGCATCAGCCTTGCCCTGATCAATCTTCGAATCGAGCCACTGGTGGTCGCGGCCAAGCAAACCTCACCGCTTTTTGAAGGGGCTCTGCGGCCGGTTCAAAACTTTATGGGTGTTGAGGTTCTCGAGATCGCTTTGCCCATCGCGGTCGCTTTTACTCGCAACCGGCAGATAGTTCTGTCTTCACTGGTTCGCGAGGTTCTCACCGAAGATCAGTTTGAAGCGGTGCTTTGGCACGAGCTGGCACACATCCGAGGTAACCACAACGCACTCAAAAAGTTGGCCGGTTTTGTGCGAACACTCAGCCCACGGCTGGCGGCATCGAAGGCCCTAGTTGGCGAGGTTAATCGACTTTGCGAGATTGCTGCCGACAACAGCGCCATGCGCCGCTGTGATGAGAAAACACTCGTGTCGGCGAGGCGTATATTCAGACAATGACCAATGATGTGCTCGCAAAGTTTCTAGCCTTTAGTGCTGCCCTAGCAGACAACCTGTCAGCCAGGTCTGAGGTGATCGGTCTGGTGCTGGTTGGTTCCACGGCCGACACCAAGCGAGTCGATGAGTGGAGCGACCACGACTTCTTTGTCTTCACGCAAGAGGGGCGGGCCGAAGAGCTTCGCCAGGATTTATCTTGGTTACCCAACCACGACCAAATCGCCATGCGCCCGCGCGAGACCGCGCACGGTTTGAAGGTGGTTTATGAATCGGGTCAGGTTCTAGAATTCGCCGTTTTCAACGATTCCGAACTCGAGATCGTTAGCGTCAACGACTACTCGGTTGCCGTTGACAAGACCAACATCACCGAGCGCATGCAGGTCGTGGCTGCACGCCAGCACAACAAACACGCGACCCTTGATGATGAGTTCGACCTATTTCTGGCGAACATACTCATCGGCGTGGGTCGCGCTCGTCGCGGCGAAGTTCTAATCGCCGGGCAGCACATCCGAAGCTACTGCATTGATTTCGTGCTCGGCCTACTCCGAGCCTGGCATTCACCAGTTCAAGGGCTTGAACAGAGCGGTGATTCGCTCAACCGTTTTCGCAGGTTCGAACTTCAATACCCCGAGTTTGGCCGCCGTCTCGAACTGCTCGCCGAAATGCCAGTTGAAGCCTCGGCGAAGCACCTTGTCGAGTTGGTTGTTGAGGCCGGCCGAGATCACCTAACCGAACAGCAGTTGCACTCGGTCTTTGTGGTTCGACACCGTTTCGATTGGATCTAGGCGAATAGCTCTTCGGCCAAAATCTCGCCGGGTTCAAATCCTCGAGCGATCGCAAACACCGCCGAGCCAATAGGCGTTGTCCACTTGTTCAGCAGGTCAAAGTCTGCAAGGCGTTGCTGCACTGGCAAGTATTGCTTAGTTAGGTCGGCTGCATAGGCGGTCCAGAGCAAGCCTGAATCGAGTTGGCTAGGCGTTGCGCCAACCACCTGATAGTTGAACGGTCGTCTAAAGAACTGCTCACCGGGTTTACTTGCTGCTGCCCTGCGAATGTGAGCAAAAGGTGGAATCACCTGAAGTCCGTTTTCCTTTTTAGCTTCGAAATCGATCGGATCAAACTCATGCTTTTGACCAAGGGGTGCGCCGGTGTCGAGGTGTCGGCCGATTACCTCTTCTTTGTCGGTGCGGCCGAGCATGTCCCAGGTGTTCAGATTCATCTGAATCCTGCGCAGGGCAAGTTGAGTGCCGCCAATTGCCCAGGCCGGGCCCTCCTTGATCCAAACCTGGTTGGCGAAGGTCGGTGAGCCAAATTCTGGGTTATCGGTGCCATCAACCTGGCCCATCAAGTTGCGCTGGGTTTTGCCCTCTGGGCTCGAACCAACAGCGTTGGTAAAGCCAGCCTGTTGCCAACGCACCTTCCCAAAGGCTTCACTGTCGCGCAGCAGGGCACGGGTTGCGTGACTGAGAATCAAAAGGTCGTCGGCACCGACCTGCACGAGCACATCGCCGCCGCTAAATTCATCGCGCAGCTTGTCGATCTTGAACGAAGGCAGTTCGGCAAAACCATCTGGCAGTTGGGCCTCAAGCCCGATTTTCTTGAACAACGTTGGGCCGAAGCCAACGGTCACGGTTAGGTTGGCGGCACCAATCATCACATCGGGTTCTGGGTCGGCAAGCACCGGCTCGCCACTGCAAAGTCGAGTGATGTCGTCGGTGAGCAAAACCATCCAGCGCAACATATCATCGCGGGTGATACCAGGCTTCAGGTCGAATCCGATGAAGTTTGCGTGCGCTTGGGCTCGCTGCTCAATTCCTGCCTGGTGCTTCCCGTTGAAGTTTGACTTCGAATTTGCAACCCGGGTCTGTGCCTTCAGCTCGGCGGCTGCAAAGCCATCCTTGTATGCCTGTGCGGCGGCAGCCCCACCGGCAGCCAGAATTCCGCCCGTTGCGCCTGCGGTTGCAAGCCCACCGAGCAAAATCTGGCGACGGCTAATCATGTTTAGTGCTTCATGCCTGGGTCGTAGGTCTCATCACCGGCTGCTGCGGTTTTGGCCAGCATCGGCTTCAAAACAAGAGGGCTTGCGCCGGCAAACTTTAGCGTCAGGTCAACCTTGGTTCCGGCAAGAATGGGTTTCTTTAGGCCCATCAACATAACGTGCAAACCGCCTGGTTCTAGGATCACGGTCTTGCCAGGCATAATTTTTATGCCGCGGGCGGTCTTCGACATCACACCGTCAATCACCTGGTGAGTTTCAACCATGGCGGCCATGCTGCTGGTGCCTGAAAGCAAAGTGATTGCGCGCTTGGTCTTGTTTGTAACCTTCATAAATACGCCGGTCATGCCGCCGGCGTGATCAGAGAAAGACGAGGCCTTCACCCAAGCGTCGGTAATCGCAACCTGCGCGGGTGCGGCAAAAGCGGCAGGGGTTGCTGGAACTAGAAGTGCCGGCACGAGTGCGAAAGCAACAAGAATTGATCGACGCATGAATTTCTCCTCTACTTTGCGTAGAACTCAGTCTATTCTACGAATTGTAGAGCAGGCAAATTGCTACTCGGCTGGTGGCGCGGCCGGCTTGCGGCGGCGAAGAACTAAGAAGATCGAAGCTGCGGCGGCAACCACGATTGAGCCTCCGAGAACAACCAGTAGGGTATTAGCAGTCGATTGGGCTTCAAGAGCCGCGTGCTCGTCATCGGTGTGGCTGGCCGTTGGCGCTGGCGCAATCACATTGGTTTGCGCGGCTTCGCCGACCTCAAACTTGTATGAACCCTCAATCGGGTGGCCATCCTCAGAAACCACACGATAGGCGACTGTGTAGGTGCCGTCGCCAAAACCAGGCTTGATGCCGACCGAAACCACGGCAGCGTTGACCACGATGGTTTCATCGTCAACCTTGGCGCCGTTTGAGTCGACAACGGTGATGATGTTTGAACCCTCAGAACCCTCGAGGGTCATGATGTTCTCACCGAAGGTGAGGTCAACATATTCCGGCAGTGCGCCGATCAACGAGTCAGCCGCCGGCGATGCCTCAACCAATTCGGCGTGGGCATTTGCGGGGGCCGAAATTCCAAGGATGGCCGACAGGCCGAGTACCAAAGCGGCGAAGCCGCTCGCGATTTTTTTCAAAATGTGCAGCCCTTCGAAAAGCTGGTTAGTTGTTGCCCTCTAGAGGCGCGGTGCCAACATCCGTGCGGTGAAAGTTCATAAAGCTGCGTGACGCAGTTGGCCCACGCTGGCCCTGGTAGCGGTTAAGGTATTTTGCCGAACCGTATGGGGTCTCTGAAGGCGATGACAGCTGGAAGAAACACAGCTGACCAATCTTCATGCCTGGCCAAAGCTTGATTGGCAAGGTTGCCATGTTCGAAAGCTCTAGGGTCACGTGCCCGTTGAAGCCAGGGTCAACGAAGCCCGCGGTTGAGTGGGTGACTAGACCGAGGCGACCAAGTGAGCTCTTGCCCTCGAGGCGAGCGGCAACGTTGTCTGGCAACTTTACGAACTCATAGGTCGAGCCAAGAACAAACTCACCCGGGTGCAAAATGAATGGCTCGTCTGGCGCAACCTCAACAAAGCGAGTCAGGTCTTCCTGTGGCTCGGCTGGGTCGATGAACGCATACTTGTGGTTGTCGAAAAGTCTGAAGAAGCGGTCGATGCGCACATCAAAAGACGATGGTTGCAGCAGCGACATGTCTAGTGGCTCTAGGCCAATCTGGCCGGCTTCAATGGATGCGCGGATATCGCGGTCTGACATAAGCATGGTTCAAGTTTAGCGTTGCAGCACCCAAGGTTTGCCTAGGCTGCGCGCAGGTAACCGAACGCAAGTTAGTGGTCTAGACCGACCTTCTTGTAGATCTTTTTCATCCAGCGCGGTGCCCACCAGTTTGCCTGGCCGAATAGGCGCATCAGGGCTGGCACCAAGAGCGCACGAACCACGGTGGCATCGAGCAAAATCGCGAAGGCAATACCAAGGCCGAGCGACTTCATGATGGTAACGCCCGAGGTGGTGAACCCGATAAAGCTAAACGCCAAAACCAGGGCCGCGGCGGTGATAATTCGGCCTGATTTTTGCAGTCCAACGGCGACCGAATCGGTGGTGCCGAGGCCGGCGTCATGTTGTTCTTTGATTCGGCTCAGCAAGAACAGTTCGTAGTCCATCGATAGACCGAATGCGACAACGGCAATCAGAACCGTGGTCGAGGTGTCGACCGTGCCGGTCACAAAGAAGTCGCCAATTAACCACTTCAGGTGGCCGCCCATAAACACCCAGGTAATGAAGCCCAGGGTTGCGCCGAGTGAAAGAACATTCAAAATCACTGCCTTGATCGGCAACAGCACCGAGCCAGTGAATAAGAACA
>JBEEPX010000040.1:0-7475 GCA_041190885.1 Actinomycetota bacterium
GCCGGTTTTGCCGACTTGGCCGACCTAGAGAAGATGCGCGTGCTTGGTTGGCGCGAAGTTCCTACCAACCCAGCCGTTTTGGGTGACTTGGCTCGCGAAGCGATGCCGATTATTCGCCAGGTTTTCGTTGAGGCCGTTGACGGCGTTACCGGCATCGAGCTAGAGCGTCGCGCGTTCCGCCTTCGCAAGCGTGCCGAGCGTCAGCTAGGAATCTACTTCCCGTCGCTCTCATCTCGCACGATCGTCTACAAGGGCATGGTCACCACCCTTCAGCTTGAGCCGTTCTACCCAGACCTTAGCGATGAGCGCTTCGACTCGACCTTGGCTCTGGTGCACTCACGCTTCTCGACCAACACATTCCCGTCTTGGCCGCTCGCGCACCCATTCCGAATGATTGCTCACAACGGCGAGATCAACACCGTCAAGGGCAACCGAAACTGGATGAGGGCCCGCGAAGCTCAGCTTTCTGCCGATGTTCTTGGCGACATCAAGGAGATTTCTCCGATTCTTACCGCGGGCGCCAGCGACTCGGCGTCATTCGACGAAGTCGTTGAGTTGCTTTACATGGGTGGCCGCAGTCTTCCTCACGCGATGATGATGATGATTCCTGAGGCCTGGGAAAAGCAGAGCGACATTGATGAGTCACGCAAGAACTTCTACGAGTATCACTCGATGCTCATGGAGCCTTGGGACGGCCCAGCCGCGGTTGTATTCACCGACGGCTCACTTGTTGGCGCAACCCTTGACCGAAACGGATTGCGTCCGGGTCGCTACGTAATCACCGAAGACGGCTTGGTTGTTTTGGCTTCTGAAATTGGCGTTGCCAAGATCGACCCTAGTCGCATCGTTCGCAAGGGCCGCCTGCAGCCTGGCCGCATGTTCCTTGCAGACACCGTCAATGGTCGATTGATCGACGACGAAGAAATCAAGGCCGAAATTTCAGCGCTTGAGCCTTGGGGCGAATGGCTCGAGCAGAACCGCATCACCTTGGGTGACTTGCCTGAGCGCGAGCACATCGCACACACTGCCTCATCGGTCAACCGACGTCAGCGCACCTTTGGCTACACCGAGGAAGAGCTACGCATTCTGCTTGCACCGATGGCCCGAAACGGCATCGAACCACTCGGAGCAATGGGCTCTGACACTCCGATCGCGGCGATTTCAGACCGACCACGTCTACTGTTCGACTACTTCGTTCAGCAGTTCGCTCAGGTCACCAACCCGCCACTCGACTCAATCCGTGAAGAGGTTGTTACCTCGCTCAGCACCGGCATTGGCCCTGAACGCAACCTGCTTTCGGCAACCCCTGAGCACGCACAGCAGGTCATCCTTGGTTTCCCGGTTCTAAACAACGACGAGCTTGCCAAGATCAAGCACATCGATGAGAAGCCGGGCGTTGGACAGGCTTACGTTGTCAAGGGCATCTATCGTGTCGACAACGGCGCAGAGGGCCTAGCGGCTCGCATCCGTGAAATTTTTGAAGAGGTAACCGCCGCAATCGAAGCCGGTGCGACTTACCTGATCATCTCGGACCGCGACAGCAGCTATGAGTCTGCGCCAATCCCGTCGCTGCTACTCACCTCAGCAGTTCACCACCACCTAATTCGCGAGGGGCTGCGCACCCGCGTTGGCCTTGTTGTTGAAGCCGGTGACGTGCGCGAAGTGCACCACGTTGCAGCTCTAATCGGCTACGGCGCCGCTGCGGTCAACCCATACCTAGCGATGGAATCTGTCGAGCAGATGGTTAAGTCTGGTCAGATCTCGGGCATCACCGTCGAATACGCTCAGAAGAACCTGATCAAGGGCCTCGGCAAGGGCGTTCTGAAGATCATGTCGAAGATGGGAATCTCGACAGTTTCTTCTTACTCAGGTGCACAGACCTTCGAGGCAATCGGTCTAAGCCAAGAGTTCGTCGACACCTACTTCACCGGCACCACCAGCCAGCTTGGCGGTATCGGCATCGAAGTTATTCACGACGAAATCAACTCGCGCCACACCGCTGCATATCCAGTTGAAGGTGCAACCAACGTTCACCAGCAGCTCGAAACCGGTGGCGAGTACCAGTGGCGCCGCGAAGGCCCACCGCACCTATTCAACCCAGAGACTGTCTTCAAACTTCAGCACTCGACTCGCACCAAGCGATACGACATCTTCCGCGAGTACACGAAGCTGGTCGACGACCAGGCTGAAAACCTGATGACCTTGCGCGGCCTCTTCACTCTCCGTGAGGGTGTTCGCCCGGCAGTATCAATCGACGAGGTTGAACCGGTTTCGGCAATCGTAAAGCGATTCTCAACCGGTGCGATGTCATACGGTTCGATTTCTCCTGAGGCTCACGAGACTCTCGCAATCGCAATGAACTCAATCGGCGCAAAGTCGAACACCGGCGAGGGCGGCGAAGACGTTGAGCGTTTGCTAGACCCAACCCGTCGCTCGGCAATCAAGCAGGTCGCATCTGGTCGCTTTGGCGTAACCAGCATGTACCTGTCACATGCCGACGACATCCAGATCAAGATGGCTCAGGGAGCAAAGCCTGGTGAGGGTGGCCAGCTGCCTCCAAACAAGGTTTACCCGTGGATCGCCAAGACTCGTCACTCGACTCCGGGTGTCGGTCTGATTTCACCACCTCCTCACCACGACATCTATTCGATCGAAGACCTAAAGCAGTTGATCTTCGACGTAAAGCGCGCTAATCGTGCTGCTCGCGTTCACGTGAAGCTTGTTTCGCAGGTTGGCATCGGAACCGTTGCCGCCGGTGTGGCGAAGGCTAAGGCCGACGTGATCTTGGTTTCTGGCCACGATGGCGGTACCGGCGCTAGCCCGCTGAACTCACTCAAGCACGCTGGAACCCCTTGGGAGTTAGGACTTGCCGAGGCACAGCAGACCCTGATGCTGAACGGGCTTCGTGACCGCATTTCAGTTCAGGTTGATGGTCAGATGAAGACCGGCCGCGACGTAATCATCGCTGCTTTGCTCGGCGCCGAAGAGTTTGGCTTTGCTACCGCTCCGCTGGTTGTCGAGGGCTGCATCTTGATGCGCGTCTGTCACCTAGACACCTGCCCGGTTGGTGTTGCAACTCAGAACCCAACCCTTCGCTCGCGTTTCACCGGAAAGCCTGAATTCGTCGTCAACTTCTTCGAGTTCCTAGCTGAAGAAGTTCGCGAGTACCTGGCTGCACTAGGTTTCCGCAGTCTTGACGAGGCAATCGGTCACGCAGAGCTAATCGATGTAAACCGCGCAATTCAGCACTGGAAGGCCGATGGTCTAGACCTGACTCCAATCCTGGCAAGCCCAGCGGTCTCGGCAGATGCCTCGCGTCGCCGCATCACCGTTCAAGACCACGAGCTTGAAAAGCACTTTGACCACAAGTTGATTGCTCAGGCCGGCCCTGCTCTTGAAGACGCAAAGCCGGTAACCATCGAGCTCGACATCACCAACGTCGACCAGGCGGTTGGCACCATGCTTGGCAATGAACTGACCAAGCGCTACGCAGCTGATGGCCTGCCAGAGGCAACCATCGATGTTCGCTTGCGCGGTTCTGCCGGTCAATCATTCGGTGCTTTCGTGCCGAAAGGCATCAAGTTGACTCTCGAGGGCGACTCAAACGACTACGTTGGTAAGGGCCTTTCGGGCGGAATGATTGTCGTTCGCCCAGACCACGGAAGCGTTTTCCCTGCTGAGCAGAACATCATCGCCGGAAACGTTATCGGCTATGGTGCAACCAGCGGAACCATGTTGCTTCGCGGCATCGTGGGTGAGCGATTCTTGGTTCGCAACTCAGGCGTTACCGCTGTTGCCGAAGGCTGTGGAGACCACGCTCTCGAATACATGACCGGTGGTGTTGCTGTGATTCTGGGTAGAACCGGCCGCAACCTCGGTGCAGGTATGTCTGGTGGCGTCGCCTACATCTACAAACTTCGTGGAGATCGCGTAAACCACGAAGCTTTGGCCGCTGGCGAACTGCACATCGGTGAACTTGAAGCAATTGACGCAACTCGCTTGAAGGCAATTCTCGAGCTGCACGTTGCCGAGACCGGTTCGGTTTTGGCTGAAGGCATCTTGGCGAACTTCGAGGCCGAACTTTCTAACTTCACCCGCGTCTTGCCACGCGACTACGCAAGCGTGCTTGCAATTCGTGCAAAGGCAACCGACAACGGCATTGACCCAGACAGCGATTCTGTCTGGCAAGAGATTCTGGAGGTCACCAATGGCTGATCCACGTGGATTCCTCAAAACCACCCAGCGCGAGACTGCACAACGTCGCCCGGTAGCGGTTCGAATCATGGACTGGAAAGAAGTCTATGAACGCCGCGAGCAGGGCGTGGTTGTCAACCAGGCGAGCCGCTGCATGGATTGTGGCGTGCCTTTCTGTCACCAGGGATGCCCTCTAGGCAACCTAATTCCCGAGTGGAACGACCTCGTATGGCGCAATGATGGCAAGAACGCCATCGAGCGCCTTCACGCAACCAACAATTTCCCGGAGTTCACCGGTCGCCTCTGCCCAGCGCCTTGCGAGAGTTCATGTGTACTAGGCATTAATCAGCCAGCGGTAACCATCAAGGAAATCGAAGTTTCGATCATCGATAACGCCTTTGACAGCGACTGGGTAAAACCGCACGCTCCTGAGCGACTAACCGGCAAGACCGTTGCCGTTGTTGGTTCTGGGCCTGCTGGTTTGGCAGCCGCTCAGCAGTTGACTCGTGCCGGCCACACCGTGGCGGTTTACGAACGCGATGACCGAATCGGTGGTTTGCTGCGCTACGGAATTCCTGACTTCAAGATGGAAAAGCATCACATCGACCGGCGTATTGCCCAGATGGAAGCTGAGGGAACTCGTTTCCGCGCTGGTGTAAACATCGGTGTCGACATCACCTGGGAAGACCTGCGATCACGCTATGACGCAGTTTTGGTCGCCACCGGTGCCACCAAGCCTCGTGACCTAAAGATCCCGGGCCGTGAACTTTCTGGCGTGCACTTCGCAATGGACTACCTAACCCAGGGCAACCGTGCCGTTGCGGGGGAGTCGATTGAATCTCAGATCGTAGCGGATGGCCTCAACGTAGTCATTCTCGGCGGTGGCGACACCGGCGCAGACTGCCTGGGCACCGCGACCCGTCAAGGCGCCATTTCGGTTACCACCCTGGCGATCGGCAAGCAGCCGCCAACCGAGCGCCCCGACCACCAGCCATGGCCAACCATGCCAACTTTGTTCGAGGTCGCCAGCGCACACGAGGAATTCGGTGAGCGCAGCTATCTTGCCTCAACCGTCGAATTCGTTGGAGAAAACGGCAAAGTCACCGGAGTAAAGGTCGCAGAGACCGAATTCATCGATGGCAAGCGCCTCCCGAAGGCCGGCACCGAGCGAATTATCCCGGCTGACCTTGTTCTTTTGGCACTAGGTTTCACCGGTGTCGAAGGCGATTTGATTGCTGAGCAGTCAGCAACCGAATTCGATTCACGCGGTAACTTGGCGCGCGACAAAAACTGGTCAACAAACGCTGATGGCGTTTTCGTTGCGGGCGATGCCGGTCGCGGCCAGAGCCTGATCGTTTGGGCAATCGCCGAAGGTCGTGCAGCTGCAGCTGCCATCGACGAGTACCTCGAGGGCTCAACGGTGCTTCCAAAGCCGGTCAAGCCAACCGACCAACCGATTTCGATTTACAGCTAAAAAACAAGAGTCAAACAAACCTTCTTGATCACACGGTCAGGAACCCACAGAAAAAGGAACAAATGAGACGCGCAAAGATTGTTGCCACACTAGGTCCGGCAACTTCAAGCTACGAGCAAATCCGCGCCATTATTGACGCCGGTGTCGACGTTGCCCGCATGAACCTCAGCCACGGCAGCTACGACGTCCACGAAGAGATTTACCGCACCGTGCGTAAGGCTGCCGCCGACGCCGGTAAGCCAGTCGGCATCTTTGTTGACCTGCAGGGTCCGAAGATTCGTCTTGCTCGTTTTGCAAACGGCCCACACATGCTCGAAAAGGGTGACGTTTTCAAGATCACCATCAACGAGGTCGAGGGAACCAAAGAGATTTGTGGCACCACTTTCAAGGGCCTTTGCGGTGACGTAAAGCCTGGCGACTTGCTTCTTATCGACGATGGCAAGGTGACCCTAAAGGCCACCGAAGTAACCGCCGACACCGTCACCACCGTAGTTGAGATTCCTGGTTACGTCTCAAACAACAAGGGCATCAACCTTCCAGGTGTTGCGGTCAACGTTCCAGCGCTTTCTGAGAAAGACGAAGATGACCTTCGCTGGGGCATCCGCCTAGGCGTCGACATGATCGCGCTTTCATTCGTTCGCAACGCCAGCGACATCGTTCGCGTGCACGAGATCATGACCGAAGAGGGCAAGTTCCTTCCGGTTATCGCAAAGATTGAAAAGCCACAGGCCGTTGCAGCTCTCGAAGAGATCATCGACGCCTTCGACGGCATCATGGTTGCCCGTGGCGACCTAGGTGTCGAGCTTCCATTCGAAGATGTTCCTTTGGTTCAGAAGCGTGCCGTTGAATTGGCTCGCCGTTGGGCAAAGCCGGTCATCGTTGCAACTCAGATGCTTGAGACCATGATCGAGAACTCGCGCCCAACCCGCGCTGAGGCTTCAGATGTTGCAAATGCAATTCTTGATGGCGCAGACGCAGTAATGCTTTCTGGCGAGACTTCAGTGGGCAAGTGGCCGGTCGAGACTGTTCAGGCAATGGCTCGCATCATCGAGTCAACCGAAGAGAACGGCCTAGACCGCATCCCTGACCTAGGCACCCGCCCACACACCCACTCAGGTGCTGTGTCGCTGGCTGCGGTTGAGATCGCCGAGCTTCTAGGTTCAAAGTATGTTTGCGTCTTCACCGAGTCTGGTGACTCGTTCCGCCGCGTTTCACGCTTGCGTTCATCGGTTCCAACCATCGCTTTCACCCCGAGCGAATCAGTTCGCAACCAGCTGTCGTTGGTTTGGGGCGCACACTCATACCTAGTTGCGCCGGTAAAGCACACGGATGAAATGATGCACCAGGTAGACGAGATCGTCATTGCCGAAGGCATGGCAAAGGTTGGCGAAGAAGTAGTAGTCGTAGCCGGAACCCCGCCTGGCATCCCTGGCTCAACCAACTCACTTCGCGTTCACCGCGTTGGCGATGCAGTCAACGAGGCTGCTCCTGGCTACGGCCGCCAGTAATTCAAGCAATGAAAAATCCCTCCCCGCACAGGGGAGGGATTTTCTTATTTTTGGTGCCGAAGGCGGGACTTGAACCCGCACTCCTTTCGGAAAAGCATTTTGAGTGCTCCGCGTCTGCCATTTCGCCACTTCGGCAAGTGATAACCAGTAAATCTTAGTTGAAAGTTTTTATTTAGATAAATCGAGTGGTTAACCAATAAGGTTGTTGCCATGGCAGATGCAGCAGCGCAGCGCAGAGTAATCGTGGCAGAGGATGAGTCTCTGATCCGCATGGACATTGTTGAGACCCTTCGCGAGTA